>CAZMOR010000033.1:0-11091 GCA_964567795.1 uncultured Verrucomicrobiota bacterium
GTTCCCCCCATGCGGGGAATCGCGGCTCATGCCCTGTACCGGCCGTTCCCCCGCCGCCCCGAAAATGAACCCGTTCGCCCGCCATTCCGACTCCGGCTACAAGCCCGTCCTCCCCGGCATCTCCCAGAAAACCCTCATCTACGGCGACAAAACGCTGATGGCCGAATTCCTCCTGCAGGCCGGCAGCCAGCTCCCGGAACACGCCCACCCCTACGAACAGACCGGCTACCTCGTCCGCGGCCACATCCGCCTCAAGATCGGCGCCACCGTCCAGGATGTCCGCCCCGGCGACTCCTGGTGCATCCCGGTCAACGTGCCCCACGGCGCACAGATCGTCGCGGATTCCACCGCCATCGAAGTCTTTGCCCCCCGCCGCGACGACTACATCCCCGAAAGTCCCCGGGACTGATTCCGCTTCGCCGCCCGCAAGCCGCTCTCCATCCGGAAAAACGCCGCGAAAGCGCCCTTTTTGAGCCTTTTCGGACCTTTGGGACCTTGAGCCCCCCCTCCCGGGCATGAGCCGCGAGCCCCCGCATGGGGGAGCCTAGGATGGTCCCCGCCCCGCCGGCGCGCGAAGGCCTACCGCAGGATGCGCTCGACGAGGAATTCCCACGTGGCTTCGGCCCAGCCGGTCTCCGGCATTTTTTCAAACGTGGCCACCAGGCCCCGGACCGTCTCCGCGTCGCCATCGTTGACCGAATTGAAGGGAGTCTGCGAGTAATCGCGGACATACAGCGGCACGTCTTCTGTCGTGGCGAACAACTTCAGCTGCTCCAAGCCCGGCGGGCCCTGCACCCGGATGCGATACCCGCCTTCCTCCGGCGGAATCCGGTAGACCTGGTCCGCACGTACATGATTGTCGGGCTGGAAGCGGCTGGGAAACAGCACCGTGATCGAGCCGTCCGTCGAGAAATCGAAAACCGTGACGTAGCTCGCTTGCGCCACCTTGAAGCAAACCACGGCTTCGTCCCCGATGCCCAGCCGGTCTTTTTCCGTCCAGACCTGCGCCTTGAATTCCCGGCCCGTAGATTTGATGGTGTTGATGTCATCCCAAAGCGGATTGATGAACGAGCGGATCTCGCGCCGGGCCACGATGGTTTTGGCCCCGATGACCTCGCCGTTCTCGACCGCAAACAGACGCGCATGGATCTCCGTGTTTTCCCCCATGGCGATCAACGAGGCCGTCAAGACCGTCCCGGCCCCCGTCAGCCGGCCGGCCTGGGCGGCCGATTCCGGCGAAATATATCCCTCCAGCGCCAGTTTCTGCTCGGCCAGGGCCTGGTCGAGGTTCTGGCGCTCGACGATTTTCAAGCCGGGCTCGAGGGACAGATCGGCCACCAGACGCTCCGAAATCAATTCGCCTTCCATGGATTTCGAGCCGTTCTGGTTCCGGAACGGCAGCACCAGCAGGACCGGCGTGGGCAGTTTGTCCGCATGTTCACGGACGAAAGCCAGCAGGTCATCGGCGGCGGAAGCCGAGAGCGGCGTCTCGGCCCGGACCGCACCGATGGCCATCAGTCCGGCGGCCAGGAACAGCAGGATGTTTTTCATTGATAGTCTCCATACAGGCAGAAAGCCGCCCAGTAGAACGGGCTCAACCCCTGCTTGATCATGTCCAGCTGGGCCAGTTGCAGAGCCTTGGCCTTGTCGTGGGTTTTCAGGTTTTCGTAGAATGCCGTCATCAACTGTGACGTCGCCCGGTCATCCACCTTCCACAGGCTGGCCAGCACCGACGGCGTGCCGGCGTAGATCCACGCGCGCGTCAGGCCGAGCACCTCGCCGCCGGAAACAATTTTCCCGCGCCCGGTATCGCAGGCGCTCAACGTGACCAGAGAGCATTGCAGATTCATATCCATGATTTCGTCCGCCGTCAGGTAGCCGTCATTGTCCTTGTCGGGGGCCAAACGCAAATGGCTTTTCTTGGGATCGTTTTCATCGATCACGCCGTGGCAGGCAAGGTGCAGGATGTCCGCATCGGGGGCCAGCAGCTGCACGGCGGCTTCCGACGCCTCGGCGCCGGTCAGGATGCGCGAGTCGGGGTAGATCTCGGCCAGTTTTTTCACTTCGTCCTCGGCATACGCGAGATTGAAGTCGGGGTTTCCCAGGTCGGGATTGCCCAGCGCCACCAGCTTCTGCCCCATGGGATGCCGCCGCTCGATGCATTTCTTGAGCACGCTCATGCTGGGCGCATAGACCAGGGTGTATTTCTCGGCCATGTAATGCTGGCCGTCATGCAGCACCTCGTAGGGGATCAACGGATGCGAACGGTCGTACACGATATAGATCCGGTCGGAATTCGTGCTGAAGTCCTTTTCCATGGGCCGGATGATGATGTCGTACATTTTCTGCCCGATGGCCAGGATCTTGGCGTCGGCTTCCGCCCCGGTGTCCGGGGATCTGTTGCCATCGGCTTCCAGCGCCAGCGACCGGGCCTGCTTGCCCCGATGATCAAGGGCTTCGCGGAATTCTCGGATTTGCTTGTCGAAACTCGAACTGCCGCGGATATACCGGGAGGTGATCTTGTCCTTGGTGACCACGCTCATGTAGATGCCGGACCAAATGGATATGAGAGTGTCATCCCCGATCAAGGCCTGAGCCTCCTGTGCCGTGATCGGTTCGACCTGCTTGGCAGACAGGATTTCCCTTCGGGCGATATCCACCCGGCGTTGAACTTTCGTACTCGTATCTTCCACCAGCACTAGCGAGCGCTGCAGGGAGGCCTCTGCTTCGACCCGGCCGGTTTTCCGCTCGTTTTCGATGGCGTCCTTGATTTCATCCATGCGCGATTTCAACAGAAGGATTTCCCGGTCATCAGCCGAAAGCCGCGCTTCCCGCTTGGAATAATCCCGCCCGCCGAGCAAATCCAGCATGGCCCGCGCATGGGCGCGCTCCATTACCTCGAAGGCTTGGTCATCGCGCTTGAGCTTCTGGGCCGCAACGATGGCATATTCATAATTCGCCAGCCAGCTCCGTTCGGCTTTGCCGGATTTCTCCATGTCGGTCTCCATGTCCCCGAGGATGCGATCCATCAAGTCCATGGTGATGACCGCCGTGCGCCAGGTGTTCGGCCAATCCTCCGCAAAGTAATAGCATTTGATGAGACGCTTCATGAAATGCAGGTCATTTGTCATGGCCGGATACGTGTCCAGGTAATTGTTCCAGAGCTGCGCAGCTTCAGCCCAGCGCCCGGCATCCCAGAGGGGTTGATACGCTTCGAATGCCCGCTGGTATGGCGTCTTTTCTCCAACTCCCCCCCCGGCCGCCATTTGTTCGTATTCCTTGGCCAATTCCGGATTTTTGCCGGAATACCAGGATAGACCGTAAACATAGGCGAGCGAATTCAGATAAATGTTGCGTATCTTATGGTATCGCTCTTCACCTTCGGCGCGCACGTCTTCCACGCGTGAAAATCCGTCTAAAAGGATATTGTGGGCCATGCGTGTATACGTTTTGCGATATTTACGATTGGCATAATAGTCCATTTCAAACAGCTGGGTGCGGTAACAACCCGCTTGCTGTTCCAAGCTGTACAAAGCGGCATACAGGCGCGCATCCACCGCCAGGAAATCTTCGTAGGAAAGGCGGAATTCCGCCCGCGCCTTGTCGTAATCCCGCAGCTTTTCCTTATAGAAATATCCGCGCAACCGATGGATATAACCATCCTTCCGGCCGTCAAGATACTTGTCCGTCAGGGCAAACGCCTCATCGAACCGGCCGAGGTGTTCCGTGGCGACCAAAAACGCGCGGTCGATGGGCCGCTCCTTTTCATCCGCGTCCACGTTTTCGCTGTTTTCAACGGAGGCAACATACGCGTTGTAGGCCTCCTCCCATTTGCCGGCGGCCTCGGCCCGGCACCCGGCATCGTAATACGGCGCGTTGGTCGTCCCGGCCCGAAGCGGTACCCCCATGCCAAGTATCAGCAGAAACAGTAATGACGGGGCCCGCTTCATTGATAGTCTCCATACAGGCAGAAGGCCGCCCAGTAGAACGGGCTCAACCCCTGCTTGATCATGTCCAGCTGGGCCAGTTGCAGGGCCTTGGCTTTGTCGTGGGTCTTGAGATTCTCGTAAAACGCCGTCATCAACTGCGACGTGGCGCGGTCATCCACCTTCCACAGGCTGGCCAGCACCGACGGCGTACCGGCGTAGATCCACGCCCGCGTCAGGCCGAGGATTTCGCCCCCCATGAGGATTCGCCCGCGCCCGGTATCACAGGCGCTCAGCGTGACCAGAGAACACTGCAGGTTCAGGTCCATGATCTCGTCCGCCGTCAGGAATCCGTCATTGTTCTTGTCCGGCGCCAGCCGCAAATGGCTTTTCTTGGGGTCGTTTTCATCGATCACGCCGTGGCAGGCAAGGTGCAGGATGTCCGCATCGGGGGCCAGCAGCTGCACGGCGGCTTCCGACGCCTCGGCACCGGTCAGGATGCGCGAATCGGGATAGATCTCCGCCAGTTTTTTCACTTCGTCCTCGGCATACGCGAGATTGAAGTTGGGGTTCCCCAGGTCGGGATTGCCTAGGGCCACCAGCTTCTGCCCCATGGGATGCCGCCGCTCCATGCATTTCTTCAGGACGCTCACGCTGGGCTCGTAGACCAGGGTGTACTTCTCGGCCATGTAATGCTGGCCATCATGCAACACCTCGTAGGGGATCAGCGGATGTGACCGGTCGTACACGATGTAGATCCGGTCGGAATTCGTGCTGATGTTCTTTTCAATGGGCCGGATGATGATGTCGTACATTTTCTGCCCGATGGCCCGGATCTTGGCATCCGCCTCCGCCCCGGCATCAGGAGATCCGTTCCCGTCGGCTTCCAGCGCCAGCGATCGCGCGGGGCTGCCTCGCGCGTCGATGGCTTCCCGGAAATCGCGGATCAGTTTGTCGAAATGGGAACTGCCGCGGATGTAGCGCGAGGTGACCTTGTCCTTGGTGATCACGCTGATATGGATGCCGGTCCAAATGGAGATCAAGGTGTCATCCCCGATCAATTTCTGCGCCTCCTGCGCGGTGAGGGGTTCCACCCGGGCCGAGGAAAGGATTTCCCGACGGGCGATATCCGCGCGGCGCTGGACTTTGGCGCTGGTATCTTCCGCCAGCACCAGAGAGCGCTGCAGAGACGCCATTTCATCGGGGCGTTTGATTTTCCGCTCGTTTTCGATGGCGTCCTTGATTTCATCGATGCGGGATTTCAGCAGGATGATTTCCCGGTCATCTGCGGAAAGCCGCGCCTGCCGTTTCGAGTAATCCCGCCCCCCCAGCAAATTCAGCATGGCGCGGGCGCGGGACCGCTCCATGATGTCAAACACCTTGTTGTCGAGTTTCAACGCTTCCGCCGCCGTGACGGCCCGATCATAGGTGGCCAGCCAGCTGCCTTCCATGGCCACCGACTTTTCAATATCGGTCTTCATGGCGTTGATTTTCTGTTCCATCAGTTCGATGGTTTGCTCGGCTGTCCGCAGCGTGTTGCCCCAATCCTTCGCCGAAAAATAACACCAAACCAAACGGTCGAGCATGTCCAGGTCGTTGGTGGCTTCCGGATACGTGACGAAATAGTCTTCCCACACTTGGGCGGCCCCCGCATAATTGCCCACACTCGACAACTTCCAGGCGTCTTGAAAAACCTGCTCGTAGGGCGACACCCCCCCGATTTCATACGCCTGAAGAGCTTGCTCGTATTCATTAGCCAGATCCGGGTTGTAGCCTGAATACCAACTTTCGCCGTAGATGTCCCGGAGCAAGACCAGATACACTCGGCGGGTTTGCTCCCGGTACATCTCGTCCTCGATTTGATCGACGCGGGGAAATCCATCTAAGAGGATTTGCTGGGCCTGACGGGTGTAGGATTCGCGATATTTCCGATTTGCATAGTAATCCATTTCGTACAGTTGGGTCAGATAACTGTCGGCTTGCTCTTTCAGGTTTTGCAACGCCTCGTAAAGGCGGTCGCCGTGAGCCATGAAATCCTCATACGCAAGCCGGAACTCTGCGCGCGCTTTGTCGTAATCGTGCAGCTGATCCCGATAAAAACGGCCCAGCAGACTATGCACATGACCATCTTGGTTGTCCTTGAAATATCGACTTGTCAGGGCGATGGCTTCATCAAACCGCCCCAGGTGTTCGGTGGCGACCAGGAAGACCCGATCGATGGGGCGTTCGTCCTCCTCCACCGCCGGCTTTTCGCCATGTTCCACCGACTGGACATAGGCCTGGTAGGCCGCCTCCCACTTTTCGGCCTCTTCTGCCTTTCGCCCCTGTTCGTAGAAGGGCGTCCCGGCCTGAAGCGTGGCCGCCCCCAAGGCGCAAACACCCAGGAAGATACCCGCGGTGACCCGCTGTTGGATCGGATTCATTCCATTTCTCCTACGGCGCGCTTGTTTTCATCCCGCTCCGGCAAACGGCCAGTTCCGGAATGAGGTCGACTGCCATCTGGCGGCCGGCCGCCTGCAGGGCGCGCTTGCCGGCGATGTGTTCCGCCACGTCCAACCCCGCGCCATAGGTGGATTTGCTCAGCAGGACTTCGCCAGTTTGGATGTCGATGACCTTCAATTCCAGCCGGGCCTTGCAGGACACGATGCCGGAACGGGTCGTACCGCGCTCGCTGATACCCTGTCCCAGGATCAGGATGTCGGCGATTTCCTTCAACTTGTCGGCGTCCTTGGACAATCCGCCTTTCACGAAGGATTGCACCATCCGGGAGGCGATGTTCCAATAGCGATCGCCCTGGGGTTCGGCCCGGTGAATCCGGATGTTGGTTTCCGAATCCCACTGGGTCACGGCCGTCGGGACTTCGATGCCGGCGTATTCGGCGGAGGCCACGGGGAATCCGCAGGTGCGCAGCCAGTCCACCAGTTCCGTTTCCCCCGCCGGATCCGGCACCACCCGGTCCAGGTGGGTTTCCGGCAGCAACACCAGCAGCCGCGGCAGCTGCCGGCCTTGCAGCTGTTGCCGCAGTTCCTGCTTTTGCCGCGCGGCCCGCTGTTCGGACAGATCCGTGGCCCGCCCCAATACACTTCCCGATTCTTCGATCAGGCGGTCGGCCACCTTGGCCGCCAGCTCATCCGTAACCGCCAGCAGGGTGCCGCGCGAACCCGTCGCCCGGGTGGCAACCAGTTCACTGGTCTCCGTGTTGATGAGCCGCGCCGTAATCGCCAGTTCATCGCCGATCTCGAGGATGTTGCCGGTCACGATCACCCGCGCCCCGGTCATTTTGCCCAGTTGCAGCGCCGTGGCCTGGTCAATCATGCCCTCGGAACTCATCCGCAGATCCTGCAGGGCTTCGCTGATGCGTTCACGCTCCACCACCCGCACCCCGTTGAACTGCGACAGGTAACTGATCAAGGCATCCACGACCGCCCGGCGCACGGTGTCGGCCTCGCGTACGTTGGCGGCCGAACTGAAGGAGGCCACGGCGACAGGAATCTCCGCCATTTCCGGTTCCGGCGTCAGTACCGGGACCGGCATGGGCGCGGGCGCGGCCTCCGTCCCGACCGTTTTGGCGGCGGCCGGCTCCACTTGGACCGCGGGGACGGATTCCACCGGCGCGGCCGGAACTTCACGGTCCTGGATTTGTGCCGGTGATTCGGCGCGAACCGCGACGGCCGCGGCCGAACCGGTTTTGGATTTCAAGACGGTGGCCAATCCCACGATCACCGCCAGGGTCGCCACGCCCAACCCCACCCACTTGACACCGGAGCGCGCGGGCCGGGCCGGAAGGGCATTGCCGTATTTTTCGGGTGCATCCATTTGCGAGAGGATCGCCGTCAAGTCATTCCACGTCGGCTCCGGCCCCTGCTCCAGCAGCTGCGCGCGGATTTGCGCCTCCAGGTCGTCCAGGATGGCCCGCGATTCGGCGAGGTCCGTGCCGGCGGCTTTCAGCCGGCTTTCCACCTTCAGGAGATACTCGCGCAGCGCGTCTTCGACTTCGCGGGACAAATGACGGTTGGTGTCACGATTCATGGCTGGCCTCCTTTTTCAACAACGACATGGATACGACCAAATCTCCCCAATATGCGTGCATGCCCTGCAGGCGTTCGCGTCCGGATGCGGTCAGGCGATAGTACCGGCGCGGCGGACCGCTGGCGGACTGGCGCACTTGCACCGTGAGAAAGCCTTCCCGGGTCAAACGGCTCAGCAAAGGATACACGGTGCTTTCCCCCAGCTTGAGCGGCTCGCATTTGGACAAGCGCTGCAGGATTTCATACCCGTAGGCCTCCTGTCCGCCCAGCGCCACCAGGATGCAGTACTCCGCGCACCCCTTGCGCATCTGCGCGATCCATGCGGCATCTGGCATCGAACCCATGGTCCGGATGCTATATCGCATCACGATATACCGTCAACTGAAATATTCGCTTCCGCGGATTCAGCGGGTTACATGCAGAAAAACGCCGCGAAAGTGCCCTTTTTGAGCCTTTTCGGGCTTTTCCGGCCTTGAGCCCCCCCCTCCCGGACATGAGCCGCGAGCCCCCGCATGGGGGAGCCCAGGATGCCCCCCCGCCCTTAAAAGCAAATCCGGCGCAGGCACGAAGCCTGCGCCGGAGCCTGCGCCCCGCCGGATTCTTCCGGGGGCCGCATGTGACCGCGAGCTATGGCCAGGTGACCATGCAGATGTTGCTGCGTTCTTTCACATTCCGCAGGCTGGTTCCGCGCGCGAGCCCGCTGACCATCAGGCCAAACCGCTCGCCGCTACGGGGCCGCCAGGAAGAGAGCGGCGCCACCTTGAAATGATCGCCCTTGCCGCCGGTCTGCGACAGGACGGTCATCGGCTTCGACATCTGCCCCACTTTCAGATATTCGAACGTCGCGGCATACCACTGGCCGTTGATGTTCACGATCGCCCAGGGCGTCGCATTCACGCCGTCGCGCGCGGGCCAGACAGTACTCTTGTCGTAGGCCATGCTGATGCTGCCGCCGCCCACATGCGCCTGGAGCGTGGCGGTCTGCGCCCAGCCCGAAATATCCCCGACGGGATTCAGCCACTTGATGGGACCGGTGATTTCCGAAGGTTCCCCCTCGGCTTCGTAGCCGGAATCCGCTCCGGCGCTGCTCGTGGCGTCCCCCTGCAAGTCGCCCAGGGTGGGAACCCCTTCGTTGTTCATTGTGGTCGACTCGCAACCGGTCAGCATCGCCGCCACGATCAGCGCTGCCAGACCCATGATTCTTGTAAGCGTTTCGTTTCTTTCTCTTACCATGTTTCCTCTTTTCGTTGGGGCAAACCAGTTCTGCCCGTCCAGTCTAGCTACCCCAGGCCCGCGGCTTAATGCAACCATAATAATCGCGGAATTTGGCCGATATTTTGCGGCCCGTTTTGATCTCTGTGCCCGGGAGTGGATTGCGGCTTTGAAAAAACCGGAGAAAAATTCCGGTGATGAACGAAATCCGTGGCGAAGGCTGGAAAGAATCACCCGCGGGTGCCGTCCGCGCGCGGCCGGCGCAGCAGGAACAGCACGCCGCCGAGCAGCGAATAGACGATCGTGATCAGCACGTAGACCAGCGCCAGCGAGAGCGCCTGCTCGCGGCTTGCGCCGCCCTGCGCGAAGAAGAACACGTAGAGGCTGTCGCGCACGCCGATGCCGAAAATCGAAATCGGCAGCGCTTCGCCCAGCGTGATCAGCGGCACGAAAATGCAGAAATAGATGAACGGCACCGCCCACGCCAGCGCCTGCGAGATGCAGAAGATGATCACGATGGCCAGCATCTGGAAGAGCAGCGAGATGCCAAACACCCGCACCAGCAGCGCGCGGTTGGCGTGGTAGCCCGCCAGCGAATCGAGGAACTTGTGCAGGAACGCGTCCGGTTTCTGCAACCGGTCCAGGCGCAGAAACCGCCAAACCGCCACCAGCCACGTCCGCTGCACCAGCGCGAACACCAGCCCGGCCATCAGGCCGAACACCAGCACCGGCAGCAGCAGGATGCGCTTGTCCGGCAGCCGCGACCAGCCGACCGCGGAAAACAGCAGCCCCCAGATCGCCAGCGCCAGGAAGCCCGTCAGCCGGTCGGCGAAGACCGACGCGAAGCTCTTGGCGGCGCCGCCGTGGCGGCTGGCATCCACCACGCGGTAGGAGTCGCCGCCGATGCTCGACGGCAGGAACAGGTTGAAGAACGTACCGATCAGGTAGCTCGACAGCAGCGAACCCAGCGGCACCTGCACGCCGTCGGCGTGCAGCAACTGCTGCCATTTCCATGAACTGAGCGTCGTGTTCAGGAGGAAGAGCGCATAGATCAGCGGCAGCCAGCCCCACTTCAGCCCCGCCAGCGCCGCGCGGAAGGCGGCGAAATCGATGTTGTGGTACAGCACGGCCAGCAGGCCGGTCATCACCAGCAGCTTGGCCAGCAGCGTCAGGCGCTTTTTCAACCGGTCCCCTTCCGGCTCTTGATCACGCGCGCGGGCACGCCCACGGCGATGGAATCCGCCGGCACCGACTTGTTCGCCACGGCGCCCGCGCCGAGCACAACATGGTCGCCCAGGCTCGCGCCATCCAGCACCTTGGCCCCGGCGCCGATCCAGCAGTCCTCGCCGATCTCCAGCGGACCCTTCGTGCAGGTGCCCTTCTGCAACGCCAGCGGGGTCGGATCATGCAAATCATACTCGCCGCCGCTCAGCAGGTATGCGAACGCCGCCACCACGCTGTTCTTCTTCATCACGAGCTTGTTGGACGAGAACACGACGCAGTTGGCCGAAAAGCTGACGTTTTCGCCGATTTCGATGTCGCCGTTCTTGCAGTAGATGATCGTGTTGCGGCCCACGTACACCCGGTCGCGCAGGAGGATGCCCTGGTTGTCCGCGCCCTTGGCGTCCACGACGCACTGGTCGTCCAGCACCACCCCGTCGCCCAGCACGATCTTGTGCGGATGGCGGAGCGTGACGTTCTTCCCGAACACCACCTTGCGGCCGCAGGACTTGAACAGTGCCGGATAGAGCTTCATCCGCAGGAACAGGCCCGGCGCCCCGCCCAGCCCGCCGATCAGCGTGTAGAGGATCTCCGCCCAGATGATCTTTCCAAGCCCCATGGTCCCGTACATCAAGGCGCGGTACGCGCCGAACGCGGATCCCTGCGTGACTTCCTTGACCTTGAATTCCGCGGATTCGGCCATG
>CAZMOR010000034.1:0-2727 GCA_964567795.1 uncultured Verrucomicrobiota bacterium
CGTCGTCGCGTTTGCGCTGACGTCGTTTCCCGAGGCCAACCGGCGGCACTACCAGTTCATGCTCGAGGGCCTGCGCGAGACCGAACAGCTTCTCGCCGCGCGCGGCATCGGCTTCTGCATCCGCCTGGGCCCGCCGGAGGATGTCATTCCGGAACTCGCGAAAAACGCCGCGTTGCTGGTGGGCGATGTCGGCTACCTGCGCGTGCAGCGCGAGTGGCGCGCGGCGGTGGCGAAGCGCGTGGCGTGCCCCGTCGTCTGGGTCGAAGGCGATGCCATCGTGCCGGTGGCCGCGGTCTCGGATCACGCCGAGTTCGCGGCGCGCACCCTCCGGCCCAAGATCCACCGCTTGCTCGACGGTTTCCTGAAGCCGCTGAAGCCTGCGCCCGTCGCCGTGCCGTCCGTTGGCCTCGTGAAGCACTCGCTGCCGCTGGCGGATCCCGCGGCGCTCTGCCGGCAACTCGGCGTGGATGAATCCGTGCCGCCGGCGCCGGGGCCCGGCGGCGGCCCGGTTGCCGCGCACAAGCTCCTCGACCGCTTCATCGCGCACCGCCTGGCGGCCTACGCCGACGAAGCGGACGATCCCGTACTCGACGCCTGCTCCGGCTTGAGCCCGTATCTGCACTTTGGCCAGATATCGCCGGTCGAGATCGCCTTGCGCGTGCTGGATTCCGGCGCCCCGCGCGTGGCGGTGGACGGCTTCCTCGAGCAATTGATCGTCCGCCGCGACCTGAGCCTGAACGCAGCGTGGTTCAACCCCGGCTACGACCGCTTCGACACCCTGCCGGCGTGGGCGCTCCAGACCCTGGACAAGCACCGCCAGGACAAGCGCGAATACGTGTATACGCCAGCGCAATGGGAGGCCGGCGCCACACACGATCCGTGCTGGAACGCCGCGCAGGCGGAGGTGGTCCGTTCCGGCCGAATGCACAACTACATGCGCATGTACTGGGGCAAGAAGCTGCTCGAATGGAGCCGCACGCCCGAGGAGGCTTTTGCAACGGCGCTTCACCTTAACAACAAGTACGAGCTCGACGGGCGCGATCCGAACGGTTTCATCGGCGTGGCGTGGTGCTTCGGCCGCCACGACCGCCCCTGGACCGAACGCCCGGTCTTCGGCACGGTCCGCTACATGAACGCCAACGGCCTGCGCCGCAAATTCGACATGCAGGCCTATCTCGACCGCTGGCTCGGGCCGGACGCCGGACGGCTGTTCTGACGGCGCGACCGGCTCATATCCGCCTTCCCGCATTGACCCGGCGCAGGCCGACAAGCTACGCTGACGCCATGATCTTCCGCCTATTGTGGATCTTGCTCGTTTGCGGTGCCTGGCTGGCCGGCCTTGCAACGCCGGCCGACGCCGACCTGCGCATTCTCCTGCCGTTGTATTCCTACCCCGCCTGGTACAATCCGGATGCGTATCTGTGGGATGATGTCGCCGCCGCCGCGACGAATGTACCCATCATTGCCATCATCAATCCGGACAGCGGTCCTGGCGGCGGCCCGCCGAACAGCGACTACGCGCAGGGCTTGGCCGACCTGCGCGCCGGCGGCGTCGGGCTGCTGGGCTATGTGGCCACCGGCTACGGCACCCGCGACGCCGCCGCGGTCAAGGCGGACGTCGATCTCTATGACGCCTATTACAACGTCGCCGGCATTTTCTTCGACGAAGCCGCCAACACCACCAACCACTTGGCCTACTACGAGGATCTCTACGCCTACGTCCGGACGCGCACCAATCTAGAAACCGTCGTCCTCAATCCGGGCATCGATACCGCGGAAGCATATTTTTCCCGCCCCGTCTGCGACGCCGCCGTGATCTTCGAAGTCGACGCCGGCTGGTCCAACCACGTGCCGGCGGCCTACGTTTCCAACTATCCCGCCGGCCGCTTCGCCGTCCTGCCCTACAACGTGCCAGACGAGGCCGGCATGCGCCAGGCCGTCGATCTCGCCGTGCAGCGCAACGCGGGCTATGTCTATGTCACCGACGACGGCGGTTCCAACCCCTGGGATTCCCTGCCATCCTATTGGGTTCAATTTACGGAATACGTCGCGGCATGGAACGGACTCGGCGCCGACCTGGTGTTCACCAACGGCGTCGAACTCGACCTGCATGCGCTGCCCGGCCATCCCTACGAAGTCCGCCGCGCCTCCGACCTCCTGGCCGGCGACTGGACGAACATGACCGCGGGCACGGCCGCCGCCGCCCGGGTTTCCGTCCCCGATCCCAGCGCCCCGGCCACGGAATCCCGGTATTACCTGTACCGCGTCCTGCCGTAGTTCCGGCTTCGCCGGCCGCCGCTTCCCGACAATAAAAAAAACGCAAGGGAGCCAAAGGCTCCCTTGCGTGCGTGGCGCCGCAGCGCGGCTTACTTCTTGGGCGCCGGGGTCTTCGCGTATTCGATCGCGAAGCTGGCGTAGAAGGCCGTGGCGCGGGTCAGGTGCTCGATGTCGATTTCCTCGTTCGGGAAATGCGCGAACTTCTCGTGGCCCGGGCCGAAGCCGATGCACGGAATGCCGTACATGCCGCAGATGGACACGCCGTTGGTGCTGAACACCCAGTAGGACACAACCGGCTCCTCGCCGAGCGCGGCCTTGTAGCCGGCGACGGCGCTGGTGACCTGCGGAGTCGTCTCTTCGATGTGCCAGGTGGGATAGTACTTCTTGGTGGGATACACCAGGCCCGTCCAGCTCGGGACGGAGTATTCCAGCACGCGGACCACGGCCCCG
>CAZMOR010000035.1:0-1968 GCA_964567795.1 uncultured Verrucomicrobiota bacterium
GGGGAGTTGATGTAGACGCTGACGTCCTTGGTCGCGTCCTCGCTCTGCAGGAACAGCAGCTGCGCCACCACCAGGTTCGCCAGGTCGTCCGTGATCTCGGAGCCGATGAAGATGATCCGCTCCTTCAGCAGGCGCGAATAGATGTCGTAGGACCGCTCGCCGCGGCCCGTCTGCTCCACCACGATCGGGATCAGGTAGGAACTCTTTTCGTTCATGCGGGACCTCCCTCTACTTCTGCGCCCCGGGGGCGCCTTCGCCGGTCAGCTTGGCGTGGCCCATCAGGGCGTCGATGGTTTTCGTCGTCAGCAGGTCGGCGCGCAGGTTCTTGCGGACCTCGACCTCCTTGAGCTTCGCGCGCTGCAGCCATTCCTTGACCGACTTGGCGCCGGAACGCAGGGCGTACTGGTTCAGCATCGCCGTCACTTCCGCGTCGGTCACGTCGATCTTTTCCTCGCGCCCGATCCGCCGCAGCAGGTAGCGCAGCTTGACGCGGTCCTGCGCCGCCTTCTTGGCCGACTCGGAAATCTTGGCGATGTTGTCGCGAATCTGCTGCTCCGGCACGCCGCGCCGGGTGTTCTCCTCGACCATCTCGTACACGATGCGGTGCGACTCCTCGTGCTCTTCCGATTCGGGCACGTCCAGGGTCGCCTTGGCCATGAGGGCTTCGATCAGCTGGTTGCGGCGCCGGCCCATTTCCTGCCGTTCGGCCTCGCCCTGCAGCATGTTCTTGAACGTCGCGCGCAGGTCGGCTTCATCCTTCACGCCCAGCGACTTGAACAGCTCCTCGTTCAGCACCGGCTTCGTGCGGGCGCGGATCTTCTTCACCACGGCCTTGAACACGCCGGTCTTCCCGCGCAGCTCGTCGATGGGCGCCTGCGCATCGAACGCCACGGTGATGTCCTTGCCGTCGCCGGGCTTCAGGCCGACCAGTTGCGGGCCGAAGCCGGGCAGGAAGGAATATTCCTCGTTCGCGATCACCCAGAAATCGGTGCCGGCGGCCAGGCCCTTGGCCTTCTCGGAGATTTCCGCCATCGGCTTGCCGTCCACCGTGGCCGTGTAGTCCACGGCCACCATGTCGCCCTCCTTCACCGGGCGGGTTTCCGTCAGATCCTCGTATTTGCCCATGCCTTCGAGATAGCGGTCCATGGCCTGGGTCACCGCGTTCTCATCGATCTCGACCTTCTTGGCTTCCACTTCGATGCCCTTGTAGGCCGGCAGTTCAAACTCCGGCGCCACATCCACCGTCACGGAAAACGAGAACGGCTGGCCGGCCGCCAGGTTGGACTTCTGCAGGTCGTATTCGGCGACCGTCTCCAGCTTGTGTTCCTTCAGCGCCTGCTGGAAACCCTTGGCCAGGAGATGCTCGTGCAAGCCCTCGATGATCTGCTTGTCGTACATCCGGCGGATCATGTCGGCGGGCGCCTTGCCCGGACGGAAGCCCTTGACGCGGCCATGCTTCGCGAAAACCGCCAGGGATTCATCGTATTCCTGCTGGATTTCCTCCGCGGTAAATTCCACTTTCACCTGCTTGCGGCACGGGCCGGTCGATTCAACATTAACTTTCATGGGGGTCGTTTCCTTTCAATTAAAGGGGTTCCAAATAGCGCGCCACCATACCCCCCCGCCTCCGCCCCGTCAAGCCGCGCCCGCCGGCCCCCGCCGCCCCCGGAAAATGCGGGGCGAAACGTTTCCGGACTTGATTTAGGCGCCGAATCCCCTGTTAAATGGCCGGCCTTATGAAAAAGACCTATTCCATCGGATTGATTCCCGGCGACGGGACCGGCCCGGAAGTCACGCGCGAGGCCGTCAAGGTCCTGGCGGTCGCTTCCCAGAAGTTCGGCTTCAAGCTCGACTATACCCCCTATGATTTCGGCGGCGACCGCTACCTCAAGACCGGCGAAACCCTGCCGGATTCCGCCATTGCGGAGTTCCGCAAGCACAACGCCCTCTATCTCGGCGCCATCGGCC
>CAZMOR010000036.1:0-5483 GCA_964567795.1 uncultured Verrucomicrobiota bacterium
TTTTCGGGGCTTTCAAGCACAAGGTGCTGGTCATTACCGGCGGCCCCGGCGTGGGCAAGACCACCCTCGTGCGCTCGCTGGTCAAGGTGCTGGCGGCCAAAAAGATGCGCCTGATGCTCTGCGCGCCGACCGGCCGCGCCGCCAAGCGGATGGCGGAACTGTCGGGCCGCGAAGCCAAGACCATCCACCGCCTGCTGGCCTTCGAGCCGGCCACCGGCGGCTTCCGCTACAACGCACGCAACCCGCTGGAGACCGACGTGCTGATCGTGGACGAGACGAGCATGATCGACATCCAGCTCGCCGTGCATCTCTTCCGCGCCATGCCAAAAAGCGGCCTGCTGGTCCTGGTGGGCGACGTGGACCAGCTGCCGTCCGTCGGCCCCGGCTGCGTCCTGCGCGACATCATCGAATCGGGCACCGTGCCGGTCTACCGCCTGACGGAAATCTTCCGGCAGGACGAAGGCAGCCGGATCGTCCGCAACGCGCACCGTGTCAATTCGGGCCAGCTGCCCGAACTGCCGGGCAAGGACGAAGGCATGGCCGGCGGCGGCGATTTCTTCTTCGTGAACGCCGAGACGCCGGAGCGCGGCGTGGAATTGATCCGCAAACTCGTGTGCGAGGCCATCCCGCGGCGGTTCCGGTTCGATCCGATGAGCGACGTGCAGATCCTGACGCCGATGCAGAAGGGCGAACTCGGCGCGCGCAACCTGAACGCGGTCATGCAGGCCGCGCTCAATCCGCGCGGCCTCGACGTTGAGCGCTTCGGATGGAAATACCGCGAAGGCGACCGCGTGATGCAGACGGAGAACGACTACGACAAAGACGTCTTCAACGGCGACGTGGGCCTGGTCGCGAAGGTCGACCTGGAAGAACAGGAGCTGGTCGTGCGCTTTGACGACCGCAAGGTGGCCTACGATTTCCAGGAGCTGGACGAGCTGACACCGGCCTACGCCGTGACCGTGCACAAGAGCCAGGGCAGCGAATATCCCTGCGTGGTGCTGCCGATGCACACGCAGCACTACGTCATGCTCCAGCGCAACCTGCTGTATACCGGCATCACGCGCGGCAAGAAGCTGGTCGTGATCGTCGGCACGGAAAAGGCCGTCGGGCTGGCGGTGCGCAACGCCGAGGCCGGACGCCGCAACACGACCCTGCGGCGGCGCCTGCGCGAGGCCTTCGGCACTCTCTAGGCGCCCCCATGCGGGGAATCGCGGCTCGTTCAACGTTGACAGGGCGGCATTTCGTTGTGAAAGTGACGAAACTTTAGCGCTATGTTGTTCAATTCGTTCCAATTTGTGGTGTTTTTCTTCCTGGTCTACGGCGCCTACCGGGTGCTGCCGTTCCGTTGGCAGAATCCCATGCTGCTGGTGGCCAGCTATTACTTCTACGGGGTCTGGGACTGGCGCTTCCTGCTGCTGCTGGTGTTCTCGTCCACGATGGATTATTTCCTGGCGCTGGCCATCGGGCGGACCACCTCGGTCAGGGCGCGCAAGACGTGGGTGACGACCAGCATGGTGCTCAACCTGGGCATCCTGGGATTCTTCAAGTACTTCAATTTTTTTGCCGACAATTTCGCCGTGCTGATGCAGGCCATGGGATTGAATGCGTCGCCTTTTGTGCTCCAGATCGTCCTGCCGGTCGGGATCTCTTTCTACACGTTCCAGTCGATGAGCTACATCATCGACGTCTACCGTGGCGAACTGGCGCCCGTCCGCCGCTGGCTGGATTTCGCCCTGTTCGTGGCCTTTTTCCCGCAGCTGGTGGCCGGGCCCATCGTCCGTGCGAAGGACCTGTTGACGCAGATTCAGCAACCCCGGATCATGGATCGCTCCGGCTGGCGCGAAGGTTGCTGGCTGATCCTCCTGGGCTATTACAAGAAAGTCGTCCTGGCGGACAACCTGGCGCCGTTTGCCAACGAGGTCTTCAATTCACCGGACCAGGCCTTCGGATTGGGCGTCTTGGCGGGCATTCTGGCCTTTGCGTTTCAGATTTACGGGGATTTTTCCGGATATTCCGATATTGCCCGCGGCGTCAGCCGGTTGATGGGCTTCAATCTCATGTTGAACTTCCGGATGCCGTACTTCGCGGTGAATCCGAGCGATTTTTGGCGTCGCTGGCATATCAGCCTGTCCACTTGGTTGCGGGACTACCTCTACATTCCGCTGGGGGGCAACCGGGGCGGCGAATTCCGGATGTATCGCAACCTGGCCTTGACGATGCTGCTGGGGGGGCTCTGGCACGGCGCGGCGTGGCATTTCGTGGCCTGGGGGGCCTACCACGGATTATTGCTGATTCTGTTCCGGCTGGCGGGCGGCAAGCGGGAATCCGCCGGGCGCCTGAACGGCATGCGCCGCTGGGCGGCGGCGGCCTTCTTCTTTATCTTCACGCTGGGCGGCTGGCTCCTGTTCCGGGCCAACCAGCTTTCCGACGTGCCGCTGCTGCTCGGCAATCTTTTTCAGCCCTGGGCCTGGAGCGGCAAACTGGCCTTGTTGAGCGTCGTTTGCTTTGCCGGACCGCTGATGCTGTTGGAATTGCTGCAGGAACGGCAGGGCGATGTACTGGCGGTCAAGCGGTTGGCCTGGCCAATCCGCTACGCCGTTTATGCGGTGTTGGCCTTTGCCATTTTCTGCGCCGGGGCGCGTGAAACCTATGAATTCATCTACTTCCAATTCTGAGCCGGGCCACCTTTGGCCGCCCATGCGCGGGGGAATCCTCGCCCTGCTGTTGCTGGCGGTTTGGATCGGTTCGGCCGTGTTGCTGAACTGGCTGGATCCTTGGACGGAGTCCGAACCGGTGACGGTCATGGCCGCGAAAACCCTGGGGGCGGACACCACCTTGCTGACGCTGGGAACTTCGCACGTATTGTGCGGAGTGAATCCCGCCATGCTGGAGCCCGGGGCCATGAACATTGCTTCGGCAGGTTCCGATTACACCACGATGTTGCTGATCTTGCGCCACCGGCTGCCGGACCTGCCGCATCTCAAAACGGTATTGCTCGAAGCCGACAACCTCTGCCTGTTCAACATCGGTCTGCAGCGGAGCGATTTCAGCGAACTCTACGCCTGGGGACTGACCCGCGCCGATCTGCCGCTGGGCCGCTGGGCCCGTTTCCGCCAGGCCGTGCTGGAGAATCCGCTGGTGGCGCCGTTTGTGTTTTCAAAGCGGTTGACGCCATTCGCCTGGTGGCGGGTGAAAGAGCCGGAGCGCAAGATCGTGGGGCCGGGGTTCCGGGTGGCCATGGGGCATGTTCCGGAATTCGCGCAGGAGGGCACGGTCCGGATCCGCGCCCATGAACAAACCATGTCGGATGTGGCCGCCACCGCCAATTATGCCGCGCTGGCGGAAATCATCCGGTTGCTGCAGCAGCATCAGATCCGGGTGGTCCTGATTTCGCTGCCGCATCTGCCGGACTACAACGCCAACGCCTCGGCGCGCTGGAAAGCGATGTTTGCCGGCCTGTTGAACGTGGCTCGGGACAACCTGGGCCCCGGTTTGCAGTGGTGGAGCTGGGACGGCGATCCGGCCTTCGCCACCGGGGATTTCTACGATGGACACCACCTGAACGAGACCGGGGCCGCCAAATTCAGCGCCAGCTTGAAAGCGCGTTTGGATGCCTGGGAATCCGGGGTGCAGGCCCCGCAACCTGGAACTGGAGCTGCCGATGACAAGTGAAGACATACGGAAATTCCTTAACGCGCACCCAATGTGCCATCTGGCCACGCTCGAAAACGGCCAGCCGCGCGTGCGCGGCATGCTGTTGTACCGGGCCGACGAACAAGGCTTGATCTTCCACACGGGCGCCGGCAAGGCGCTGGCGCAGCAGGTGGCCGACGGCGCGCTGGTGGAGGCCTGCTTCAACAGTCCCGACACGCAGGTGCGCGTGGCGGGCATGGTGCAGGTCGTGACCGACCTGGAACTGAAAAAGGAAATCGTGGCCGCGCGGCCGTTCATGCAACCGTGGGTGGCCAAGCACGGCTACGATCTGATCATCGTGTTTCGCGTCGTCCAGTGTGAAGCCGCGGTCTGGACCATGGCCACGAATTTCGTGCCGACGGCGTACCAGAAGCTGTAGACGGGGGGCGCGAATCTTACGCCGACCGCGCCAGCCGGCTGACGGCGGCGGCCAGATGGGGCAGCGGATGCTGCTTTAGCGCGCGCTGGAGCTGGTGGGCGGCCACGGGGATATGCCGGGCGAAATGCGCCATGCCGGGTTTCTTTGAAAGCACGGCGTAGGCCCCCAGCGCCTGGCACAGGCGCTGGATGGCGGCGGCGGGGAACACGCTGGCGATTTCGCGGCCCCGGGGGTGGCGGTTTGCGTAGTACCGGAGAAGCATTTGCTGAAGCGGCGCCGGCAGGTCGGCGTAGGGGTCGCAGAGCAGGCTGGCGAGATCGTAGGCCGCGGGACCGCGGCGCATGCCCTGGTAATCGATCATCACGGGCCGTTTACCACGAAACATGACGTTGCTGGATTGCCAGTCGCGGTGGATCAGCGCCTGCGGCGAGGCGGCCAGGAGCCGCGAAACGGATTCCAGTTCGACGGCGATGGCGGCGATCTGCTTGGCGGGTGTTTTCAACCGCGCGCGCAGGATATTGTCGATGAAATACGCATGTTCCCAGGCATAGAGCTTGGCATCGAAGCCCGGCATGAGCGGCAGGCGGGCCTTCCGGGCGGCGGCGAGGCCCTGCCGATGCAGACGCAAGGTGATGTCGAGCAGCGAACGGTAAACCTGCAGGATTTCGCGCTTTTTCAGGCCGGGCTGGCGGGCTTCCAGGGTATCGATTCCGAGGTCCTCGATGGCGAGAAACCGGTCGCGCGGGGCATCGAGCAGCAGCCGCGGGACGGGGATTCCCAATGCATCCAGGAACTGGGTGTGGCCCGCGTAGAGGCGGTTGTCGGGACGCTCTGGCGACCAGCGGATGAGAATCACGGGGTAGTGACTATGTTTATAAACATAGTTACTGCCGGATGAGGGTGGCCGGAGGCGGAAGAACTCGCGGTTCGAACCGCGCGGGGGAAGAACCTCGATGGGGCAGGCCGAAGACCCGAGACCCGAGACTTGAGACATGAGACTTTGCTCGCGCGGGGACAGCACGGCGGCGGTCGGCAGCGTGAAGTTCTCGCCGGCGTGGCCGAAGCGCCTGGCCGTGTCGCGGTGGGCCTGGACATACTGCGCGGGCGTGCCGATGTCGGCCCAGAACGAACCGGGCATGACAACGCCGGCGATGCGGTGGCCGCGCTGCTGCGCGCGCTGGTAGGCGGCGATGATCGTGTCGAACCCTTGCGGCGCGATGAACGGCAGGATGCGCTCGTCCAGCAACTGCAGGCCGCAGAACGTGGCGTGCCCGCGGCGTGGATCGTTGAAATTCCGGATGATGCCGCGCTCGCAGCGCACCGTCCTGGGGCCGGCGTCTTCGGTGAGCCAGCAGGCCGCGAGGGTTTGGGGTGTCCGCCAGGCGCGGAGCAGGGGTGCGGGATTGAGATC
>CAZMOR010000037.1:0-1509 GCA_964567795.1 uncultured Verrucomicrobiota bacterium
AATGACCGGCATCCTCGACAAGTCCAAGACCGTCTGCATCTTCACCAACCAGATCCGCGAAAAAATCGGCGTGATGTTCGGCAACCCCGAAACCACCCCCGGCGGCCGCGCCCTCAAGTTCTACTCCTCCGTCCGCCTCGATATCCGCCGCATCGCCGCCATCAAGGTCGGCGACGGCAAGGTCGTCGGCAACCGCACCCGCGTCAAGGTCGTGAAGAACAAGGTCGCCCCGCCCTTCACCGAGGCCGAGTTCGACATCCTCTACGCCGAGGGCATCTCCAAGGAAGGCGCGGTCATCGACGCGGCCAACGACCTCGGCCTGCTCGACAAGCGCGGCACCTGGCTCTCGTTCGACGGCCAGCAGGTCGGCCAGGGCCGCGACGCCGCCCGCGACAACCTCCGGCAGGACCCCGCCCTCATGGCCAAGATCCGCGACGCCGTCATCGCCAAGCACGCCGAACACGGCTCCAAGCCCTCCGGCAAGGAAGTGCCCAGCAAGACCGCCGCCGCCGAATCCGAAGACTAGACTCCCCCATGCGGGGGCTCGCGGCTCGTTTAAGGTTGCCATTTGCAACCTTAAAACCCGACTTGATGTCGCAGTTGCGACTCCAAGGAGCTCCGGCAGACTTGTCGGTCCCGCTCTGCATATTTTCGCGCTATTCGTGTCTTTCGCGGTTTCACGTCTGCCGGTTGCTCCATCCTGAAAAATCCTGTTCAGCCTGTCCAAACCTCGCATTTGTGCTAGGGTTCCCCGCATGGCGAATTCCTATCCCCTTGGCAGTCTCTTCGGCATCCCGATCCGGGCGCATGTCACCCTCGTGATTTTCCTGGTGCTGACCGCGCTTTCCAACGCGCTGGCGGCGGGCTGGCAGGGCATGCTCTATGGCTCGCTGTACGCTTTCGGCCTCTTCGCCAGCGTCGCCCTGCATGAAATCGGGCACTCGCTCGTCGCCCGCGCCAAGGGCGCGCGCATCCTCGAAATCCTTCTCCTGCCCATCGGCGGCATGGCCAAGCTGAGCGCCATGCCCCGGCGGCCGGCCGATGAAATCCAGATCGCCCTCGCCGGACCCGCCGTCAGCCTCGCCCTCGGCATTCTGGGCTGGATGTGGCTCGCGCCGCTGGCGGGCACCATCAATCCCAACGTGCACCTGGTCGTCGCCGAACTCAGCGTTACCAACCTGATGCTGGTCCTGTTCAACCTCATCCCGTCCTTCCCGATGGACGGCGGCCGCGTCTTCCGCGCCATCCTGACGCCCAAGCTCGGCCGCCTCCTGGCCACGCGGATCGCCGCCAAGGTGGGCCGCGGCTTCGCCTGGGTCTTCGGCCTCCTGGCCCTCCTGCCCCTGTTCTTCGGCGGCCACCCCAATTTCATCCTGCTCATCATCGCCTACTTCATCCACCAGGCCGCCGGCGCCGAGGCGCGCATGGTGGAGTACGAAGCCGCCTATGCCCGCCAGCGCGCGCAGGCGGGCGGCACTTTCCAGATTCCCGACGCCGACGTCCAGGTCG
>CAZMOR010000038.1:0-2970 GCA_964567795.1 uncultured Verrucomicrobiota bacterium
CCATCGTGTCCAGCACCGTGAACTTCGGCTTCTCCATCTGGTCCAGCACACGCGCCTGCAGCGCCGGCGCGATGTTCTCCAGGCACAGGAACGGGCTCGACCGGTACGCCTCCGGAATCACCGGATTGAAATGGGCGAACACGTTCAGGTCGGTGCAGTTCGTGCGCCGGTTGTTCATGTTGTCCTCGTAGACGCCGCTCCAGTGGAAGGTCTTGCCCTTCTCCTGCTGCAGCCCCTGCGTATCCACGCCCGCCTGCTTGAAAATATCGAAGTATTCCTGCGGAAAATCCTCGCCCACCACGCCCACCACGCCCGTTTTGGCGAACAGCGCGGCCGCGATGCTCGTGTAGCTCGCCGAGCCGCCCAGCAGTTTTTCATGCATGGCCTTCGGCGTCTGCACGCTGTCAAACGCCACCGAGCCCACCACCACCACGTCCGGAGTTGTTGTTTTGTTCATGCTTGTCCTCGTCCTTCGATAATCGTTCCGCCCCCGCCCCGCTGGAGGTTCAGTCCGCCAGGCTCTCTTCGATCAACTGGCACAGGGCATGGACAATCATCGCATGCCCTTCCTGGATCCGCGCCGTCACGCCCGTGCTGGCCACGCAGAGCGTCTCGTCCGCCAGCTTCGCCAGCTTGCCGCCCTTGCCGCCGCACAGCGCCACCGTCCAGATCCCCGCCGCCTTCGCGGCCTCCGCCGCGCGGCACACGTTCGCCGCGTTCCCGCTTGTCGAGATCGCCAGCAGCACGTCGCCCTTGCGCCCCAGCCCCTGCACTTGCTTGGAAAACGCCTGGCTGAAATCATAGTCGTTGCCGATCGACGTCAGCACCGACGTATCCGTCGTCAGCGCCAGCCCCGCGTAGGGCTTGCGCTCGCGTTGGAACCGGTTCACGAGCTCCGCCGCGAAATGCTGCGCATCCGCCGCGCTGCCCCCGTTGCCGCACGCCATCACCTTGCCCCCCTGCCGCAGCCGCTCCGCCATCCCCGCCGCCACCGCCTCGATCGGCGCCCGCAGCGTCGTCAGCACTTCATGCGCGACATCCAGGTGCCCTTCGGCAAATGCATCCCAGTCCATGCGTCCGTCCTTCCTACACCGCGGAGGTTTCCGTCGCCGGTTTCTTGCGCGACTGGATCTCGTTGACTTCCACCGACACGCCCGCCAGGTCGCACGTCCCGAGGTGCTCCTCCAGCAGTTCGCGCACGCGCACCTGCAACAGCTTGCACAGTTCGGGAATCCGCGTGCCGTCCTTGACCCCCAGCTCCAGCCCCACCTCCAGCGCGCCGCGATGCACCCGCAGGTGCGACTTCTGCCACACCACCGCCGCGAACTCGTTCTTCAGCGCGTCCAGGTAGTCCTGCACCGCCTCGGTGCTCACGCTCACCAGCCCGTTTTCGTTCTCGAAGGTGATATAGGTCTTCCGCCGCCGCCACGCCAGGCCCGTCAGCAGGTACACGAACAAATAGGCCACCACCAGCACCCCCGCGGCGATCTTTGCCCAGTCCGGCAGGCTCGCCAGAAAGCCCACTCCCACCCGGATGAAATCCGGATAGCGCGGCGACACGACCAGCGCCAGCCCGAACGCTGCAAGCGCGAGAAACAGCACCAGGCCCAATAGAAAATGGATGGCTTTCATGGGTTTATCTCCTGACTTGAGTCATTTTATACCCCACCCCCCGCCCCCTTGCACACAAAAAACGATTCACTTTGGGGGTTCAGGGTTCAGGATTCAGGGTTCCGCAGCGACCAACCGCCCCCCCCCAATTCTTCATTCTTCATTCTTAATTGCACTTCACTCCCCGCCGCCCGGAAAATCATCCCGCCGTGGCCCGCTGTCCGCAGGACGTGGCAGCAAGTCGTAACCGTACGCCACCGTCTCGCTGATCACGCTCCGCACCCCCTCTGAACATTTCCACCAATCCTGCGCGCCGTACTCCGGCGGCACCAGCGCCACGCTCCCCACCGTCACACCGTCGCCCAGCACATCCTGGAACGCCCGCCAGCTCCGGCGCGTATGCGGCCCTTCGCTCGCCAAATTGATCGCCCCGCGCTCCATCCCCAGCGCCGCCTTCAGCGCCCGCGCCGATTCCCGCGTCCGTCCGCGCATCACTTTTTGCGCCGGCACCGCCACGATTTCGAACTTCTTGTCCAGGCCCAGCTTCACCAGCCGCGCCTTCGTCATCTCCGCGTAGGTCTTGTACTCCGTCAGGAAGCTCCCCAGTTCGAGCGGCCCGCCCGTCGTGTAAATCCGTTCCACCCCGTTCGACTCCGCCCAGCCCGCCGCCTCCAGCAGCACGTCATCCACCATCCAGCCCTCGATCACGAGGATATCCGACTCCACCGGTGCCTGCCGCGCCAGGAACGGATAAATCTCTTGCCACGCGAAAACCGCCAGCCCGATCAGCACCATCAGGACAAGGCCGCAGCCCGAGCCGCGCCTGGCGCGGAGGAATCTCATGACAGCTTGCGCGCCTTCGGCAGCCGCTTCGGAATGATGTCGCCGGGGGCCGTCTTCAGGTCCGGCACCTGCATCAGCTTGCCGCAGGTCGGACACTCCACCATTTCTCCCAGCAGATCACGGCCCGCGTCTACATGCTGCCCGCAATCCGGGCACGCGAATTTCAGCCCGATCACGTCCTTGCGCGTTATTCTCCACGGTTTCATGGCCCCATTCTGCGCACTCTCCCCCCGCTTGGCAAGAACCCAAAACATCGCGCCCCCCCATGCGCTTGCTCGCGGCTCATTTTTCCCACCCCCGTTTTTCCACACTATGGAAAAATTCCCAAGCCGCGAGCCCGCCCCCCCTCCGGACGTGGTTCGAAAAGTTCTTGGTTCGTTGTTCTTGGTTCCTGGCCACCATTTTGTCGCCCATCACTCCCGCCAACCAGCCGCCGCTCGGAAAATCACCCCGCCGTGGCCCGCTGTCCGCAGGACGTGGCAGTGCGGCAAGGGATTTGGAAAAACGGGGGGCTTT
>CAZMOR010000039.1:0-14350 GCA_964567795.1 uncultured Verrucomicrobiota bacterium
CTCTGGCGCCAGGAAAACCAGCGCGCCAGCCTCAACGAAGTCTTCGACGCCGTCCGCAAGATCTACGAGAAGTACGTCAACTTCGCCGAAGACATGCAGGACATCGACCTTCACCTCCAGAAGGCCCGCGCCGCCTGGCAGGACGCCTACAAGAAACTCGCCACCGGCGACGGCAACCTCGTCCGCCAACTGGAAAAATTCCGGAAAGAGAATATCATTAAGCCCAAGAAGCTTCCGCCCGCCGCCTTCCAGGACGCGGAAGAAACCGAACCATGAAAAAATCCGTCCGCGCATTCTTGATTCTGGCCTGTTCATTCGTGCTTCTTGCGCCGGCGTGCAGCCGCAAGCAGGAATCCGCCCCCGCCGACCTCGGCCCCGCCCCCACCCTGTCCAACTTCGTCCTGAAGAACCTCGTCTCCGAATTCCCCGGCGAAATCAAATCCGCCGACTACGCCGGCCAGGTCCGGCTCGTGCTCTTCCTCCGCTCCGATGACAACGGCTGCCGCGGCTCCATCGCCGACTGGAACGGGCTGCAAAAAGACTTTGCCGACCGCGGGTTCACGCTCATCGGCGCCATCGTCGACAACCGCCTGGTCGATACCGTCGCGGCCGAAGTCGCCAATCTCAACCCCGGCTTCCCCGTCGGCCTCGTGACCGACGCCCGCCTCGTGGACGCCTTCGGCGGCCCCGCCGCCATCCGCGCCATCCCCACCGCCTTCCTCCTTGGCCGCGACAACGCCATCGCCCGCGCCTATCCTGGCTACGAGCCCCTCGCCCGCCTCCGCGACGACATCACCCGCATCCTCGACGGCCAGCCCCTGCCGCCCCCAACACCCCCGAAGCCATGACCCCCATGCGGGAAATCGCGGCTCATGGTTTTTCCACACTGTGGAAAAATATTTTCCACACTGTGGAAAAACCGGCCGCCGTTTTTCCAAGGTGTGGAAAAATCCTCGAACGTTTTTCCAAGGTGTGGAAAATCCTGATCGCCGCCGGCCTGCTGCCCGCGGCGTTGCCGCTCTGCGCCGCCGCCGCCACGCCGTTCACCGTCACGGCAGCCCGCGACACCTATCAGCAGCAGCCGGCCGTCCGCGTGGCCTTTGATTTTCCCGCCAACCACCACGTCTACGCCAATTTCACCGTCACCGATCCGGCCGGCCAGCCCCTGGCGCCCCTCTCCATCCCGGTTCCGGATATCCACAATCCCGACGACCTCGCCCCTTCCTTCTCCAAGCCTTTCGCGGCCTTCTATGCGCCGCCCGCCGCCGAAGCCGTCGTGGTCGCCTACCAGGGCTGCACCGACCGGGTCTGCTTCATGCCCCAGCGCGTCACCCTCGCCCTCGGCGGCGACGCGCCGGCCGCGGCTCCCGCGGTTGCCGCGGCCGCCAGCCCCCTGTCGGCCGCGCCGGCGGCCTTCCCCCTGCGCGGCGAACCGCGGCGCATTTTCGGTTACTATGACTCCGCGGAATTCCTGACCTTCCTCGATCTGTCCGCCGCCCCGCCCCCGCCCGCTTCCGCCTGGCGACTCTTTCTCACCGATCCCGCCCAGTTCTATCTCCGCCATGGCGTCTGGCCCTCCATCCTGCTGATCCTGCTTGGCGGCCTCCTCCTCAACCTCACCCCCTGCGTCCTGCCGATGATCCCCGTCAACCTCGCCATCATCGGCGCCACCGGCGCCGCCGCCTCGCGTGCGGCCCGCTTCGGCCTCGGCCTCGTCTACGGCCTGGGCATGGCGCTCGTCTACGGCGCGCTGGGCCTGGCCGTGGTCCTCTCGGGCTCCGTCTTCGGCGCCATCCATTCCTCGCCGGTGTTCAACGCCGCCATCGCCGTCCTCTTCTTCATCATGGCGCTTGCGATGTTCGATGTCTGGCAGCTCGACTTCTCCCGTTTTCGCAGGTCGTCCGGCCTCGCCGGGCACGCCCGCCTGCCGGCCATCTTTGTGATGGGCGGCATCTCGGCCCTGCTCGCCGGCGCGTGCGTCGCCCCCGTCCTGATTGCCGTGCTCGCGCTCTCGGGCTCGCTCTACTCGCAGGGCGTCACGTTCGCCCTGGCCCTGCCCTTCCTGCTCGGCATCGGCATGGCCCTGCCCTGGCCGCTCGCCGCCGCCGGCCTCGCCATCCTCCCCAAGCCCGGCGCCTGGATGAACATGGTCAAGAAAACCTTCGGCGTCTTGATCCTGCTGCTCGCCGGCTACTACGCCTGGAACACCGTCAGCGCGTTCCGCCTCCCGGCCGCCGTCCCGCCGACTGAAGCCGCCGCTTCCCCCTTCCACCGCATCGATCTCGCCACCGCGCCCCCCACGGCCTTCCCGCTGCTCCTCGCCGAAGCCGCCGCCTCCGGCCGGCCTGTCCTGCTCGACTTCGGTGCCAGCTGGTGCAAGTCCTGCCACCTCATGGACGCCACCACCCTGCGCGACTCCGCCGTTCTTGAAAAACTGGCCGCCGTCTTCCCTATCCAGGTGATTGCTGACGACCCCAATCAGCCCCCCGCCCGCGACCTCCTCGCCCCCTTCGCCATCCAGGGCTACCCCACTTATCTGCTCTATCCCGCGCCGTGATCACTTCCCGATCTTGGTTCCCAACGTGGCAAGCCGAGGATTTCTTTAGGATTTTGACGGGGTGCCCGCGCGGAAATATTCCGTGAATTTTTCGTAGATGCCGCTTTGCGGGCGATCCGAGCAGGACTCGTGTCCGCGAGTGGTCGACCTCGAAGCGGCAGAACGAAAAAGGCGCGGATTGGTTTCCGCGCCGTCAAAATCCTAAAGAAATCCTCGTTTCTTCCGTCCCCGCCTCACCCCGCGCCGTAGGCCTGCACGATCTTCTCGATCAGCTTCGTCGTGGACAGCCCCGCCACCATCGGCGCCAGCACGACCTTCCCGCCCCGCGCCTCGACAATCTCCCGCCCGCTGACATAGTGCGCCCAGTCCGCCGCCTTCACCAGCACGTCCGGCTGCAGCTCCGCCACCAGCGCCTTCGGCTCGTCCTCGTCGAACCACGTCACGTAATCCACGCATTCCAGCGCCGCCATCAGCCGCGCGCGGTTCTGCTCGTCCACGATCGGCCGCTTCTCCCCCTTGTAGCGCCGCACGCTCGCGTCCGTGTTCAGCCCCACCACCAGCACGTCGCCCTGCTGCCGCGCAAACTGCAGGTAGGTCGCATGCCCGGCATGCACCAAATCAAAGCACCCGTTGGTGAAGACGATCTTCTTCCCCGCCGCGCGCAGCCGCGCGCATTCCTCCGCCAGCGCCTTCCGGTCCCGAATTTTTTTCTCGGCTTCTCTCATGGCAGCTCCTACCTTTCCGGACAGATACCAGTTTAACGCCCCCAACGGAATCCCCAAAATGGCCGAACATCCCAACCTGACGCGCCCCTCGGAAGTCCGCGCCCTGCTGACGCAGCTCGACTTCCACCCCTCGCGCATCCTCGGCCAGAACTTCCTGATCGACCGCAACATCCTGAACATCCTGCTCGAGGCCGCCGAACTGCAGCCGACCGACACCGTCGT
The DNA here is from genome assembly GCA_964567795.1 of uncultured Verrucomicrobiota bacterium. Classification (GTDB taxonomy): domain Bacteria; phylum Verrucomicrobiota; class Kiritimatiellia; order CAIQIC01; family Lenti-01; genus Lenti-01. Next base: position 3,505 of record CAZMOR010000039.1, read on the forward strand.
CGAGGTCGGCCCCGGCCTCGGCGTCCTGACCGGCGCCCTGCTCGAACGCGCCGCCGCCGTCACCGCCGTTGAAAAGGACCACCGTCTCGCCCCCTACCTCCGCGAACGCTTCGCCGGCGAACCCCGGCTGACGCTGCTCGAATCCGACATCCTCGACTGCGATTTTCCGGCGCTCTTTCCCCAACCCGGCCTGAAACTCGTCGCCAACCTGCCCTACGCCATCGCCGCGCGCCTGCTGGTCGAACTGACCGCCATCCCGCACCCCCCCGCGCTGATCGTCGTCACCATCCAGCGCGAAGTCGCCGACCGCCTCGCGGCGCAACCCTCCACCGACGACTACGGCCTGCTGTCGATTCTCCTGCAGCGGCACTACGCCATCGCCACCGTGAAGCACATCTCCCCCTCCTGCTTCTGGCCGCCGCCGGAGGTGCAGTCCTCCATCTCGAAACTTGTCCGCCGCCCCGAGCCCCTCGGCGGCCCGGCCGACGAACTCGCCCTGCGCGGCCTGCTGCGCCACGCCTTCTCGCGCCGCCGCAAAACCATGGCCCGCTCCCTCCGCGACCTGGTTTTCAATCCGCTGCCGGCGCTCGCCACCGCCGGCATCGCGCCGACCGCCCGCGCCGAGGAAGTCCCGCCCGCGGCCTGGCCCGTCCTCCTCCGCGCCCTGCCCCCCAAGCGGGGGCTCGCGGCTCAAGACTGACCGGCCCGTTTTTCCACACTATGGAAAAACTTTCGGCGATTTTTCCATACACACGGAATCAAGTATCAAGTGCAACAGTCGGCTTGCATGGCTTCTGCCGGAGTTCGATAGCCCAGGCACTTCCTGGGCCGGTTGTTCAACAGGGTCGCGGCCCTGGCGATCTCACCGGGGTGCACCCCGGTGAGATCGCGGCCTTTCTCGAAGATCTGCCGCAGCAGTCCGTTCGTGTTCTCGTTCGTCCCTCGCTCCCATGAGCGGTAGGGATGCGCGAAGTACACCTGGGTTTTGAGTTTTCGCTCCAGCTCGGGGAACTGGCTGAACTCCATCCCGTTGTCCACGGTCATGGTTCGCACCGGCAGATGGGGTTGCTGGCGAAAGGCGGCGACGAGGGCGCGGTTGTATTCCTCGGCCGAACGATTCTCCAACTTGGCCGCCACCAGATAGCGCGTCCGGCGGTCCACGCAGGTCGCGATGCCGCCGGACGTCCGCTGGGGCCCCCGGACGCTGTCGCCCTCCCAGTCGCCAACCCGAGACCGGGTTTCCACCTCGGCCGGCCGTTGCTCGATCCTTTTGCCGTCCATATGGATTCGCTTGAACCGGTGCTTGCCCCGCCACCCGTAGGAGTGCCGCAAATGGCCTTGTCTCAGGCAATCCGAGTAATCGGTTCCCGTCCGGGCCGATTCCAGCACGTACCGGTAGATGGTCTCGTGGCACACCTGCATCCGCGGCGGCGCCTGCTCGTATTCCAAGCGGCCCGAGATTTGTTCGGGCGCCCACCAAGTCTTCAGCTTCTCGTCAATATACGTCCGCAGGGGCCCATAGGCCGTCTTCCGCGGCCGGCGCGCCACCTGCCGCCGCTCCTCGGCCCGCTGCTGCGCCAGATGGGCGCGGTAGCCGCGCCCTCGGTCGTTCCGGGCAATCTCCCGGCTGACCGTCGACGGAGCCCGGCCCAGTCGCCGGGCCACCTCCCGGACGCCTTGCCGTAGATGTTGCCCCACCATGATGATTTCCCGCTCGCTTATGCTAATATGGGTGTAGCCCAAGGTTTGTCTCCTGTCTTTGCATGGTTCGATCGTATCGAACCGGACAGGCCTTGGGCACTCTGTTGCACTTGATATTAGAATTCGCGAGTGTGGAAAAAATACCCGGAGTTTTTCCATGGTGTGGAAAAATCCGGCTTCCGGACATGAGCCGCGAGCCCCCGCATCCGGGCAGGACTGCGCCGCCGCGAACTTGATCCGGCCCTGCCGGGTCCGGCGGTCAGTGCCGGATGACTTGGAGCCGGTAGAAATTCGGCCCGGCCCCGGCGGGGCTGCCGGCCCAGTTTGTCTCCGTCCCGGTATCCGGCAATCCGCCGGAAACCCCCGTCCAGGCGGAATCCGTGAAATTCGTCGCCCGCATCACGACGTACTTGTTGGAGGACGCAATGCCCGCGGCATCCCAGGCGAGCACCGGCGCCCCGCTTTCATCCAGCCCGAACGTCTTGATGGCCAGTCCGTCCAGGCTGGTTTGCCCGGCGCGGAGAATCAAGTTGTCGACGTTGATGGCCAAGCCGGCCTTGCCGTTCAGCGTGCCCGTGCTCCAAAACCGCAGTCCAACCCGGGCCGTATCGTCCGTGTATCCCTCCGCCGTGCCGACCATCTGCCAGTTGTTGCTGCCCGCATCCCAGACATAGCCCGCCACCTCCCAACCGGTCCGCACCAGGCGGAATACGCCGGACGTAGCCGCCGGCGCGGTTTCATTGGTCGGCCCCTGTCCCCAATCCACCATGTAGCGCGGATTGCCTGCACTGTTGGCATTCGCCAGGCGCCCCACGCTGGCTTGGGCCGTTCCGTCGGGGCCAAAGTCCGCCCCCAGCGCCAGGCCCACCACGACCGTCCCGGTGCCGCCATATTGCAAGGTTTGATAGTCGAGCTGCACATCCCAATCACCGCGCAAGGCCGCTTGGTACCGATAGGAAATATCGAATGCCGGCTCCGGGTTTGAATTCAACCACGTTCCCATGCAACCGTTGGTTTGCCACGACTGAACGTTTTGGCCGCCCGCTTGTACCCGCTCCCACTGCATCGTGTTCAGCGTCGCCGCATGGAAATCCTCCAGGCAAATCCCCGCCCCCGGCCCCGGCAAGGGCCAGATCACCGCGCCGCTGCCATTCAGGAACTCAATCTGGTCGAGCTGGTAGCGGCCGTATTCGCTCCACCCCAGCGAAAAGGTCAACGCCGCGGCCTGGCCCGCCAAGGCCTGGATGTCGGTCGTGTACCGGTAAACCCCCGGCATCAGTTCATCCGGAACAGACGCGGTCAGCGATACATCGGATAACGTCGCCGAAACGCCGGCCAGAGTTGTTACGAACCGGATCCGAACCGCATTGGTCGGCACGTCCCCGGCCTGGGATACTTGGATTACATTCGTGAACAGGAGCGAGCCCGTGCCTAAAAACAACGCCGCTGCGCCTTGCCACGGCGTTTGAGACTCGTTGTTGGTCGTCACCAGCCCAAACATAGCCCCCTCCAGCGGAAACGGATCGATACACAAATTTCCCCACCCCGGAACCTCCGCGGAAAACCCTGAATCAGCTACCGTGTAATCCTCAAAATCCAGATTCACGAAATCCGCCCCCGACGCTGCCACCCCCCACCCTAGCGCCGTCCCCAAAATGACCATCCGCAATTTCATGCCCCTGCCCGTTTGCCTTCGAATCACCGCTCCACCATCACGTTAGGCGTTCTCGTGGCCTGTGGCAAGCTTCCCCTGCTCCATGAAAACCCCCGGGTGTCGCCACCCGGGGGCGTCACCGTTGCGGCACGGTGGTTCAGCCTTCTTCGATGGGCACGGTTTTCCGCCGGACCTGCTCTTCCGGACGCTTCGGGGCCGTGAAGGTCAGGACGCCCTTCTTGAACTGGGCCTTGGCCTTCCCGGCGTCCACGCCGGCGGGCAGCTCGATGGCGCGTTGGAACGAACCCCAGGATTGCTCCCGGCGGTACCAGTTCTTGCCCTTCTCCTCCTGCGCGCTCTTCTTCTCGCCGCGCAAGGTCAGCACGTCGTCCTGCAGCTCCACGGTGATGTCCTTTTCGTCCATCCCCGGCAGCTCGGCCGACACCTTGACCTCCGTGTCCGTCTCGGAGACATCCACGCGCGGCGTGAACGCGGCGGGCGCCCAGCCGGCGCCGGTCTCGCGCTCCGCCAGCGGGAAGCCGCCGAAAAAGTCATCGAACAGGCGGTTCATCTGCCGCTGGAAATCCCGGAAGGGATCCGCATCCTCCTGCCGGACAGGCAGGGGCTTGCGTCCGATCCGGGGCACCAGATCCTTGATGCTCATGTTCTTGCCTCCTTCCTGTGTTTGTTCGGGTTGCTGTTTCCTACGCCGTGACCTGAATCTTGCGGGCCTTCACTTCCTCCCGCTTCGGCAGCGTGACCGTCAGCACGCCGTTCTTTACGCGCGCCTGGATGCGCTCGGCATCCACGGTCTCCGGCAGCGTGAAGTCGCGGCGGAAACGGCCCGCCCCGAATTCACGGCCCAGCTCCTCGCCGCCCTGCGGCTTCTCGGCCTTCGTCCAGCCTTCGATCGTCAGCACGCGGTTCTGCACCGTGGCTTCGACGGTTTTCTCGTCCGCGCCCGGCATGTCGGCCACGACCGTGAACCGCTCGGCGTCCTCGCGGACGTCCGCGCGCGGGACATAGACGGGCTCGTTCTCCGGAACGGGTGGATTCGTGCGGTTGGTTTGTTCTGCGTTCATGGGTTTGCCTCCTCTCAAGCCGCTTCGATGGCGATCTTGCGGGGTTTCTCCTCCTCGGACCGCGGCACGGCGATCCGCAGCAGGCCGTTCTTGAAGGTCGCCTTCACGCCGCCGGTGTTGGCGCGGAAGGGCAGCTGCAGCGTCCGCTGGAATTCGCCGGCGGGCCGCTCGCGCCGCAGCACGGTCTCGCCGGCCGCGGGTTCCTGCGCGTTCACCTTGCCGCGCAACGTCAGTTCATCGCCCACGACGGAAATTTCGACGTCCTGGGGTTCCACGCCCGGCATTTCGGCGTCGATCACCAGCCCCTCCGCCGTTGTGTAGATGTTCAGCGGCGGATAGGCCGCGCGGGCACGCCGGACGTACCCACCGGCATCCGGCCCCGCTAGCAGCCGGTTCATGTTTTCCTGGATCGATTCGAGTTCATCGAACACCGTCCAGGGATTTCTCGGTCCTATCATCAGTTCCAACATGGCTTCGCACTCCTTTCTGAAATGCTTTCGATTTTGCTTGTCCACCCCCTTCTAAGCAAAACCCATGCCAGTTGATTTAATCGATATTGAAGTATGATGTATCTAGTTAATATATATGTAGATATATAATATAGTGATAATCACTAAGCTCGTTTCGAAATAACGCGAATGAGACATATTGACTCATATTGTTGAGTCATATTGACGCGCAATTTGGATCGTCGGATTTCCGCCGGCTGGCGGTCGGGATTATTTGGATGGCGGAATCACAAGCACCGGGCAGTCGGCCTTGCGCACGACGCGCTCCGTGACGTTCCCGAACAGGATCTTCCCGACCGCCCCCGCCCCCTGCCGGCCCAGGATGATCAGGTCGACGTCCTGCTCCTGCGCATATTCCAGGATCTTGTGGCGCGCCTCCCCGATGCGCATCGCGATCACCAGCTTCACGCCGGCAGGCACGCGCGGCTGGTAGGCCTCGGCGAGCTTCGCATCGATCTCGCGCTTGGCGCGCGCATCCACGTCCTCGTCCACTTCGTAGATGTAGCCTTTCCAGAACTGCGCGGGCGGCTCCGGAATCACATGCAGCAGGTGCAGCTCGCAACCGGTGTTGCGCACCGCCGTGTTGACTGCGAAAACGAAGGCGCGGTCCGCGTTCGCCGAAAAATCGGTGCAGAACAGGATCTTCCTGAAGTTCTCATGCCGGTTTGCTTCGACCATCGCCGCCTCCTCCCGTTCCTATTTCACCCACGTCGTCGGCACCGTGACGATCTGTGGAACCGCCAGCAGCAGCAGCGCCGCCACGACCAGCGCCGCCAGGAACGGCAACGCCCCCTTGAACACGCTCTGCAGCGGCACCGCCCGGTCCATCCCGCTCACCACGTACACGTTCACGCCCACCGGCGGCGAAATCACCCCCATCTGCGTCACCAGCACGATGATCACGCCGAACCAGATCGGATCGAACCCCAGGTTCAGCACCACCGGATAGAAGATCGGAATGGTCAGCATCACCAGCGCCAGCGCGTCGAGGAACGCCCCCGCCACCAGGTAGAACAAAATGACCACCAGCATGATGCCCCAGCCGGGCAGCGGCAGCCCCGCCATCCAGCTCGCCAGTTCCGTCGGCACGTTGGTGATTTGCAGGAAATGCCCGAAGACCGTCGCGCCGGCCACGATCACCATCACCATGCACGAGGTGCGCAGGGTCTCGTCCATCGCCGTCGCCAGCATCCGGAACGTGCACTTGCGGGAGAGCACGGCGATGCCCACGCTGCCGGCGGCGCCGATGGCGGCGGCTTCCGTCGGCGTGAACCAGCCCGCGAACATCCCGCCCATCACCAGCGCGAACAGCACCAGGGTCTCGCCCACGCCGCCCAGCGAACGGAACCGCTCCCGCCACGTCGCCGCCGTCGCCGCGGGCGCCAGGCCGGGCTTGAACGCGCACGCCAGCGCGATGGTCGCCATGAACAGCGCCGCCACCAGCAGCCCCGGCACGATGCCCGCGATGAACAGCTTGCCGATGCTCTGCTCCGTCATCACGCCGTACACGATGAACACGATGCTGGGCGGAATCATCATCCCGATGCTGCCGCCCGCCGCCACCGTCCCCGCCGCGAAACCCGGATTGTACTTGTAGCGCTTCATCTCCGGCAGCGCCACCGCGGCCATCGTCGCCGCCGTCGCCGGCCCCGAGCCGCAGATGGCCCCGAACACCGTGCAGGCGCCGACCGTGGCCATCGCCAGCCCCCCGCGCAGCCACCCGAACCAGCTCTGCGCCGCGTCGAACAGCTTCTTGCTGATCCCCGTATGGAACGCCACCTGCCCCATGAACACGAACAGCGGAATCACCGTCAGCCCGTAGCTGGAAAACGTGTCGTAGTAGTCCGTCGCCAGCACGTGCAGCGCCGCCGTCCAGTTCACCACCGCCGCGAACCCCACCAGCCCGACCAGCGTCATGGAAAACGCCACCGGCATGCTCGATGCCAGCAGCACGAAGAGCAGCGCGATTCCCAGCAGGCCTGTTTGCAGTTCCGTCATGTCAGCGCGGCCGGATCATGGAGCGGCCCGGGTGGAGCAGGTGCCACAGCGTCACGCCGGCCGTCACCAGGCAGGCCAGCGCCGCGAGCCACGGCACCCAGAACATCGGCATGTGCAGGGTCGTCGTCACCTCGCCGCTCCGGAGGAACGTCCGGCCCTGCACCGTGAATTGCCACGCCAGCAGCCCGAACAGCGCCAGCAGCACCAGCCGCATCAGCGTGTCCGTGACGGCGCGGCCGCGCGAACCCAGTTTCTGGAAGAAATACTCGATGGCGATGTGCCCTTTCACCGCCTTGGTCAGCGGCAGGGCGCAGGCCATGCCGATCGCCCCCAGCACCCGCACCAGGTCGTAGGCGCCCTTCACCGGCAGCCCGATCCGGCGGCCAACCACGTCGGCCACGGTCACCACGATGATGCCCGCCACCGCCAGGCCGCCCACGGCGGCCATCGTGTGCGTCAGCCACCGCAAAACGCCCGTGCGCGCGCTGGTGCCCGACAGCGGGCTCATGGCTGCGGCTGGGCGCTCGCCGCGGAAATCATACCGCGGATCTCCGCCAGGAATTCCACGCCCGGTAGGCCCTTTTCGCTCGTCCGCTTGATATAATCCGCCACCAGCGGCTCCATCGCCGCCTTCCAGCGCGCTTCCTCTTCGGGCGCGAGGGTGATGATCTCGCGGTTCAGGCTCTTCACGAATTCCAGCCCTTCGGCATCGGCCTGGTTCCACGCCTGCCCGTGCTTGTCCACCCACTCCGCGCTGACATCGGTGAGGATCTGCTGCAGGTCGGCGGGCAGCGAATCCCAGCTCTTCTGGTTCATCGCCACGAACATCGAAGTCGTGTAGCCGATGGCCTTCGTGTCGGTGACGGCTTCGATCACTTCGCCCTGCTTCCAGCCCTTCAAGGTCTCGATCGGGCAGAACGTGCCTTCCACGACGCCCTTCTGCAGCGCGTCATACGTCTCCGGTTGCGGCATGCCGACCGCCGTCGCGCCCAGCGCCGTCGCGATTCCGGCCGAAAGGCCCGTGCCGCGGATCTTCATGCCCTTCAAGTCCTCCAGCGTGCGCACCGGCTTCTTGGTGGCCAGGATGCCCGGGCCATGGGCGTGGATATACAGGACTTTTGCGCCCTGGATTTCGGCGGGATTGTACTTCGCCGCCAGCTTGGTGGCCACGCGCGTCGCCGTCAGCCCGTCGGGCCAGCCCAGCGGCAGGTCCAGCGCCTCCAGCAGCGGGAACCGCCCCGGCGTGTAGGCGAAGCAGCTCATGCCGATGTCCGATACGCCGTCGAGAACCCCCTGCCAGCACTGGTCGGCCTTGGTCAGGGTGCCGCCCGGATGCACCGTGATCTGGATGCGGCCGCCCGAGCGCTTCTCGACCTCCGCCGCCCAGTCCATGGCCGTCTTGGCCTGGATGTGCATCGGCGGAAAGAACACGCTATACGTCAGTTTGTACGTCTTGGCCGCCTCTGGCGCCGCCGCCCCGCCCGCTTCGGGCTTGCCCTTGCCGCAACCCGCGGCCAACACCAGCCCCGCCACCGCCACCAGCCTCCCGATCTGCCGTATCTGTGTCCTCATGCGCGCTCCTGTGGGTAGTTTCAAATCTGGCGGGCATCATAGCCCCAACCTTCCCCGCCGCGCAAATCCTTTCCCGCCCCCATGCGGGGAATCGCGGCTTGTCCCTCGCAGCCTTGGCGAAGGGGGAGCTCGTCGTTTTTCCACGCTGTGGAAAACTTTTTTCCATACTGTGGAAAAATCCATAAAAGTTTTTCCATGGTATGGAAAAACCGCCGAAAGTTTTTCCATTGCGTGGAAAAATCCTGCCCCGGAACATGAGCCGCGAGCCCGCCGTCCGCAGGACGTGCAGGCGCGGGAAAGGATTTGAAAAACACGGGATTCCACCGGCAAAATTAGCGCCTGTATTTTCCGATGATGCGGCTTCGCGGGCGACCCGAGCAGGACTCGTGTCCGCGAGTGGTCGCTCGCAAAGCGGCAGAATGAAAAAGGCGCGGATGGGTTTCCGCGCCGTCAAAATCCAAATGGAATCCGCTTCTTTTCTGCGCGCTCGCGCTTCGCACCGCCTACCGCGGCGCGGGCTTCTCCAGCCCCTTCAGCAGCAGCGGCCAGCCCACGAAGATCCAGAGCGGATTCGCCGCCGCCAGCAGGTAGGTCGCCGCTTCCAGCCCGATGTACCGCGCCAGCAGCCGCGGCAGGTTGTCGATCATCAGCGACAGCACCAGCACCCCCACCGCCACCGCCACCAGGCGGTAGCCGCCCAGCTTGGCTGGATCGTACTTGATGTATTTGCGCTCCCAGTACCAGCCGCAGAAAAACCCCAGCATGCTCCAAATCGCCCGGATGGCGTCCTTCGAGAAGTTCGGGTCGGCATCCGGCGGCAGCGGTTTGAAGCGCACGAACGCCCATGCGGCCAGCGCCGCCACGATGGCCCCCGCCAGCACCCGCCAGCGCTTCGCCGGATTCTGCTCCGTCCAATCGTAAAGCTTGCCCATGAGCCAGATCACCGGCACCGCCAGCACCAGCGACCCGGTCACGTCCAGCGGCGTGTGCACACCCAGCACCATCCGCGAAAACGCCACCAGCGCGATCCACAGGATGGCCGCCGCCCAGACCCACCATTTGCGCGCCGCCGCCGCCAGGCCGCCGCCCAGCAGCGCCGTGTTGGTCGCGTGGCCGCTCGGGAACGAGTAGCCGAACGCCCCGCCCTGCGCCTGCGGAACGGGCCAGATCGAGGGATCGCGCACCCCCGGCCGCGGAATGCAGAACGTGCTCTTCAGCGCGCCCGAAATCAGGTCGCCCGTCGCCAGCGCAAAGCCCATCCGGTACGCCAGCCGCGCGCCGAACAGCCAGAAAATCGCGCCGGCGATCGCCAGCAGCCAAAAGCCTTCGCCGCTCTTCGTCACGCCGAGGAAGAAGTCCTCCATCCCCGGCGTGCGATGCGCCTGCAGCCATTTCAGGAATTCCAGCCCGATCGTGTTCATGCGTGCTCCTTCGCGCGGATATCCGCGCGGATTATTCCGCCACCACCGGCAGCTGTTCCGGCGCGATGCTCCGCAGCAGCGTGGCCAGGATTGCCGCCGGCACCAGGCTCAGCACCGTGCCGTCCGCCGCGGAAACCTCCGGGGCGCCCGCGGGCTTCAGCTTGGCGTCCAGCGCCACCTTCAGCCCCGGCGCGCGGTACACAAAGCCCGCGCCCTGCGGCACGAGTTCGTGCGTCGCCCCGCCGAAGCGGCCGGCGATCTTCCGCGCCGCGCTCGCGCCGGTGATCCGGAACGCGTTGTCGGCCTGGGCCTCGAATTCGCTCTTGGACACATAGATCCGCGGCTTGTCCTGGTACGGCCGGCCCGCCGTCGGGCAGAAGGTCGCGCAATTGCCGCACTCGTTGCAGAAGTCCGTCAGCACCGCGGTCTGCGAGGCCTGCACCACTGCGAAGCTCTGCGGCTTGTCGGCCACGGCCCGGCCGCCCTGCACCGTCCACGTCGCCAGGTCCGCCGCGAACGGCTGGCTCTGGTAAGTCAGGAACGCCTGGTTCGGGCACACGCTCGTGCAGATCGAGCAGAACTGGTCGCACCGCAGACAGCGCGCGGCCTCGGCCTGCGCCACGTTCTTCGGCATCGTCAGGATGACTTCCTCGAAGCCGTTGCGCTTCGGCAGCGGCAGCTCGGGCACGTCCACGCGCTTGATGCGCGTGGCCTGCTTGCGCAGCGTGTCCACCAGGTCCAGCCCGCCCGTGCAGCGCATCGGCTCCGCCGCCGCCGGCACGTTCGCCACCCGCCGCAGGATCTCCGCCGCGATCTTCTTGCCGTCGCCCTCCGCCTTCACCAGCGAGAGCGGCCCGTCGTTCACCGCGTCGCCGCCCGCGAACACGTCCGCCACGTTCGTCGCGCACG
>CAZMOR010000040.1:0-1713 GCA_964567795.1 uncultured Verrucomicrobiota bacterium
TTGCCGAAGCGGAGCCAATGGTCGGGTTCCTCGACCTGATAGCCGTTTTTGATGACCTGGCGGAAGATGCCGTAGTCGTAGCGGACGCCGTAGCCGTAGCCGGGGAGCTGGAGGGTGGCGAGGGAATCGAGGAAGCAGGCCGCGAGGCGGCCGAGGCCGCCGTTGCCGAGGCCGGCGTCGCGTTCGAGGTCGCGGAGGAAATCCCAGGAGAGGCCGAGGTCGGCCATGGCCTGGCGGACGTTGTCATCGACCTGGAGGTTGATGACGTTGTTGCCCATGGCGCGGCCGATGAGGTACTCCATGGAGAGGTAGTAGGCGCGCTTGGCGCCGGTCTTGTGGTAGGTGACGGAGGTGCGGATCCAGCCGTCGACGAGGCGGTCGCGGATGGCGAGGGCGAGGGCGTAGTAGCGGTCGTGGTCGGTGGCGGAGAATTCGTCCTTGGCCAGGGAATACTTCAGGTGGTTGAGGTAGCTGCACTTGATGGCTTCGACGGAATTGTCGCGTTTGCCGCTGCAGGGGGCTTCGGGTTTCATCTGTTTTCCATTGGCGCTCATATCCACTCCTGATTCGATTCCGGCGGCCCACAAGGGGGTAAACCGTTTCGGGCATCGTAGGGGCAGGGGCGGGTTGGGGTCAAGGAAACAAAGGGCCGGGGGCGGCGAGCGGAGCGGACGGGCGGCTACAACAGCGTGGCCAGCAGGTTCTTCCAGAGCTGGAAATCCAGCGGTCGGCGCTTCAGGCCGCGAACGCAGAACCAGCGGGCCTTGGCCGGCTCGCCGCGGGCGCGCCAGTACTCCGCGTTTTCCAGGTAGGCCGCCGCGAGGTTGCCGGCCATTTCGCGGCGGGGAACCAGTCCCCGCCAGACCCCTTGGCGCAGGAAGCGTTCGAGGGTGTTCACGTTGCGGGGAATGCGCCGCCACTTTTTGACGCTGACGCTCGCTTCGGACCGCCGGTAGGAGGCCAGCACCTCGGGCAGGAATCCGATCGGGTGCTGCCGGGCGATGGCCAGGAAGAAGTCCTGGTCCATGCCGAAGTCGGTGAGGTCCTCTTCGCGCAGGGCCTGCAGCCAGGTGTCGCGGCGGACGACCACGGCGCTGATGGTGATGAAGCAGTGGCGCAGGAGGGCGCGGGCCACGGCCGGGCCCTGGGGCACGATGCCGTCATGGCGGATGCGCAGCACGCGGTCGGCGCCGTCGATGACGCGGACCGGGACATGCACCAGGGGCGTGTCCGGATGGGCTTCGAGGAACGCCACGGTTTTCTGGAGGAACCCGGGATCCCAGAGGTCGTCGGCATCCAGGAAGGCGCAGTATGTGCCGCGGGCGTGCTGGACGCCCTGGTAGCGGGGCAGTTCGCAGGTGGCGGAATTCGCGGCGCGCCGCACGAGCCGGAGCCGGTCGCCGAAGGATTCGAGAATCGCCACGGTGTCGTCCTGCGACGCATCGTCTACGACCACGATCTCGTAATCGGTGAAGGTCTGGGCGAAGACGCAGTCGAGCGCGCGCCGGATGTGCGGGGCGGCGTTGTAGGTGCCGATGATGACGCTGACCAGGGGTTGGCCCATATGCAGGCCATGAACATACCAGCCGCCGGCGGGCGGCGCAATCCCCGGCGCCGGCCGGGAAACGGATGCTTGAAACCGGCGGGGGCAGCCGCGATACTGCCCTCCATGGCTCCACCGCCTGCCAGACTGTTTGCGATCGGCTACGCCTC
>CAZMOR010000041.1:0-2274 GCA_964567795.1 uncultured Verrucomicrobiota bacterium
AGCGCGAGGGAGAAGGCGGGCTCGGAGGGAATGAACAGGAGGACGAAATCGGGGGTGCGGTCCTTGAAGGCGGGGAGGTCCTGGTAGCGCTTTTCGGAGAGGCGCTTGATGTGGGTTTCGACGGAGGCCAGGAGATTGCGCAGGGCGGCGGCGCGGGCTTCCGCGGTCGCGGCGGCGGCGTAGTCGGCATGGTCCTTGAGGGACATCTTGGCGTCGATGATGAGGCAGCGGTTTTCGGGGAGGCGGACGACGGCGTCGGGCTGGAAGCGGCCGTCTTCGGACGTGGCGGAGACCTGGAGGTCGAAATCGCGGCCCTGCTGGAGGCCGGAGGCTTCGAGGATGCGGGCGAGGACAAGTTCGCCCCAGTTGCCGACGGCCTTGTTGTCGCCCTTGAGGGCCGCGGCGAGCTGGTCGGCCTTGAGGCCGACGGTCCGGCTCTGCTCGGCGAGAAGTTCGACCTGCTGCTTGAGGGCGCTGCGCTGCTGGATGTCCTCGGAATGGACGTTTTCGACCTTCTGTTTGAACTCGCTGATTTTCTCGCCGAGGGGGGCGAGGAGCGCGTGGAGGGCGTCGCGGTTCTGGGCGGTGAATTTCTGGGACTGGACGTCGAGGATCTGGGCGGCGGCGACCTGGAAGCGGTTGGCGAGCTCTTCGCGGGCGGTTTGGAGGGTTTCGAGCTGGGCCTGGAGGCGGATGGAATCCGACTTGGCGCGTTCGATTTCGGCGCCGGCGCGGGCGATTTGCGCGGCGGCGCGGAAGTGCGCGAGGGCGTAGCCGAGGGCGACGCCGACGACGAGGGCGAGCAGAATGAAAGCAGCCGTACTCATGGAAACGAGTTAGCCGCAGCGATGGGCGGAATGCAAGCCAAAGTCGGGGCGGATCAGCTGCCGACGTAGCCGAATTTCTTGAGCATCCAGTAGTTGCGGGACCAGTTGGGCTCGACCTTGACCCAGAGCTCCAGCTTGTGGGGCTTGCCGTAGATGGCGGCGAGCTCCTTTTCGGCGGCGTGGCGGATGTCGCGGATCATGTGGGCATGGCCGCCGATGACGATGGGGCGCTGGGAGGGTTTTTCGACGTAGATGGTGGCATGGACGGTGGCGGATGCATCGGTTTCCTCGACCTGGTCGACGGCGACGGCGATGGCGTGGGGGAGTTCGGCCTGGAGGCGGACGTTGATCTGGCCGCGGATGACATCGGCGATGAAGAAGGGGCCGGGGTCGTCGGTGAGCATGTCGGTCGGGAACAGGGGCTGGGCCTCGGGCAGCAGGGCCTGGATGGCGGCGAGCAGGTCGGGGAGGCCGGCGCCGGAGGCGGCGGAAACCTCGAACCAGCGGACGGGCGGCGGGGTGAAGGCGGGATCGCGGGCGCGGTTCTTCTCGAGGACCTCGTTCCAGGCGGTTTCGTAGGCGGCGCGGCGGAGGCCCAGGTCGGTTTTGTTGAGAATCATGAAGACCGGGGAGGCGTCCGTGGCGAGTTTTTGCATCCAACCGCGGTCTTCGTCCTGCGGCGGCAGGGAGGCGTCGAGCAGGAGCAGGACGACGTCGGAGCCGGTGACGAGGCCGCGGGCCGTGCGGTTGAGCATCGAACTGAGGCTGTGCGTGGCCTGGCGGATGCCGGGGGTGTCGAGGAAGACGATCTGGAGGCCGGGCTCGTTGTGGATGGCGCGGACCGGGCGGCGGGTGGTCTGGGCGACGGGGGAGACGACGGAGACCTTTTCGCCGATGAGGGCGTTGAGGAGGGAGGACTTGCCGGTGTTGGCGCGGCCGACGATGGCGGCGATGCCGGCGTGAAAGGCGGGGGAAGCGGGCGGGGTGTCGGTCATGGTGTGGTTTTCTTCAGGTAATCGGAGAGGTCGACGGTGTCGCCGTTGCGGGGCAGGTCGACGTCGAGGTGGAGCTGGTCGCGGAGCAACTGGGCAAAGGACGCACGCTGGGATTGTTCGCCGTGGACGAGGAAAACCTTTTTAGGCTTGGCGTCGCGGACGTAGCGGAAGAGTTCGAGGCGGTCGGCGTGGGCGCTGAAGGCGTTGAGCGTGCGGACCTCGGCCTTGAGGGCGAATTCGTCGCCGAAGATGCGGACCTTCTTTTCGCCGTTCTGGATGCGGCGGCCGAGGGTGTTTTCGGCCTGGTAGCCGACGAGGAGGATCAGGTTCTTTTCGTTTTCGACGCCGTGCTTGAGGTGGTGGAGGATGCGGCCATGTTCGCACATGCCGGAGGCGGCGATGACGATGGCCGGGGTTTTGGAGGAGGTGATGGATTTGGAATCGTCGACGGA
>CAZMOR010000042.1:0-2077 GCA_964567795.1 uncultured Verrucomicrobiota bacterium
CACCGCGCGCAGCATGGGAATTGAAGTGGAGTAAGGTGCAGCCATGGCATTTCACGGTAAAAAATACACGAAGGTGGCGGCCAAGGTGGACCGCGAGACGCTCTACACGATCGAGGGCGCGCTGAAGTTCCTGAAGGACAACCCGACGACGAAGTTCGATGCGACGGCGGAGATCGCCTTCCGGCTGGGCGTGGACCCGACCAAGAGCGACCAGGCCGTGCGCGGCACGGTGACCCTGCCGCACGGCACGGGCAAGACGGTGCGCGTACTGGTGTTCGCGAACGGCCCGGCGGCCGACGCGGCGCGGGCGGCGGGTGCCGACCTGGTGGGCTACGAGGACATGATCGCCAAGGTGGCGGGCGGCTTCACCGATTTCGACGTGGCCGTGGCCACGCCGGACGCGATGAAGGAAGTCCGCAAGCTCGGCAAGGTGCTCGGCCCCCGCGGCCTGATGCCGAATCCGAAGACCGGGACGGTCAGCGACGACACGGCGGCGGCGGTGAAGGCCTGCAAGGCCGGCCGCGTGGAATTCCGCATGGACCGCAACGGCAACGTGATGGTGCCGTTCGGCAAGCTGTCGTTCGAAGTGCCGGCCCTGGTGGGCAACTGCAAGGCGGTGATCGACGGCCTGAATTCGGCCCGCCCGGCGGCGACGAAGGGCATTTTCATCAAGCGTGCGACCCTCACCTCGACGATGGGCCCGGGCCTGCGCCTGGATCCGCGCGAGACGGCGTGATGGCATAGACCGGAGAAAGACCATGAGACCCGAAAAACAAGCGATTGCCCGGGAAATCAAGGAACAGCTGGCGAGCTCGAAGTTCGCGTTCCTGACCGATTTCACCCGGATGGATACGGCGAAGACCACGGCGCTGCGGAAGAAGCTGCGCGAGACGGGGGCCCGCTTCCAGGTGGTGCCGAACCGCCTGTTCCGCGTGGTGGCCCAGGAGTTGAACTACACGGGGATCGAGACGGCGCTGAAGGGGCCGACGGCCATCGTGTTCGGCGCGGGCGACGTGGCGGCGACCGCCAAGGCGCTGCGCGAGTTCATCAAGGGCAACGACAAGATTCCGGTGGTGAAGCTGGGCCACATGGACGGCGCGCTGCTGAAGGCCGCGGACATCGAGGCGCTGGCCTCCATGCCGCCGAAGAAGGTGATGCAGGGCATGCTGGTCGGCACGATCGCGGCCCCGATGTCGAATTTGGTTGGCGTGATGAGCCAAAAGCTGGCGACCCTGGTGTATGTGCTGAAGGCCGCCGCGGACAAGAAGAGCGCCGCCTAGGCACAGGGCGGACCCCCAAACAACAACAATCACGATTTAAGAAAACAAGGATCAGGAGATCATCCCATGAGCGAAGAAGTGAAACTCGAAGGCAAGATGGCGGAGTTTGTGGACTGGATCGAGAAGATTTCAGTCTTGGAACTTTCGCAGCTGGTGAAGGCGCTGGAAGCCCGGTTGGGCGTTTCCGCCGCCGCTCCGGTGGCGGTTGCGGCCGCGCCGGCGGCGGGTGGTGGCGCTGCCGCCGCCGCGGAAGAGAAGACGGAATTCACCGTCGAGCTGACGGATGCCGGTGCGCAGAAGATCGGCGTCATCAAGGAAGTCCGTGCGATCACGGGCCTGGGGCTGAAGGAAGCCAAGGACCTGGTCGAGGGCGCCACGAAGCCGGTGAAGGAAAACGTCGCCAAGGACGAAGCCGAGAAGATCAAGAAGCAGCTGGAAGCTGCTGGCGCCAAAGTCACCATCAAGTAGCACTTACATTGTTGTGTGACGGCCGCCCCGGGGCGCTGAAAAGCGCGCCCGGGGTGTGCCCGTCTTTTGGTTTTCGCGGTTTCCACCCTTGAACGATAGGTGACCCGGATGGTTGACAGGATTAATTTTGGCCAGTTGTCGGATGTGGTCGAGCTGCCGGATCTGATCGAGATCCAGACCCGCTCGTACCTGGAATTTCTGCAGATGGAGGTGGCGCCGAACAAGCGCCGGCCCGTCGGCTTGCAGGCGGTTTTCAAGGAGGTGTTCCCGATCGAAAGCTACGACGGGCACTGCACCCTCGATTTCGTGAAATACGAAGTCACCCCGCC
>CAZMOR010000043.1:0-47258 GCA_964567795.1 uncultured Verrucomicrobiota bacterium
GCTGCCGGCGGATGCCGCGCCGGAACGCCAGGCGGCGGTTGAAAGCGTGCTTCAGGCCCGGCTGGCGCGGCACCGCCTGGAAAGCGCCTCGGTGCGCGAAGGCATCGCGAGCTACCAATACGTGTTCTCGGGCCTGAAGGGGGACATCGCGGCGCTGCAGGCGGAACTGGCGCGCCAGGCCCCGGTGCAGACGCTGAACGTCTTCCTCGACCGCCCCGGTGGCATCCGCTGAAATGAAGTGGCGCGGGGTTTTGTGGTTCGCCCTGCTGCTGGCGGCAGCGGCCGGCCTGACCGGCCTCTACCGTTCTGATCATTATCTGTTCGAACTCCCGGATGCGTGGGTCCAGAGTTGCGCTAAACGGTTGAGCTTTCACCTGGCCAAGGATGACGGCCTGGCCCTGCTGCTGCCGCTGGATGAAGCGCAGCCCGTGGAATGGATCGGGCGTCGCGAAATCCATTATCCCGGCACCGACCGCGTTCCGGGCCGGTTCGGCTCCGCCCGCCGTTTCGACGGAAAATCCCATGCCGGCATCGAAACCACGACCAAATGGTCATCGCTCGGGCTGAACTACACGCTCTCGTTGTGGCTCAAGCTGGCGGATGAAGGTCGCGACCAGGAAATCTGGTACACCGACATCCAGGGGCGGCCGACGGGACTCAAGCTGCGCAACGGCCAGATGACCCTTTTCGTTCCGGGCGGGTCGCAAATGCAGTGCGCCGCCTATCCGTTTACTTCCTACGGGCGCTTTGTCCATCTGGCCGCCGTGGTGAGCAGTCCGAACGGCACGGCCCGCCTCTATGAAAACGGCGAACTGATGGTGGAAGTGCCCGTGGAAGCGGTTGCTCCGCCGGTCCACAACATCGAGTTTGGCAAGATGCGCTGGTACGTGGCCGACAATCCGGTCAGCGGCGATCTTGACGAAATCGCCGCTTGGAACCGGGCGCTCACGCCCCGGGAAATCCGGCGGCTGGCGCAGGCCCGGCAATCCCTTCTGGCCACCCTGCAGCCCTGGCGCTACTTGCGCTGGCATTTCGCCCGGACGCTTCAGGCGGAAATTAAAAATATCCTGAAGCTGCTGGACCGGTTCAATCTGTGGCTTCCAGAAGGCGGTAAAACGGACACCGACCTGCCTGAAATTGTTTTGCATTTCAGTTCCGGCGATGCCCGGCATTTCGTCCACACCCACGAGCAAAGCCTGGCGTCCGGCCGGCGTACCGACAAGGGCGCCAAATTCCGGCGCATCTTCGCCCAATACGAAGGCAAAACCGTCGAAGCCCAGCTCCAGTTGGACGGATCGGATGATCGATATGAAGCAAGTCGCCGGCCGGGGTTCATTCTGCTCGCGCCCGCTGACGCCCCGGTGTTCGGTGTCCGGCGGCTGCATCTGGTTCCGCCCGAAAACCTGGCCGAAAACCTCGCGGCTCTCGGCCTTGCCCTGAACCAGAAAAACATCCGGCCGACAATAACGAACGGTCTGTGCCGCCTGTTGATCGGCGGTCAATCCCGGGGTATTTATTATTTTGAATCGTACGACCAGTTCGGGTTGGAGCCCGGCGAACGTTCGGATGTCACCACGGGATCCGGCAATCGCGACAAGTGGGGCTGGCTGTTCCGCGCGCTGTCGTCCGTGACTGGATATCCATGCCCCGGAATCAGCCGTTCGGATTTGAAATCCCGCTTGGAACAGGTGCAGCAACTCCTGGCGAGCGACCTGTACCATCCCTGGAGCCGCCGGGAATGGTCCTGGCGCGTTCACCATTTCTTGTCCGGACCGGCCCCGGCCTGCCCGCGTTGGACGGAAATCCTATCGCCCTATGCGCTGCTGGGCCGGAATCCTTCGCCGGACTACATTGTGGGCGATCTCGAGTTGCAGGCCGTTCCCGGCCTGCCGTCGGACCTGGCTTGGAGCAGTTCGCGGCCCGATATAATTGACGACCGCGGCCATGTGCAGCGCCCGGACGGCGACCGGCCCGTCCAGGTTGTGCTCACCGCGAGCCGCCGTTCCGGCGACACCGTTGAAACCCGACCGCTCCCCTTCCGCGTCATGCCCCGGGACCGCAAGCTGCCGGCGCTGATGCTGTACGTCCGGGAACCCCTGTCCTTTTTCCGGCGCGCCGATTTCACCGCCCTCTACCATCCGGCCCACGATGAAACCACCGTGCAGTTTCTCGAAGGCGGGCAGGATCGGGGAGCCGGCATCAAGCATCACGGCAACACCACGTTCTGGGACTGCCCCGGCAAAAAGCCCCTTTCGCTGGAATTCGACGAGCCCCATCACTTGCTCGACGGTACCGAAACCCGGCATCTCAATCTGCTCAACGGCTGCGTCGATACCACGCGGCTGAAGAACAAGCTGGCCTACGACCTGTTCCGCGCCTTTGCGAAGGGGGACCAGCCGCGCTACGCCCCCGAAACCGGCTGGACGGAGGTCTTCATAAACGGAGTGTATTCCGGCGTATATGAAATGAGCACCCGCATCCATGGCGCCATGCTGGGAGTCGATGAGGAACCGGAACATCCAGAGGCCGCGCCCCTGCTGTTCCGACAGCGGGCCGCGCCCAAGTATTATTTCGCGGAACCCTGGGACGATGAATTCGCGCAGGTTTTGCCGCCGCCCAAGATGCTGACCCGCAAAGGTGTCATGCTGGACCTGCTGCGGTTTACGAGCCTGGCCAAAACCAACCAGTTTGCGCAAGAGGCCGCCACCCGCTTCGATTTAGACAACTTGATCGACTATCTGCTGCTGATCAATGCCACGGGGAACGTTGATGGTCGAACGGCCAACTTCTACATGGCCCGGGACACCGCCCCCGGTTCGGGCTTCTTCATCATCCCCTATGATTTCGACCATTCTTTCGAAGCCCCCTGCTGGCTGAGCAACTTCCTGTATGACCGCCTGCGCGCCGAAGTCCCGGGATTTGAAGATCGGCTGCGCCGGCGCTGGGCGGAATTGAGGCAAGGGCCGCTGGCCCGAACCGCCCTCGCTGAACGCCTCGGCCAGATGGCCGCCACGCTGGATGGCTACATGGATTGGGACATGGCCCAGATCGGCGAGACTTCTCCTGCCGCTTATCTGAACGTGGTCGCGGATCTGCAGCAGAAAATGGCAACACAGCTGGATTTCGTGGATTCCGAACTCGGTTATGCGCCGGCGGGCGCTGCGGCGCCGCAAAACTAGGCCGGCCGGCCGGTCCCCCGGGCAGCCGCCGCACCAACCAGCACCTGCCAGAGCTTCTCCGCACTGGCTTCCCAGGTGAAGGCCGCGGCGCGTTGTTTGGCGGACTCGACCAGACGCAACCGTTCTGCGCGCGGCAGGTTGACCGCGGCCAGCAGGGCCTGGGCGAATGCGGACTCGTCGCGGCCATCCGCATACAGCACCGTCTCGCCGCCGATTTCAGGAATGGACGCCTCCCGCGTGGTCAGCACCGGCACGCCCGCGCACATGGACTCCAGCACCGGCAGTCCAAAGCCTTCGTAGAGCGACGGAAACACAAACCAGTCCGCGGCCTGGTACAACCCGATCAGTTCGAGCCACGGCAAGCCCGGCAGGCGAACCACGCGGCCGGCCGGAGATTCCTGCACGGCGGATGCCACCTCCGCCTCGCCCAGGCGCGCCTTGCCCACCAGCACCAGCCGGTGCGGAATGGCGGCGGCCACGCGGTTGAACGCCCGGACAAGCAGCGCGGTGTTTTTGTGCGGATAGGTGTGCGCCACGCACAGGAGGAAGGGCCCGGGCGGCACCCCGTCCGGAACCGGCTGCTTTTTCCGAAAGAGGGGATCCACCCCTTCCAGCGTCACGAACACGCGGTCGGCCGGCGCGCCGGTGAATGCCACGATTTCCCGCTTGGCGAATTCCGTCGGCGCCACCAGGGCGGAGCAATGACGGGCGACCCCGGGATAGAGCACATCCATGGTGCGCGCGGCCAGCCAGGTCACATCGGCCGGAAACCGCTTGTACTGCATGTCGTGCATGGTTGCGACCTGGGGGCAGGCACAGCAAAACGGGGCCGTATAGCCGGGCGACCACAGCACGTCCACGCCTGACCGCTTAACAAGCCGCGGCAGTTGGAATTGCTCGGCCAGAATGCGGACAAAGCGGTTCGTAGCCCCGATGCCCGCCGCCACCACCTCCGCTTCCGGAAATTCGCCCCGCAGCTTGCCCTCGTTTTCGACATTGGAAAACAGCACCAGATCCGGCCGGTCCGGGCGGCGCACGAGCGCGCGCAGCGTTTCCAGCAGATAGGTTTCGGTTCCGCCGACTTCCCCCGGCAGATAAAAAAGCGTGTTAACGCCCAGGCGCAGGGCGTTCATCGGACGGCTCCTTGGAGGCGGGCGGCGGCGCCAACCGGCTTTCCAGTTCCCGGATCCGCGCCTCCAGGATCGCGCAGCGGGAGGCCGTGGCCGCGGCCTTGTCGTTCAAGGCCGACAGCGCGATCGAAAAATGGAATGACACCAGAACCAGGAAAACGAAAACCACGGCCACGACGGAAGTGACATACTGCATCCCCAGCCAATGACGGGCGGCATCCATCACCTGCGGGAAAAAGGCGGCCAAAATGATCATCATGGCCGTTGCCAGCCACAGGACGGCGTATTTCTCCCGCAGTTTGTAGCTCCGGATGGCCAGCAACGTGATCAGAAAAACCCCCAGGCTGACCGCACCCATCAGGACGCGGATCCGGGTCATCTGGCTGGCCGCCGCCAACCACGGCCAGCTGATCCAGGCCGCAATGGCCAGAAGCACCATGACACCCAGGCATTTTTTCACGGCCGGCCTCCTTGCTTGATGAATTCCGCCGATCCATGCGGATTCACCGCCCGCAGCCGGTCCACGAACAGGGCCAAAAAAACCTTGGCCGCAAAATTCAGCGAGCCCCAGACGCGGATGGAGGACTGGCCCGCCTGGCGGGGCCGGAACGCCACCGGCACCTCTCCCAGCGAAAAGCCCTGGCGCCGCAGCAGCGCGATCGCTTCCGCCTCGGGATAATCCGAGGGGTAGTGCAGGGCGAAGCATTGCAGCAGCGGCCGCGACACCAGCCAGAAGCCCGAGGTGGGGTCCGTGATGCGCTGGCGACAGATGATGGAGACGAACAGCGCCAACCCCTTCAGCACCAGTTGCCGCGACCAGTTGCCGTGGTAGGTGCTGCCCGCGCCGTAACGCGTGCCCACGACCAGATCGACGGGGTGCGCCAGCATGGCTTCGATCAACTTGCGGGCTTCGGCCGGCGGATGCTGGCCATCGGCGTCCAGCCGGATGAGGTGCCGGCAGCCACTCTCGAGGGCATACTTGAAACCGGTCTGGACCGCCGGACCAACACCCAGATTGCAGGGCAGGCGCAATACCCGGGCGCCACAGGCCTGCGCCACGGCGGTGGTTCCGTCGGTCGAACCGTCGTCCACCACGGTCACCACCGCGCCCGGCAGGTGGTGCCGCACTTCCGCCAGCAAGTCCGGCAACGACGCCTCTTCGTTGAAGGCGGGGATCAGCACCACCGTGGAATCCAGAAATGACTGGATGGTTTCCATGACAGAACTAGTCTGGCACGGAAGGACGGGCCGGTTCAATCCGAATGATGATCCGCCGGGCCACGACGCCCAGATCGGGGGCATAGCCGCGCAGTCCGAATGCCTGCGGATCGTAGGGCCGCTCCACCCGGCAGGAATAGATGCCGGTGACCGGCCGGGAGACGTCGGCCGCGGGCCGGGCCAGCATGCCGCGCAATTCATGGCTCCCGACGGGAACCGTCAGCCGCAAGGGGTCCCCCCCCCACGGCGGAACGACCAGCATGACCTGCTCCGGCCACTCCGGCACCGGCGAGGCCCATTCGCATTCAGCTTCGAAAAGAACCTGCCCGCCCGGTTCCGGCACCGGACCGATGATTCCGCTGCCCTGGCGGGTCCAGGCCCCGCCGTTGCGCAAAGGTTCCCAGGGCCCCCGCAAGCCGAGGGGACTTCCGTCCAGGATTTTGACTTGTTCAAGGCCGGCGGACGACGACACCGGGCGCGCCAGGCAAAAACTGGTTTTTACCTCGCGCGTCCCGCGTTCCGCCGGGAAAAAATTCTTGGCGTTTACGACCGGAAAACTGCCCGTGGCCGCAAAAACGGGATCCAGCGCCAGGCCGTCTTCCAAGGTGCAGGGGGTCCACGCGGTGGCCACCCAGACTTCCTGCGTCTGTGCCAGCGTGGAAATCCATTCGGCGATTTCCGGCCAGCGGCCGGTGGAGGACTTGCCCAGCCCCATGACCCGGTGTTTCAAATCCGGCGCATAGGGCACCTGATGCGGATGGTAATCGAAGATCACCCACCGGTTGGTTCCGATCCGTTCCTCAATCGCCCTGGCCCACTGGGTGGCGCCTTGTTCGTTGACGGCGATATACGGCGCCGGCCAGTGGACCAGGTTCCATCCGCCGGCCACGACGACGCCCAGGGCCAGCACCATGGCCGTCCGGCGAAAACGGGCGGCCACCGCCGCGAGACCGGCGCCCAGCGGGGCCACCAGCAGGGAGATTCCGGCCAGCGCCACCGGCACGAAACGGCGCTGGCTCCACAGGCCCGCCGGCGTTTCCACGCCCTTGAGGTAGATGAAAAACAGCGCCGCCAGGCAGAACGCCGCCAGCAGGACGCGCTCGCGCATCGGCCGGGGCAGCAGAAACAGGCTCAAGCCGCCCGCCAGGACCAAGCCGGCCATGCCCCAGCGGATGCCCGTCCAAATGGCGAGCCATCCGTTTTCCAAGGGACCGTCCAAACCATGCGGAATCCATAACGTGGCCAGGCAGGGCAACGCCAGCAGGGCAACGACCACGGAACTCCGCCAGCCCGTACGCAGCCAGTTGCGCACATACTCCGCCCGGGCCAGCGCAATCAAGCCGGTCCCGATTCCCGCGGCCACCAGGAAACCCGCGGCCAGCGCCCGGAGTTCCGGAGTCAAGGTGATCATCTGCCGCAGGATGTCCAGCCGCGTCCAATCCCCGTAGGGATGACAGACCCAGCGGGTCATCGCCCACAACGGAACGAGTCCTGCCACGGCGCCGCCCAGCAGGGCGCCGAGGGATTTGCGGTCCCGGGATTCCATGACCAGCACCACCCCCACGGGCAGGGCCAGCATCACCAGTTCAGGGTGAAAACCGATCGAGAGACCCAGCGCCCAGCCCGCCACGGCGGACATGACGCCCCGCCAGGGACGGATCGCGGCGGTCGCCACAACGCCCCCGATCAGCACCGATCCGACCGCCTCCGGATAGTAGCCGCGCAGGAACCAGGCGGGCCACGCGGTGGCCAGCGCCAGCGCACCTGCCGCCAGCAGGCCCCAGCCTTTTCCGGACTGGAAGCCGGCCAATATCACCAGCACCAGCCACAGCGCGCCCATCAAGGGCACAAACCGGTCCGGCGATAAAACCGGCGACAACCCGCCAGCCGCCAGCGGCAGCAGCGGCTGGAAAAACGGTGTGGTCTTCGTCCGGCCCCAGTCGGACAGTTGGAACACCATGTCGCGTGTCGGCCGTCCCTGCGGACCCGGCCGGTAGTACAATGCCTGCCGGATGTTCAACGGCACCTGGTCCAGCACCGTGTCGCGATCGTGGAATCCGCGGCCGGCGTGAAACGTCCTGGCCATCAACCGGTAGGCCGCCACATCCAGCCCGGCGAAGACTTCTTCATGCGGAATCAGGCAAATCGCAAAGGACAAGCCCAGGCCCAGGATCAGCGCCGCCCGCCAGGCCGGCGCCGCTTCCCGCCAGCGTCCCGCCAGGCGTGCGCCGGTCCAGAAAACCATGGCCGCCATGGGCAGCACCGCTGCCAGCATCGTCAGGATCATGAGTAGACGCATGGTTTTACTCCGGCCGGATCACCCAGACATCCAAATTCGATGATATATTCATGACACGGACTGGATACGGGGCCAACTGGGCTTCGATTTTCTGGTTGTACTGCTCGCCCCGGCGCAGGCGTTTCGCGCTATACGCCGAAAGCGCCGGCTGCAGGATCTGCATGGCCCGGGAAGCCGGCGTCACCGTCATGGGGCGATCCCGTAGGAACCAGACGGGCCCGTCCCGAACGGCCAGCTCCGATATATCCGAAATCGTGTTGGGATGCAAGGTTCGCACGACATCCCCCTGTCCCGATTCGAAGCCCGACATGTGGCGCGCCAGCACGGTTGCTTGCGGGTCCAGGAACAGCAGATAGCGGACCACATCGGATTCCGCCGCGCCCCCAAGAAAGACATGCCCGGGCGGAACCGCCAGGCCGGCCAAGGCGGCCAGGGCCAGCCCTGCACCCAAAACGCGGCGGCCGGGCGCGCCGGCCCAGCGGTTCCAGAGCGAACCGAAAAGCAAGCCGCCCAGGGCGGCGGTGGCCAGCATCAGGCTCCAGCCTTCCCGCTGGTAATTGGTGAATTGAAACACGCCCAAATGGACATTGAGGCTCGCCAGCAACCCCCAGGTGCCGACCAGGCGCCAGGCCGCGGCGCGCCGCCGCCAACCGAGAACCAAGGCCGCGGCGAAGACCGCCGAGGTGGCCAACGCCAGGAAATTCAGCGCGCCGGAGGCATACCCGATGCGCTTGCAGGCGAAGAAGTTTCCGGCCAGAACCCGCAGCACGTCCAGCCAGTCGGCACCGGCCGATTCCACGATGCGGGTTTCCCCCGTCAACATCTGGGCCACCCCGATGCCGCGGTCGAGCGGCAACTGGATCGCCATGACCAGCACGGCGACGAACACCACCGCCAGAAGCGCCAGCAGGTTGAAACGGCCACGGCCGGAATCCCGATCCAGCAGGATGAGCAAACCCAGTAGCAGCAGCACATGCAGCAGCATCATCGGCACGGCCACCGCCAGGCCCGCCAAGACCAGCGCCAGCCAGCCCCGCCGGTGCCCGGCGTACGCCCACAACGCCGCCGGAATCAGCAACAGTCCCAGCTGATTCGCAAAACAACCCACCCCGGTTTTTTGCAGCAGGTAGAAGGCCGGACAGCCCGCCACGAGCGCGGCGGCCGCCAGGCCGGCCGGCCGGCCGCGCAACTGCGCCAGCAGCGCGTAGGCGCCCAGGACCATTCCCATTCCGAAAAACGCCCCGCCAAACCGCGCCACCCAGTATGGCGGCCCCGGCAATAGCCACGCCGGCAGCGCCAGCACCCAGGCATAGGCGGGCGGATAGACCGCATGGTTTACACGGCCCCGTTCCAGCACATCCACCAGGAATCCCAAATGGCTGTAAGCATCCGATTGTCCCAGCGCCCACGTTTGCAGCGGATGGATCAAGCGCACCAGCCACGCCAGCAGCAGAATCGCGAAGATCGGCGAGACCCATGAAAGCGGCGCGGTTTCATGCAACCGGCGGCGCAACAACAGTCCGGCGATGATCCATCCGCCCAGCCAGACGAGCACGGCCACGGCCGGTCCGATTCCGGAGCCATTGCACGCCTGTCCCAGCAGGGCGGCGGCGGAAACGCCTGCCACCCATGAAGCAAACAGGTATTCCCCGGCATCGGTCCAGCGCAACCGGACCAAGGTCCAGGCCGGCAGCAGCAGATACAGCAGCAGTTGCATTCCGGTGACCTGCACGGCATGGAGCAGCAGGCTTTTCATTTCCGGGCCCCCGCCTCCCGGCACAACCGGAGCCACACTCCGGCTTGATAAGCCAGTTTTCCCGCGGCCAGGAACGGCAGGAACAACGGCCAGCGGCAGTCCACACCGCGCATTTCCCAAGCTTGCCGCAAGGTCAACAACGCGGCATAAGGCAGGCCGAAAACCGGATATAACCAGGGCTGCGAAAAACGGACGGCCAGTTGCGCGGCCGGCCCCAGAACCGCGGCATGCCGGCGCTGAACCGCCAGCCCGCTCAACCAGCCGGAACGATATGACTGTGCAAAAATGCCGCGCATCCTCCCGCGCCGGTGGTCATGGGCGACCGTCACGCCCGCCTCGAAATAGCTTTTCCAGCCGGCGGCCTGCAGGCGCAACCCGAAATCCCAGTCCTCGGAAGCCAGGAGGGTTTCGTCGAATCCGCCCACCTGCCGGAAGATCTCCGTCCGAACCGTCAAAGCGCCTGAACCGAGATGGCGATAGCCAGAAATCCGGGACTGCGTGGCCGAGAAAATCACATAATCGGCGCAACGGGACCAAAAACCTTCATCTGCCCCAACCACCCGGCAGGCCGCGGCCGCCACGTCGGTCCTGGTTTCAAGCACGCGCGAAAGAACCGCCATCCAATCCGGCGGCGGCAGGCAGTCGTCGTCGATGAAATATAACGTGCGGCCGCGGGCGTGTGCGGCGCCCAGGTTGCGCATCCGGCCCGGTGCGAACAATTCGCCGGTTTCAACCCAATTCAGTTCCATTCCGCCGGCACCCGGAGCAACGCCGGGGCGTACGGGCGTTGACACGATGATCTCCGTGCCGCCGGTCAGGCCGGTTTGCCGGTTCAAGGCGGCCAGCAGCGCCGGCAGCCGGTCCGGCCGCGCGCAAGGAACAATCACGCTGTGGAGGATGCCGCTCATCGCTTCCACCCCGCCCGGCCCAGACACCAGCCGAACACATACGCCATGTAGATGCGCGCCTGAATGCGGCGCGGCGCGCGGGCCAGGCCGAGCGAGGCCAGGAAATTGAGCGCTACCCGTACGAGCGCAGGTCCGCCCGCCGGCCCGGCGACGGGCGCGGCGGCCGCGGCCGTTCCGCCCGCGGGCGCCGTACGCCGGAGCATGGCATCCGAAACTCCACCCCAGAAATAGCGGCGATAGAACCAAGCCGGATGAGTCCGGTCGGGCGTTACCCGGTGCCGCACTGCCGCGGCCGGTGCATAATACAGATAGCCGCCTGCCTCCTCGATGCGCCGCTGCAGCAGGGTTTCCTCGCCGGACAGCAGGCAGGTCCCCTTGCGCCCGAGCCGTTCGTCAAAACCATCCAACAGTTCGAGGCATTTCCTGGAATAAAAGCAGTTGGCGCCAATGATCCATTCCGACGGCAGCAGCTTGCGCGGCGTGGAACCCCAATCCACTTCTCCCAGCGGTTGGCGCAGGGGCGCATTCATCCACGCAGGCTCCGGCGTGTCCCATTGCAGCTGCACCGGCCCGCCCAGGCCGGCAGGCGGCGGCGTGACCGATTGAATAGCCGCCAGAGCCGCGGTCAGCCAGCCTTCGCCGGCGATGGCGTCATCGTCGAGATAAGCGATGAATTCACCCTGGGCCGCCCGCCAGCCGGTGTTGCGGGCGTGCGACAGTCCCGGCACGGGATCGAAAATGCGTTGCACGCCCCGGGCTTGATACGAATGGCAAACAGCCATCGTGTCATCGGTGGAAGCATTGTCCACCACGATGATTTCATACCGTTCGCGGGGCAGATCCTGGCGCAAGAGGCTGTCCAGGCAGGCGGGCAGATAAGCCGCCCGGTTGTGGGTGCAGATGACCACGGTGATGTCCGGCATGGTCATGGCGCGGCTCCCTTGTTCGAACCGGAACGCAGCGCCACACGAAGCAGGGCGGCCCATTCGCGGACCGAGGTCGGACGCGCGCGGCGCAACGAAGATCCGGCATAACGCCGCAACATCTCACGGCCAACCGGACCGGCATGATAGCAGGCGCTGTACCAGATGCCCGCCACGATCCGGCGCAAGGCGGCGCGATCGTACCGGCCGGCGCGGTCATTGGCGGCGAGCAGTTGCTGCAGCCAGCCTTCCGCCCGCTCCAGGGTTGCGGCATCGCCGATCGGGAAGCAGCCACCGCGGCCGAGGTTGCGGTGAAAGCGCAGAGTCGCGTCGTCCACGGCCAAGCCCAAGGCCTGCAACTCCCGGCCGGCCACGCGGGCGGCACACGCATCCATGCTCCCCCATTCCGTCCCGGTCAGGCTCGCGCCATGCACGCGGTAGCGCAGCACCACGCGATCCAGATTGGCCACGGGGAACAGGCGCGCCGCGCGGCTCCACAGCTCGTAGTCGTCGGCCGGGCAAAAGGCGGGATCGAAACGCAGTCCGTGCCGCTCGATCCATTCGCGGCGCATCATCACGGTGGGATGCACGAACGGACTGTCGAACAGCAAGTAAGCCTGGATTTCGGCATGTGTCATGGGGGGCCGGAAATAAGCTCCCCGGCGCAGGCCGAAGGCCGTGGCCAGGCCGCCGCTCAACCCGATGTCCGGATGCGCCTGCATGAAGGCGCGCTGGCAGGCAAGCCGGTCCGGCAGGGCAATGTCGTCCGCATCCATGCGGGCGATCAAGCTGCCGCGCGCATGGTCGAGACCGAGATTCAGGGCGCCGGAGAACCGCAGCCGCTCGCGGCTCTTCAACAGCCGCAGTCGTGGATCGCCGAAACTTTCGAGAATTTCGACCGTGCGGTCGTCCGAGGCGTCGTCCACCACGAGAAATTCAAAATCGCGGAAAGTCTGGTTCAGGATGCTGGCCGCCGCTTCGCGGACATGCGGCTCCCCGTTGTGCACGGGCATCAATACCGTGATTTCCGGAATCCGGTCCATGTTCAGGCCTCCCCCGGACGCTGAACCAATTGACCGAAGAGTTCCGCATGCCGCTGCAGCCAGGGCCGGACATCCAGCGCTTCCTCGGCGCGTTGGCGGGCGGACCGGGCGTAGGCCGGCAGATTCCCGGCAATGGCATGCAGGGCCTCCGCCAGCGCTTCCGGTTCGGGGGCATGATCCTGCTCGTAGTCGCAGGGCGCCGGCAGGCCGATTCCGGCGGCATCCCCCACCAGTTCCGGCATGCCGCCGCTGGCGGAATACACCACCGGCAGGCCGCAAGCGAGCGCTTCCGCCGCCAGCCGCGGACAAGGATCGGCATATTTCGTATGCAGCAGGACGTGGGCGCGGCGCAGCAGCGCCGCCGCTTCCGTCTGGCGATAAGGACCATCGAATTCCACGGCCTCACCCATGCCCAACTGCGCCGCGAGCCCGCGCGCCTCGGCCAGGGCCGCGGCCGGATCGGACCGCCAGACATAGCGCCCGGCAACCAGCAGGCGCGCCTCCGGCAGGCGCCGGCGCAGCAAGGCAAACGCCTCGAGCGCCACCCGCACGCGATACTCGAAATGATGGCTGCCCGCCAGCAGGATGACAAACCGCCCCGGCGCCGGATCCGCCGGCGCCGGGCTGAATACCTTTGTATCCACCGGATTCAAGAGCACTTCGCTGTTTCCGTGAAAAGGAGCCAGGAACCGGTCGGCCGTCTCCCGGCAGAACCGGCTCTGGTACACCACATGATCCGCCAGTTCCAGCACTTGCCGCATCGGCCGATTGTGCTTCCGCCAGCCGACCGGCAGCCAGCCGGGATAGCCCACGCCGTTCTGGTTCAAGACCACCTTCACGCCGGCGCGGCGCGCCAAACGCGCCAGCCGCGGCGCAAATTGCGGCAGGGAACTGCTGATCAAGTACAGCACGTTCGCCCCGCGCGGGGTGTTGGGAAAGCGGGTTTGCAGATCCTGTGCCTTGATGATACCGCCCGAACCGAATTCCTGCGGGCCCGGCAGCCGGTCGAATCCGTAGAAAACCCGGGGCGTGCCGCCTGTTGCGGGCCGGACCCAGCGCCGGAGATCGCGCGGCAGCGTGGCGGCATAGAGCAGGCTGTCAACCAGGCCGGACCATGCGGGGTGCGGCGCGCTCATGCCAGGACCCCTTTCATGAACACCGCGTGCTCCGCCGCCACCGCTTCGGTGGCATAGTGTTTCTCCACCACCTTGCGGGCGGCGGCCTCCTCGGCGGTCCAGTCCAGGCGCCCCTCCAACAACCGGTCAAAGGCCGCGCGCCACTCCTCGGCGGTCGCACACAACCAGACGCCCGCCCCGCCGGACCGTTCGGCCACGTCGCGGTAACTGGGCACGGGCCCCGCCAGGGCGAGCCGCCCGCACGCCATCGCCAGCGTGATTTTCCATTCGGTATGCCCGAGATTGTAGCTGTTGTCCGCAAAACGGGGCGACAGGCAAATGCAGCGGTGCGCGGCATAAAACGCCAGCAGGTCCGCCACGGAAGTATAGGGCTGTATCCGGTGCGGCACGTCCGCCAGCAGGCGGTCGAACCGCGCACGCAGATCCGGCTTCCAGGAATCCAGGGCGTTCAGCGAATTCGTAACCAGCGTCAGCCGGATGCGGGCACCCAGTCCGCGCAACTCTTCTTCAATGGCCAGCAGTTCGAACAACTTGACGGCCTGTCCGGACCAAACCAGTTCCAAGGGGCCGGAGCCGGCGGCCGCCGGCCCGCGCGGGGGCACAAGTTCCAGATTTATGTTGTCCGGAATCCACCGCACCACCGGATTCAGCGCCGCGCACCGTTCCGCCAGGAAACGGGAATCGGCAATGACCGCGTCGCAGCCGCGGGTCATGTCCTCAGCTTCCCGCCGCTGTTGCTCCGTCGGCGCCATGCCGTCATAGTAGAAGGTGCCGTCGCGGTCGTAGTAATTCACGTTGGCGTCGAAGACCGTTTGGAGTCCGGCGCGGCGGGCGCGGTCGCGCAAGGCGCGGTCGCGCGGGCCCATGGCCTTGACGAACACCAGCGCATCGTAACGGCGCCAGGGCCGGTACAACTCGTATCGCAGGCCGAATTCCGGGCGCCGGTTGACGGCCGCGGCAATCCAGCCGAAGCGCATGAGACCGAAATCCCCTTCCGGAATCCGGTCCGCGTGCAGCAGCCGGATCTGGCGCAGCTGGTTGCCAATGATGAAACCGATGCGCTTCATGCGGGCCGGCCTCCGCCGTCCGGAAAAAAAGCGCGGACATCCTCCGTGCACCGGGGTCCCTGGCGGTAACTGGTGTCCTTATAGGCAGAAACTGCCGGCCGGCCCAGGCCTGCGGCCAGAACCCGGCGGAGGCGCGCGCGCCAGCCGCCGCGCCAGGATTCCGACACATTGGGCCGTGCCCCGGCCGCCGCCTGCCGGGAACTGCGGGCCAGGAATGCCATGTGCAGGCAGCGGAAATCGGACGTCGCCCAATCGGCATGCTCGAAGAACCGGTACTGGCGCTCCCCGGAAAAACCGGCGCGGAAGCGCTGGACACCGCCATGCAGCCGCTGGCCACAGCCGGTCCAGGATTCGAGCGCCGCAAAATTGTAGAGCTTGGTTGCTGTCCGGGAAGGCGGACCACGGTAGCCCGAGGCGATGTTCCGGACCTCGTCCAGGGATTCGCAATGCAGTGTGTGGCCGACGATGCGCCAGCAATCGGCATGCGCGCCGGCCAGCAGATCCCGCCGGAGCCGCGCCAAGCCCTGCGGGTCGTAAATCTCGTCGCCATCCACCCCGAACACCCACGTGTCGGTGCCGGCCAATGCAGCCACCAAATCGTGGGATTCGGATGGATGCGCAACCGTGCGGAGTTCGATGCGGCCGGTTTCCCGCCACGACTCCAGAATGGCGGGCGTGCCGTCGGTTGAACCATTGTCCGCCACGATCATGCGGTCGCAGAAGCCCGCGATGTTCCGGAGCACGCGGTCCAGGAAACGGTCCTCGTTGCGGATCAGCAGAATGGCCACGATGGATGTCATCGCGAATCCCGGCTCCACCGGACCAGGCGATAGGCCGCATTGCTAAAGACACATTCCGAAGCCGGAGGCAGAGGCGTGTTTGCCGTCACGGGATCCATTAAGACCAGCGAAACCGTGCCCGCCGGATCCAGCGCGGCCAGCGGCCGGGGATCGCCGTCGTACCAGGCCCGGGCGGCCTGCCAGCGGGCTCTCCATTCGAGGATTTCCACGTCTCGGTAGGGATGGGTTTTGCGATCGATCCAGACGGGCACGCGGGCATCCAGGCGGAATTCCTCCAGATGCGGAGGAATCAACAACACGCCGCCGGGCGACAACCGGGCCGGCACCGCCGCCAGCAATTCCTGATACTGCGGATCTTTTGCGACCCGGAGCTGCCGCCCCCCCAGAACGCCCAGAACCGCGGCCAGGAGACTGGCCCCCACGCCCATCACGGCCAGCACCGCCATGACATTCCGTCCCGCCGGCCGGCGGCCAACGATCTCCGCGAGCCAACCGGCAATCAACGCCAGCGATACCGGAACGAGCCACACCGACACCCGCCACGGAAAAAGCAGCGCCAGCGAAGCATTCCGGAACAACCCGGCGGCCAGCGAAAGAACCAGGGCTCCGGCCACGGGCACCAGCAACACGCGTCGCAACGGCTGCTTCCAGACGCAGGCGAGGCCCGCCATTACCAAACCGATTTTCAACCATGCCAGGCGGGTCCACCAGAAAGCGGGATCGGCATGCTGGGGAATCCGCTCGGAAAACAGGATGTTTTGCGCGACGGCAAACACCTCCGGACCGGTTGGCCGGAAACGCAGGAAATTGAAAACCACGAACGGCAACATGACCGCGGCGCCGCCCGCCAGCAAGCCGATGGCCCGGCGCGGATTTTTTCCCTCCGCCCACGCCGCCCAGGCGATGCCGGCGATCAGCATGGCGGCGCCCAGCATGTACGACGCATGAAACGCCTGGGCGGCCACGGCGCAGGCGATCGCGGCCACCGGCCGCTGGCGGGCAGCCAAGGCCACGGCCAAAACCAGCAGCACGCCGAAGACGCAGGGTTGCCAGACGGGTCCGAGGACGTATTGGCTGGCCAGCCCGCTGGTCCAGAATTCCGGAGTCCACGGATCGTGGAGATTCCGCGCCAGGAAGTTGAATTGCATGGAATGCAACAGGACCAGAAAGGCCATGACGGCGGTCCGGCCCGGCCAGCCGGAAGCCGGTGTCGCCATCCGCACCAGCTGCCACAGCGCCGCGCCATAAACCAGCAACATGCCTCCGTAAGCCACCTGCAGGAAAACCGGAGCAAGCTGCATCAACGCCACGGATAGACCGGTGAACAAAGGAAAGGGATCCAGGGTGCGCACTACCCAGTCCTGCGCCAATCCGGCGGGTTCCACCTGCGCCACCGCGTGAAGCAAATAGGTATTCTGGTTGCCGGAATACAGCGGCAGTTGGCCATGGGCCAGGGCGAACAGCCCGCCCCACCCCGCCGGCTCAAGGATTCGTGCCAGGCGGACCAGAATGGATCGCGGCACGTTCATGCGCGCCGGCGTTCCTGCATGTTCATGATCCAGTGGTTCAGGCGGGCGCGCCAGGACCGGTAGAACCGGATTTTCTTGGGATCAAAACCAAAATCCCGAAAGGCGCGCCATTCGCGCGACACGTCGGACAGGCCATGAATGAGGTACACCTCCCGCCGGGCTTCAGGATGCGCCGCCAGCCAGTCCCAGTTGACGATTTTCGGATTCATGTCGAACCCGTCCGCCAGCTGTTTTTCCTTGGTCATCGCCAACGCTTCGGTCCAGGCCCGCTCGTCGTGGAACCATTTGTTGTAGAGCAGGTCCAGGAAGCGGTCCCAGTCGCAGGACCGGTCGTAATATACGCAACCGCAGCCCACCACCTTGTTCGCTGCGTGATAGTTGGGCATGAACAGGAAGCGGGGCGCCCGGCCGAGCCAGTCGGTCAGGGCCGCGTCCGGCGGGCGCACCGCCAGGATGTCGAAATCGCAATACAGGATGGCGCCGAACCGCTGCACGGCCAGATGCGCCCACCATCCCTTGCAATTCCACATCGGGTTGGCCCGCACGACGGCCGGCATGTCGCGGTCCACCACGATCTCGCCGAAATATTTGGCAAATGGGCGGGCCTGACGTTCGCAGGTGGAATCCACATACAGCAGGGCGTTTTTCCAGAATTCCGGATTTTGCCGGACGGTCCAGCGCAGTTCCGCCAGCGCCGCATCGAATCCCCGGGGAGCATAGAACAATCCGGCGACAACCTGCAGCGGGGCGCTCATGTGGATTTCCTCGCAACCAGCGCCAGGTCACGAATCCGGTCGGCATAGGCCATGGCCATGCGGTCGCCGTCGGGCGCCGCCGCCAGCACGCGCCGGCGATACTCGGCGTAATCCGTGCGCAGGGTGTGGATGGCCACGGCGGGATCGTCGCGAAACCCCACGCCGTAGCGCCGGCCGGCCTCGACGATGCCGCCGCCATCCTCATGATATGCCATGGGCAGGCCGCACTGCGCGGCCTCGACATGGTGCATGCCGCACGGTTCCCACAAACTGGCCGTGATATGGGCGTGGCATTGGCGCAGCAGTCCCGCCAGGCGCCGGCCGCTGACCGCCGGGAAGGTCCGCGCCGCGCGCCAGCGGATCGCCGCCGGCCAGCGGCCAATGATCCACAATTCCACGCCCGGAAGTGCTCCGTCCGCGATCATGCGGTCCACCTGCTCATAGACCGGGAATCCCTTCATCGGATTGTCCGACCAGTGGTGCGTGCAGATCCGGAACGGCTGCCCGTCGACGTACGGCAACTGCCCGACGGGATGGAAGATCGCGGGATCGGCGCCGTTGTATATGACGGAATGGGGCCGCGCCGGGTCGAACCAGCGTTCCATAAAATAGCCTTGCAGCCATTCCGAAATAAATACGGTGTGGTCCGCCAATTGGTTGGCCTCTTTCAGCAGGGGATCCATAAACGTGGTCTGCTTGCGCTGATCACATTCGTTGATGCGATGCAGAACCTGGACCCGGGGATGCCGCTGCTTGTAATCCCGGATTTCCGCCGGACCGAACGCCTTGCTTTCCAGATCCTCGCGCGGATCGATCAAAACAATGACATCCACGTCTCCGCGCAGGTGGTATTGCACGCGGCAGCCCCGGCGCCGGAGGCAGGCGGCCAGTTGATGCACGAAAACACTGCTGCCGCCCCATGGTCCGAACACTGGCCGCATGCTGACGGCCACCGTGAACACCGGCGGGGCGGTCCAGGCTTCCCAACCAGCCCGACCCAGCCCCTGCAGCTTCCGGCCGCAATGAAGCGCACCGGCGAAGGCCCGGTTGGCTGCGGCACGCAACGAAGACATGGCCAGGGGCGCGGCGACGGTTTCGGCCTGGATCG
Source organism: uncultured Verrucomicrobiota bacterium (assembly GCA_964567795.1). Lineage (GTDB taxonomy): Bacteria > Verrucomicrobiota > Kiritimatiellia > CAIQIC01 > Lenti-01 > Lenti-01. The sequence continues at coordinate 18,852 of CAZMOR010000043.1, forward strand.
TTTTCTCGTTCATGCTGGTCGCTCAACCAAGTCTTCCATAGCGCCACCGCTCGCGCAATCCCGGGCGAAGCTGTTCCGCGAGTTTCCACAGCCGGGCATAGGCCCGCCCCAGGCGGATGGAGCGGCGCAACAGACAGGACCAGGGCGACCGCACCCGCCGCTGGCGCGCCAGTTCCAGAACCTCCCGAACGGCATCGGGATCGCCATACCGGAAGGCCCGCCGGAGCGCCAGATCCACCGCTTTCCCGCCGGCGTGGGCCGGCAGCACATCCACCGCCCCCGCCTGCCGCAACCGGTCGATGTGGTCCAGCGTGCAGGCCAAGCCCTTCATCAAGGTCAGGCGCCAATTGCCCGACACGTTGGCGGCATGCTGCTTCTTGCGCAGCACGACGGCATTGCAATACTTGAACTTGGCCAGCAGGCCGAGTCGAATGAACAGGTCCTGATCCTCGACGCCGTCGCGACGGCTGTCAAATCCGCCCGCCTGGCGAAACAGGTCGGCCTGGATCAACATCGCCCCGGGAGCGAGAATTTGAACCCGGAACAGATTCGCCTGCATGGCGGCCGGCACGGGACCTTCGCAAGCCGCCGAGCCGGAGACCCGCCAGCCGCGGCCACCTTGCCGCTCCGTTTCAATCGCCCCGTAATATACCGGAAAACCGGGATAGACCTCGGCCGTCCGCGCAAGACGCGCGAGGGCTTCCGGCGGCAAGTCGTCGTCCTGGTCGAGGAACAGCAGCCATTCGCCCGCGGCCGCCTGCGCCCCCCGGTTGCGCGCGGCGCTGACGCCCGCATTCGCCTGTGGGATCAGGCGCACGTCGGAAAAGGCGGCCACCACTTCTCGGGAGGCATCGGTACTGCCGTCATCCACCACGATGATCTCGCGTGGCGGGACCGTCTGGGCCTGGGCGCTGCGGATGGCCTCCGGGATCAGGGCCGCGCCGTTATAACAGGCGATGATGACGGAAACGTTCATGTCTCCCCCGGCGGTTTGCGGAGAACGACCGTGCGGAAGAAATCGCGGAGCATTCGGCGGTGCAGGTACCTGAAATTGCGCATGAATTTCCAGACGTGCCAGTAGCGGGAAACGCCGCACGCCCGGAAACGCGCCGCTGCAGCCGCCGGCAGGACCGCAACGGGCTGGGCCGGGTGGATGAACTCGTAATCAACGCCCGTGCCATGCCGGGAAGGGGGAATGGTGCAGAAGCAATACTCGCCGCGCACATCAATACCGCGGGCCACGCAGTCATGGGTGGCCGGGATGAAGGGGCAGGACTCCGGCATGCGGTAGAACAAGTGGAAGCCGCCGCCGCCTGTCCGGACAGCCAAGGTCGGCGGCAGTTGGCATTCCCGGATCAATGTCTTGGCGGATTCAAAATCGTCCAGGTCGATCACCACCAGATTGAAGCGCTTTCCGGTCCGCACTCCGAAATTGAACCGGGCCAGCAAATCCGGATCCCGGCGCAGCCGGGCATAGGAGGACAGGCGCGGGAAAAAATAGTGGCTCAGCGAAACCGGCAATTTGGCCGCCAATTTGCGGGTCCGGGCCGACATCCAAGGCCGGTCCTTCGCGAGCAGAATCAAAGTCAGCCCGCGTTTTTCATAGAAATCAAGGTAATCGCGCGTCGTTTCCAGCCGGGGAATGCCGGCGGACCCCGGCGGTGGCGGCGAACCGGCCGGCAACCAGTCGGGAATCGCTTGAACGCTGGCGGGATTCACGGTCATGTCACCCGGGAGTGGCGGATTCCGGCGGCAGCGCCTCGAATCGGATGAGGGGCGCAATCGCCCCCGGCCGGGCCACGATCCAGTGAGGCGAATCGCTCAGCCCGCCGTGGACATGGAACTTGACCGACGGGGCGTCGACCCGGGGGCGGCAGATCCATTCAGAATGGTGCAGGTTCGCCGTCAACTCGATCCGGTAGGTGCCTTCGTTGAGCAGGTGCGGGGGGATCCAGGCCACCAGCCGATTGTGTCCCGCCCGGATGGGCGGCCAGCGGGAAGGCTCCGAGTCCGTGTGTTTCGTGATAAACACGGAATCGCCATTGGCGGTAATGAGTTCGAAGCCCAAGGTCAAATCCGGGCGGGGCGTGCGGCTCACACCCTCGATCAGCACGCCGACCAGTTCGTCGGCGCGCGCGTCGCGGTGCAGAAGTTCACCTTTCCCGTCCGCGATGGCCAGGCGGGTCGGCTGGAAATAGGGATTGCCCCCGGTCACATCCGCGGCGCGCCATTCGGCTTCGCCGGCATTGAAATCCATGTAGCGGCCGACCAGTTCTTCGGTATCGCCGGCGGCCACCAACCGGCCCTGGTCCAACCACAAACAGCGCGTGCACATGTTCCGCACGGCATTCATCTGGTGGCTGACGAACAGGACCGTCCGCCCTTCGCTGGCCACCGCCCCCATCTTGCCCATGCATTTTTTCTGAAAGGCGGCATCGCCGACGGCCAGAACCTCGTCCACGATCAGGATTTCGGTTTCCAGGTGGGCGGCGACGGCGAACGCGAGCCGCACCATCATGCCGCTGGAGTAGCGCTTGACGGGCGTGTCCATGAAGCGCTCGACCTCGGCGAAGGCGACGATTTCGTCGAATTTGCGGTCGATTTCGGCTTTCTTCATGCCCAGGATCGTGCCGTTCATGTACACGTTTTCACGCCCGGTCAGGTCGGGATGGAAGCCGGTGCCCACTTCCAGCAGGGAACCCCAGCGGCCTTCAATCGTGGCTTCGCCGCTGGTGGGTTCGGTGATCCGGCTTAAAATTTTCAGCAGGGTGGATTTTCCGGCGCCGTTGCGGCCGATGATGCCCACCACATCGCCCTGGTGGACATCGAAACTGACGTCGTCCAGCGCCCAGAAGAGTTCGCGCCCTGGGGGGCCGGACCGGGAGGCGAGTCCACCAGGCCGGATCTTGCCCATGTGTTCCACGGGATTGCGGCCGCGCAGGCGGTGCCACCAGAACTGGATTTCGTCCTGCAGCGTTTGGCGGCCGATGGTGCCCAGGCGATAGGCCTTGGACAGGTTGCGGACTTGGATGACGGGTTGGCTCATGGCGGATCCGGTTTACACGATGTCGATGAAGGTTCGTTGCACTTTGTTGAACATCAGCAGTCCCGTGACAAACAGCAGCGCCCCGGCCGCCAGGCCCGAGCCGAGGAGGACCAGGTCCGCCGCACCGGTGCCCAGGAAGGCGCGCCGGGCGAACACTACCACGCAGGACATGGGATTCACGTACACCACCCACATCCACTTCGCCGGCACGTTGGTCGTGGAATAGACGATGGGGGTCGCGAACATCCAGAGCTGCGACAGGAAGGCCAGGGCATAGCGCAGATCGCGGTATTTGGCCGTCAGGGAGGCCAACCAGAGTCCGGCGCCCATGCCGGTCAGGGTGCACTGGAGCAGCAGGACCGGCACCAATGCCAACCAATGGTTGGGCTGGAGTACCGAACCGGGCCGGCTGTAGAAGTAGAAATAGAAGCCCAGGAACATGAGCAGGTTGAGGACAAACTGCTCCAGGCTCTTGATGGCCAGTGAAAGGGGAACAATGAGCCGCGGGAAATACACCTTGCCGAAGATGCTGGCGTTGCCAACGAACGTGTTCGAAATGTCGTTGAGGCAGCCCTGGAAAAAGGTCCAGAACACCATCCCGCTCATATAGAACAGGAAAGGCGGCATGCCGTCGGTGCCCACCTTGGCGATGTTGCCAAAGACCACGGTGAAGACCAGGGTCGTGGCCAGCGGCTGCAGGACGAACCACAGCGGCCCGAGGATGCTCTGCTTGTATTGCGTGGTGAAATCCCGGCGCACCAGGAACCAGAGCAGGTCGCGGTATTCCGCGATCTCCCGCCAGGGAATGGTCCACCAAGGCTGGTTGGCGCTAATGCGGGTGCGGTGCATGCGCGGGCTCCCGTTCAACCGGATTTCTGCCGCAGCAGATCCAGATACCGCCGGTTGCGCCCGGGACGTTCCCGGGTGGTCGCGGACGACTCCGTCCAGAAATGATCCTCCCCGCGCCCGAGGGCCCGGCCCCGCGCGGTGTGCTTATCCAGCGCGTAGTCGGGAATCTCCTTTCGCCCGAGCAGGCCTTTCTGGAGACAATGGTAGAGTTCGTCCACCATGCGGTCCTTGGGCGCCGCCGCCAGATAGGTCGCCCCCATCAACCCGTAGAGAAACCGCTCCGTGCGTCCGGCGGGGAATTCGAAATAGGCCGCGCGCAAGGTCGCCACGACGACCACGGCCTGGGGATCGGCCAGCCCGACATCCTCCGCGGCGATGGTGGCCAACCGGCTCCAGAGCTTGGACTCAAGCTCGGAAAGGATCATTTCATAGGCCCAGTAGGCGGCCTCTTCGACCTGGCCGCGGCGGATTTCCTTCTGCAAGGCCGAAATGACCTCGTCGGCCACATAGCCGTTCTTGGTTTTGACGGTCGCATAGTTCATGGCGGTCTTCCTCCTCCGGGTTCATTTGCGCCGGGTCAGCCGGCGCACGATGGGGTTGGACAACAATGCGCCGAACCGCTTGTGCAGCTGGCGTGAACGGGTCAGGCGGCTGTTCAGGAAGTCCCATTCGGCCGCATCGATCGCGCCGGCGGATTGCTGCAGCAGTTCCAAGGCGTCGTCGAGCGCGGTGCCTGCGGCATCGAATTTCCGCCGCAACAAGGCCAGGACGCCTTCCTGCAGCGCCGTGCCGATGTTTTCCGCGGTGCGGTAATAGCTCTTGCGGTCGCCCTGCTTCCAGGCCCGGCGCACCAGCCCCAGATGTTCGAGCTGCCGCGAGGCTATGCTGACCGCGGCCTTGCTCAATCCCAGGTCCGCCTCGATGCGGTCCAGAGGACATTCGCCGGCCGTGAGGTAGAGATACACCAGGACCTGGCCCAGCGTCCGCCCCAGCCCCAGATCCTGGGAAGTGGCGCCCCCGGCCTGCACCAGGCGCTGCTTCACCGCCGCGCTGCCCGTCGTTTTTCTCGTGGATGTGGCCATGGATTAAACTTTTATCGTTTTATAAAAGTTATAGAATCCGCAAAAGCTTGTCAATCTCCCGTTCCGCGCCGGCGCATAGGGGGCGCGGTCGTGCATGAAAACGCCCAGCGGAAATCCGCGCTCGCCTGCGGGCGCACAAGGCTGTTCAAGGAGCCACGGGGTTCACTTCGATTTCGCGAACGGCAGGTGGCGGCTCCCCGGGGGCCGCCGGGAAGAGGAACCAGAAGTAATTCGCGGTCACAGGGCCGAGCTCCAATTCGGGTTCCAGTTCAAACCAATCACGGGCGTCGTCGCTGGCGAGCGTCAAGACACCCAGCGGGGAACCCGGGGCGAACTGCACGTCCACCGCGTGGACCTCTACGGGCGCGGCGTAGCCAAGGCAAATCCATGAGCCCCGATTGCCAGCCGCCTGCCAGGTGGTATTAAGATCACCGTCTACCGCCGCCCAGCCGGCTCCGGGAATACGCGCCTCCTCCGACGACAGCACCGTATCCGGCGCGCGCCGGGTGGTCGTCCACACGGTTTTGGCCTGGGTCATTTTCCGGCCCGCACCCCCGCCGGCCATGATTTCGATGCCGTTGAACTGGGCGCTGTCCACCGAGGCCACCCCCTGGATCTGCAGGCCTCCGCTGACCGCCACGTTCTCGAAGGTCTTGGCCACGGCCCGGTTCCCCCCCCCCGCCTCCTGGTAAATGTCGAAGTTGGTCAACTTCGTTTGGCCCTCGATCGCAACATTGAATATCCGCTGGCCGGCCGCTTTGGCGTACGACTCCGCGAAGTGCAGCCGGATCGTATAGGTCCCGTCCGGCACGTCCGCAAAGCTGTAGGTCAGGGTCGGCGCATAGCGCCGCGTCTGGTACACGGCCTCGGGCGCATTCGTCGCATTGGCCATGGCCACGGTCGTGGACTTGGCCGTCCCGCCCGAATACGCCGTGTCCGCCACCCAGTCCCCGGCCAGCGCCCCCCCGCCGCAGTTGACCTTGCGCGAAAATGCCGGCGCGTCGTTGTCCTGTTCCGTCGCGGTTACGCTGGCGGCGGTGTAGCCGGATGCCGTGCACTGGATCGCGGCCGTGCCCCCGGTGGTGTCGGCATCATCGGCCGCGGCCAGCGTCACAGTCTGGTCGACGGCGTAATTCGCCGCCGTGAACACCAGGCTCTCGCCGCCGGAAACGGTGAGATCGGTGTCGCCGCTGGCGCGGGTGACACTCACGGTGATCGCACTGGCCGGCGCGGTGTCCAAATGCACGCCGAAGGTGGCCGTGGCGCCCTCCGCCACCGTCACCTGCGAAACACTCGTCACGATGGCCGGCACCGGCGGGCCCGCCGATTCGATTTCGATGCCATTGAACTGGGCGCTGTCCACCGAGGCCACCCCTTGGATCTGCAGACCTCCGCTGACCGCCACGTTTTCGATGGTCTTGACGACGGCCCGGTTCTTCCCCCCCGCCTCCTGGAAGATGTCGAAGTTGGTCAGCTGGGTCTGGCCCTCGATCGCGACATTGAATCTCCGCTGACCGGCCGCGTTGGAGTATAATTCCGCGAAGTGCAGCCGGATCGTGTAGGTTCCGTCCGGCACGTCCGCAAAGCTATAGGTCAATGTTGAAGCATTGCGCCGGGTCTGGTACACGGCCTGGGGCGCATTCGTCGCATTGGCCATGGCCACGGTCGTGGACTTGGCCGTACCGCCCGAATACCCCGTGTCCGCCACCCAGTCCCCGTCCTGCGCCCCCCCGCCGCAGTTGACCTTGCGCAAAAATGCCGGCGCGCGGTCGAATTCGGCCAGCAGGGATTGTGCGGTCGTCATGGAAACCGTGACCGTCGGTGAGAAACTATTGGGAATTCCGGTCCACCGGACAAATCGATATCCCGGATCGGGGATGGCCAGAATCGTCACATTGGTGCCGCGCGGGAACCACCCGCTGGCCACCGTGACCGCGCCGCTGCCCTGAGCCGCCGTCGCCAGCCAGTAGTTCGTCCGCCACAGCCAGGTGACCGAGGAATTGCTGGCCAACCCGAACGGTCCCGTGTCGATGCCCGCCCCGCTGGCCGGCGCGCTGCCGGTGCCCGACCAGCCCGTGCAGACATACTGGGTGGTTCCGCCCAACACGACCGGCGAAGCCGCCAGGGCGACATTCGTCACCGTATCCTTCTGCAACCAGTTCGTGCCGGCCGGCGGCGTCGAAATGCCATAGCTGCTCCGCACCACGAGGGAGTTGGTCGCCATAGCGAATTCCGCGGTAAGGGTTTTTGCCGCCGTCATGAAGACGGTAAACGTCTGCGAATAAGCCACGAAGGTCCCGGTCCACCGGACAAACTTGTAACCCGGGTCGGGAATCGCCTGAATCACCACGTTGCTGCCCTTGGCAAACCACCCGCTGGCGGCACCGCTGACCGAACCGCCCGCCGTGGCCGCCAATTCAAGCCAGTAGTTCGTGCGCCACAGCCAGGAAACCGTCGTATTGTTGGTGACCGTGAACGTCCCGGTATCCAAGTCGGTTCCGCTGGCTGGCTCGCTGCCGCTCCGGGTCCAGCCGGTGCAGACGTATTGGGTCGCCCCGCCGATCGTCACCGGCGAACCCGCCAGGCTGGCGTTCGTCACCGTCCCCTTTCGCATCCAGTTTGTGCCCGCCGGCGCCGGTGCGCCATAGGCGCTCCAGATTTTCAAATAGGGACTTGCTGATTGCGACACGCCGAAGGCCCGGCTGGCCCCGTTGTTGGAAATATAGATCGAACCGTAGCGGGAGGGGCCGACATTCTCGGCCACATTGTAGGTCACCGTGCCGTTGCCCGTGCCGCCGCCGCCGGTGACGGTGATCCAATCCCGGTTCGGGTTGGCCGTCCAAGCCAGCTTGGTGACCACTGAAAACGTATTTCCAACCGCCCCGGCATCGGCGATTTGCGCGCTGGTGGGCTTCAACGAGAAGATTTGGATTTTGGCGGCGAACGTCTGGGCGATGAGTTCCGCGCCGGCATCGTTCGGATGGAAATTATCGGAGGTGAACAACCCGGAGCCCGAGCCGAAGGCGGCTTCGATGTCGGCGAGATCGATGCCGTTGGCGGCGGCGCGGCTGCGGAGATAACTGTTGAACTGGTGCACGCGGGACATGTAGCTGGACCGGGAGCCGATCTGGGGCGGCACCGTTCCGATCACCGGGGTGGCGCCGTAGGCCCGGGCCCGCAAGGCGATCTGGATGACGCAATTGGCCGCGTCCGAAAGATCGTGGTTGGGGGAATTAATGTCGTTGGTGCCGTATAAAATGAGGACATTCATCGGATCATATTGGGTCAGCAGCCCGTCAATGGCCCGCAATCCATAGGAGCAAGACACCCCGCCAACCCCGGCATTGACGGTTGAATAACCCGTATTGTTGGACAAACGGGTCGGATAGGGAATGGACACCCCGTACCCCCAGGTGATGCTATCCCCGGCGCAAAGCACCGCCGTTGCCGACCAGGCTGGCTGCAGGCTCAAGGCCAGCCAGAATACACACACCCGCATGACCCATGATCGCATTGCCATAAAATCCGGTCTCCTCAATGTCAAATGGCGGGCAGTCAACCCAAGCCACCGCGCTAGACAGCAACTTTTAAGCATTTTACCGTTCAAATCAAATAATATTGAAGGAAACCCGGATTTTTCAAATTCGGCTCGAACCCCCGCTCCGCTTGCATGATTCGGCCCGGCGCGGCGGTCACATGCTCTTCTCATGGGGTTGACTTGACCGGAAAATCGGGCAGTCTTTCTGGGATATATGACGTCCCGTGCACATATATATTGGCGAATTGGGTGGTTGGCCGCGGGCGTCGGCCTGGTGTTCATGGTCGGCGCCATGTACCATTCTTTTCCCCGCGCACATTCACGGCCGCATCCCGTCCGCGATTCCGCCAGCGAAAACCCCGTTCAACCGTCATCTGCAACCAGGCCCGGCGAACCTGCCGCCGGACAGGAATTGCTCCGCGCGGCAGTTCCCGCCCCGTCGGCTTCGGTAGCCGGGCCGATTCCCCCACCTCCGGTTTTGGCCTCTTCCGCACCGGCAGACTCAGCCCGGGAACCGCTGGATGAGTATGAAAACCGGATTGCCGCCCTGGTGAATCGAATCCAGACCCTCCGCAGCGACGTTCCGGAAGCCCGGCGGCAAGTTCCCGGTCTGCTGGCTTCGGCCAATCCGCAGGACCAGGTTTGCGGGCTCGTCCTGATGGCCGGCTTGGGTCTGGGGGATGCTGCCCGTCCGGATCAGGCCAGACATGCACCGGAGCTCTGGCTGGCCGCCGTGGATCTGTGCAACGCCTTGTTCGATGAACCCGCCGCCCGCAGCCTGCTGGAACAATGGCAAGCATTCATGGGCGGCACCCAAGCCGCTGGCGAAGCCGCCCATAATCTTCTCCTGGAAGCCCGCCTGCCGTATGGCGGCGGCACAACCGCCTTGCAACTGATGATCGGCATCAACGACCCGCAGGCGATCGCCATCGGCCTGTACGAGTTCGCAGTGAACGATCAGCTGCCGCCTTCCGTTCGAACCGAGGCCCTGATCCTTTTGCGCGAACATGCACCCCCTTCGGCTGATGTGGATGTCATCCAGACCTGCGCGGAGCAAGTGCAGCAAACGGGCGATGCCTGGTCCCAGCGGGCGCAAGCTCTGCGGGCCTGGCTGGAGCCCGATTTCGTGCTGGACCGCCGGTTTGTCGAAAATACCTTCGCCAAGCCATATCCCGGGCTGGTCACGGATCTCGAATCCTATTGCCGGAATGCATCCCGAACCGGCCGGTTGACCATGGCTGAAGATACTTTGAATGCTTTCCGCAACTCGTTGGATTCCACCGAGAAGAGCTCGCTTTCCGGATCCGACATGGTTGCCCTGGCAAGTCTGCAACGTTGTCTGGATGCCTTGGCGGACCGCCGTTGACCGGTCTTGTGTTTCAGACTTCATCCCTAAATCCGGGGCCCAAGCTTGACTTGCCTGCCGGGCAGGCAATACTCGGGACATGAAATGGCGGGAATTATTGGGGCCATTGCGTTGTTCGCAACGATCCATTCCCGAGGAAAAATTGCCGGCATGCAGAAAATCGCCGCGCCCGCCGTTCGCCGCCACCGGACAGCCGGCAGGCCCGTCGCATCCGCCGGCGGACCTGTTCATTGGCCATGCCGTCATGGCCACGCTCCAGCATTTCATGACGCAACACAACGCCGGGCATCCCGGCTTGAGGATCATGGAGGTCCGTTGCATGCCCTGCTCGGTGACGCGCGGGCTGGGGCTGCGTGCCATCTCCGACCTCGACGGTTTGGTATTTTACATCCAGGCCCGGACGCGGGCGAAGCCGCCGGCGGAATGGGCGGCATTGAAAACCGGCCTGCAGGCGGTCTTGACCCGGGAAGGCATCCATTCTGGCGGCGACTACGATCCCGTGAGCGAATTGACTCTGGTCCGGGTAGACCGGGAGGGGCGGATCGCGGGGCATCTGTTCCTCAAGGATGGCCGCCGGATGCCGAAAGCGCAGGATGAGCCGATCTCCACACTGGTGCTCTTCCGCACCGACTGGCGGGGCCGGCTCGTGGAGATGGAAAACAATACCCATTGCTGCAAGCCGGGGCCGGTGCTGAGCGGTTATGACAAAAGCCGGGGTTTGAGCAAATGCGAGGCCCGGTTGAGATTGGCCTATCTTCTGGGCGCGCTCCGCGAAGCCGACCTGCTGGAGGCGCTGGCGTTTGACACGCCGGACGACGAGGTCCGGATGGCGCATCTGTGCAACCTGCGCCAGCGCATGCGGAACTTTCTCGCCACCCGGCCGGCCTTTTCGTCCGCCGCCGAGGGCTTCGTCCGCCGGCTACATGATGTCCTGGTGGCGGAAGATCCCGCGGCAGCTTTCAATCAATTTGCCGGCGAACAGGCGCCCGCCGTCCTCCGCCGGATCCTGTGCGAACTGCTGCAGTTGCGCATCGTCAAGGTGGACGCAACAGGAACGGGCATCCTGCCGTTGTGGCACCAGAAGCAAACGCTGCTGGTGGACGACGAGCGGAACGGCATTTTCCTGCATTTGCCGGCCGCGGTCGTTCCGGGCGGAAGCCGCGGGGTCCTGGCCCGGGCGGAGGCCCTCGCCTGGCGGCTGGACCGCAAGCACCTGACGGGGGCGCCGCAGGCGCGGGGCATTCTGGCGCAGCCCGAACTGGAGGTGGATCCGTTCCTGCGGGATGCCGCAGTGAAGTATCTCGGAGCCCGGATGTGCGCCCCGGACCTGCCGCTGCTGATCGGCGTGCTGGGCGACCAGTATGATGTCGCCGCCGGTTCGGCCATCACGCTGCTGGCCGGGGCGGATGCACCGGAATTGCGGCAGCACCTGTGCCGCGCGATCGACCAGCAGCGGGACCGCGAAGTGTTCTGCACGAACGCGATCAGCGTCCTGGGAAAACGGCACTATCCGGATGCCCGGGAATGCGCGACCGTGGCGACCTACCTCGAAGGCGTCATTTCCGAGGCCCGGAACCGCGCGAACGGGGGACTGCGCATCTGCTACAGCGGCATCCTGGCGCTGAAGCGCCTGAGCCAGCAGGAACCCGCCGCCCGGGATTCGATCCTGGAATACGTTGTCACGCTGGCGGCCGAACCCCGGACGCCGAAGATTCTTTCCGGCCTGATCCGCCATCTGTTTCCGGCCGAGACGGCCTGATCGCGCCGCGGCAGCCGGAGCTAAGGGACCTTCACGTAATACGTGCAACTCAGCTTCTGGTTGCGGTTGGTCCAGAATTCAAGGTGATAAACGCCGCCGGGCAGGGTCAGATCCGCCGGCGGAATGTATGGCTTCGGACTGTCCCAGTCGACGGGAACAAAAAGCGGCCCTTTGTATAGGCGGTAAAACGCGGGCCCCTGATACTGGTCGAGCATGTCCGCCGGCTGAATGCCGGGAAAGTAGTAGCGCACCCGCGGAACCAGCCAGGCATCGATGACCGTCACCGCGCCGGGTGCCGGACGCGCGGCGATTTCCCGCGCCAGGCCGCGCCAGTCCTGGCGCTCGATTTTCAAGCTGTCACGGTAATAGGGCACGAGGTAGACGGCGGTCCAGCCGGCGATGAGCAGGCCGGCGACGAGCACGCGCAGCGGCGGGGCATAGCGGGCAATGGCGCGCGCCAGCAGAAGCATCAGGGGGATATGGGCAAAGCCCAAATAGCGCACAATGAGCACGTGGTGCGCCACGGCATCCACGGTCAGGAACAGGGCAGGCGGCACGGCCAGCGCCAGCACGGCGAGAACGTCGCCGCGCGTCCACACGCGCAAATGCAGGCGCCGGGCGGCGGACCAGCTGATCCAGGCGGAGACCAGGATCAACCCGTAGAGCGCCAGTTCGGCCGGCCGCGGCGGAACCACCCAGTTGCCCGTGATCGTGGCCCCGAGTTTCATCAGGAAGGCGCCCGCGGATTCGGGCGGATTGATCCAGCCCATGGCTTCCTCGCGGCGGCCGATGGCTTTCAGCAGGCGCAGCGCCCACGGCACGTAGGCCGCGAGAACGGCAAGCTGCGCGAACAGCCAGCCGCGGCGGCCGCGCCGCGCCAGGAGGAAGAATATCAGGTTCTCGACCACCAGGACGACGAACCCCATGTAAAAGGTATAGATCGATACAACGGAAACCGCGGCGTAGACCGCGAGGTCGCGCCGCGCCGCGGTGCGCAGGTAGCGGCAAAGAAACCAGAACGAGACCGTGCCCAGCAGCCAGAAGAGGCTGAACATCTTCGCCTCCTGGGCGTAGTTGATGCTGTAGGGCGAAAAGGCCAGCAGGACCGCGGCCACGCGCGCGGTCCGGCGGTCGAACAATTCCCGCGCCAGGAAATACAGCGCGACGACGCCCAGGACGGAATAGACGGCGGAAGGAAACCTCAGGGCGGCTTCGCTCAGGCCGGAAACGAGCGACCACAGCTTGCCGATGATGTAATAGAACGGCGGGAAGGGATCGCTCTGCCGGATGACGGTCCAGAGGTCGGAATGATAGCGGTTGGCGGTGAAGAGTTCGTCGGTCCAGAGGCTGGGCGTTCCGATCCGGAACAGGCGCAGGACGAGGCCCGCCAGGACAAGTCCGCCCAGGAACCAGCCGTCGCGCCGCGGCTCCTGGCCGGGTTCAACCACGGCGAACGGCATCCGCGGGTTGGCGGCACACGACCACCCAGTCGGCGGGAACCATGCGGTCCGGACTGCGGCGCAGGGTCTGGCGGAGGTCGCCGAATCCGAGCCGGACAATGTCCTTGAGGCCGACCGGCAGCCGGTTGCGGAGGTTGTACTTGGACACGCCGTAGCGGCGCGGCCGGTCGGTGACCACGATGTCGGTGACCCGCGCCCCGAGCTTGCGCACGATGAAGGTGAAGAACCGGTATTCGTCGGCCGTGAAGCAAATGCCCGCCACCGCCTCGCGCTTGAAGGCACGGATGGCGCAGCCGACGTCGTGGACGCGGTCGCCCATCAGCAGGCGGCGCGCATAGTTGGCGGTTTTCGAACTGAACTTCTTGAACCAGGAATCCTGCCGGTTCTTGCGCCAGCCGCAGGCGACGTCATAGCCTTCCTGCAGCTTCGCCACCAGCCGGGGAAAATCCGCCGGGTCGTTCTGGAAATCGGCATCCAAAGTGAGGAACACCCGGCCGCGCGCCGCGTCGAACGCGACCTGCAGCGCGCCGGATTTGCCGCTGCGGTGCTTCAAATGCAATAGTTGCATCAATTCGGGATGGGCATCCGCAAACCGTTCCGCCGCGGCCCGCGTTCCATCCTCCGAATGGTCGTCCACGAACACGATCTCATACGGCTCCCCCAGGCCGTCGAGCACGCCGCGAACCGCCTCCAGCAGTGGCTCAACCGTGCCTTCCTCGTTGAAGGCGGGGATGATGACTGAATACGTCGGTTGCATGTCCTCTTCCTTTTCTCCGGACGCGCCGCGGCGGCCGCCGGCCCGGCGGGTCTTGGATACCGCTTTGTGCATAACAGAACCGGCCGGCCAGTACAAAGCAAAAGCTAAAATTTTCCCGCCCGCCGCCGCTACTGCATCTGCTCTTCGCGCCAGTAGACCGGCGTCACTTTCTTGTCCCCCACTTCGAACACCGCCCACACCCCGCTCTGCACCCCGTGGTCTTCCCCGAGCGACACCACCCGCACGTACTGCCGGTCCGATACCGAGATCTTATCCGCGAATGCCGGATCCATGCCCGACTTGCTGATGGCCTCCTCCACGCTGTCGAACCCGTCGTCCTTGGTGTTGGGCAACCCGTCGTCGCCCAGCCGGTATTTCAGCAGGTCGTCCACCACCCAGTCGTCCATCATCTTGTCGTTAACGGTCAAGGTCAGCAGCACGTCGCGCGAGGCCGTGTTCACGTTCACCTTGCCGTCGCCGAACGTCGTCAGCAGGTGCGCGATGCCCTGCAGCGGGGGACTCTTCGGATCCGGCGGCGGACCGCCGTAAACCAGCGCCGGCGTGAAGCCCTTGATCAGCAGCAGCTCGTCCACCGTGTCCAGCGGCGCGTTCTTCGGCGCATAGCCCTGCTCCTTGTAATACGCGTCGTCCTCTTCTGCACCGTTAATTCGGTGATCTTTATTATCATCGGTCCAATCCATGAAACAGTCGATCAGCTCGGGCCACTGCTCATCCGGTACGCCGGCCTGGTCCAGCAGTTCCTCCCAGTCCGCATCCCCGAGCTTGTTCACGTTCCGCCGCCCCGCCTCCGGCAGGATGTCCACTGTCGCCACCGCCTCCCCCTGCTCCACCTTCACCCCCGACACCCCGATGCCGCGCGCCAGGTTTTTCTCCAGGATGCGCGCCGCCTCCTTGCCCTCGTCGCTCTCCTCGAACGCGCTCGGTTCAAAGCTTTTCGCCAGCAGGAACTTGGCATATTCCACGCCGCCGCGCGCGGCCACCAGCGCCTTCACCCGCTTCCGCGCATAGGAGGTGATCCCCGCCTCCACGTGCATCTCGTACGCCATCCCGCCCACCAGCAGGCTCAGGATCAGCACCATCCACAGCGCCACGATCAGCGCCGCCCCGCGGTTTTCCGCGGCGTACGGTCTGCGGGCTCGCGGCTCGCGGTTTTTCCACAGTGTGGACCCGCCGCGGCGGGTTCCACAGTGTGGAAAAATGAGGCAAAGTTTTTCCATGGTGTGGAAAATCCGCCGAAAGTTTTTCCATTCCGTGGAAAAAATCATGGGGCAGTCTCCGGCTTTTGGCTCGGATTGTTGGTCACGGTGGCCACCGGCTGCGTCCCGCCGGTGGTGTCCGTACCGCTTGCCTCGCCCGTGTCGGTTGTGCGGTCGCGGTTCTCGCGCGCCGGAATCTCCGGCGCCACTTCCAGCTCCACCACCCGCTGCAATTCCAGCTCCTCGTCGAATTCCTTGCGCTTTTTCATCTTCAGCGTCACGCGCACGAGCTTCGGCAGCGAATTCGTCTCCTCCCAGTCGTGGCTCCAGGAATCCAGGTCGAAGTCGTACCACTCGCAGTCGAAATCCTCGACCTGCGCGCACGCCATCCAGGGCTGGGCGTCGCGCTCGTCCATGTCTTCCGCCAGGTGCGGCCACGCCCGCACCGCCAGCCCGTGTTCGCCCTCCACGCGCTCGACCGATACCGACACCCGGTGCAGCCCGTTCCGCAGCGGCGAATCCGGCGGCAGGAACGCCGAGCCGCTGGTCACCCAGCTCGCCTTGCCGTTCTCCAGCCAGAACCCGAACGCCGACGGCTTCGAGGGAAACCATGCCGCTCCGCGCAGCGTGGTCACCAGCTGGTCCATCGCGAATTCCCCGTAGTGCAGCTGCTCCAGCAGTTCCCCCCCGCGCGTCCACGCCTTCGTCACGCCCCAGAAGGCGCTGCCGGCCACCGCCATCGCCAGGCTGAAGATCGCCAGCGAGATCAGCAGCTCCAGCAGCGTGAAACCGTTTGGCCGCCGGGTCCGCATCAGAGCACCTTCGGCTTCAGCGTGCGCACGCCGTCGTTGTTCTTGGGCACGTACAGCATTTGGGTCACTTCCTCCGCCGAACGTTTCTCGCCCTGCGCCCAGCTCACGCGGGTCGTCATGCGGAACAGCCCCTCCTGCTGCTCGTCGTCCGCCCCCAGGTCCTCCAGCGTGCGCGTCCAGCTCCACCCCGCCGGCCCGCCTGAAAAACTGCCCGATTCCGTCTCCGCCTGGATTTCATCCTTCAGCCGCAGCGGGCTTTCCACGTCCACCCGTCCCAGCATCCGCCGCGCCAGTTCGTAGTTGCGCGCCTGCCGCACCACCGCCAGCGACCGCGAGGCCGCCCCCACCAGCGCCCCCAGCGCCACGCCGAGGATCACCACCGCCATCAGCACCTCGACCAGCGTCATGCCCCGGCGCCGGTTCATTTGCCGACCTTCGCCTTGCCGGTCACCGGATCCACCGTGATGGTCGCCGTGCGGTTCTCGCTGTCGCCGATTTCAATCTGGTAGCCGTCGCACATGCCGTTCGGATAGTAGCTGACATAATAGAGGTCTTCGATTTCCTTGCCCCCGTCAAACGCCAGGATTTTCACCCCGTCCTCCAGCGTCCGCACCAGCTGCGATGAAGTCTGTTCGGCCGGCGCGGCCGCGCCGGTTCCCTCCGAGCCATCGCTGCCGCTGAAGACCTGCCCCTGGCCCGCGTTGCCGCCGCCGTCCAGCTCCCCGAAGAATTCGTCCTTCTTCCGCTCGGGCGCCCCCTGCTCCACCAGTTCCAGCGTGCCCTTGCGCTGGTCGAACAGGATCGCCATGTAGCGCTGCCCCAGCACCGCCTTCGACTGCGCATTCCGGTGCATCGACAGCACCAGCCGCGTCGAGGCCCGCAGCTTCGCCCCCTTGAACGAACGCGCGAACTGGGCCACGGCCACCGTCGAGGCAATGCCGATGATCACCACCACCAGCATGATTTCCAGCAGGGTGAAGCCCGCGCGCCTGCTCACAATGCCCTGCCTTTGCCCGCGCCGGGCCCCCTACTTGATGTCGTCCCCGCTGCCGAAGTTGCCGTCCGCCCCCGCCGACACCACCGTGTAGCTGTTTTCCGACTTGGAATACTGGTATTCATTGCCCCACGGATCCTTCAGGCCCTCGGCCTTCTTCAGATAGGGCCCGTTCCAGTTGTTCTCGCTCCCCTTCGTCAGCAGGCCCTGCAAGCTGTCCGGCAGCTTGCCGTTGTCCACTTCGTACATGTCAATCGCCTGCTCGATCGCCGCCACGCCCTGCTTGGCGACGTTCTTCTTCGCCTGGCCGATCTTGCCGGTCAGCTTGACCCCCGCCACGGCCGCCAGCATGCCGATGATCACCACCACCAGCATGATTTCAATCAGCGTAAAGCCCGCGTCCCGCCGGCGGATTTCCTTGTTCAGCGTCGTCATCCTGCACCTCCAAATCATGGGTTATCTCCAGACTTCCACCTTACCACACCTTCCGCCGCCGCCGCGAGGATTTCTTGGCCCGCCGCCCGCCCCCGGCGGCGGGGGCCGGCCGGCCGTTCTGTGCTTGCCTTTTCGGGACCGCCGACGGCATAGTGAATGGTTTGCCGTGGCGCTCCCGGACCCCGGCGAGGAGTGAATGGAATCATGAGTACGTTTCAAATCACGATGCTGCTGTTCCAGGTCCTGGGCGGCCTGAGCCTCTTCATCTACGGCATGCACGTCATGACCCGCAGCCTGCGCACGGCCGCGGGCAGCTCCCTGCGCACCATCCTGGCCCGCGCCACCCAAAGCCGCGTCCATGGCGCCGTCTTCGGCACCGTCGTCGGCTTCCTCGCCCACTCCGGCGCCGCCGTGGCCATGCTGGCGGGTTTCATCAACGCCGGCGTCATGACCCTCGAACAGGCCATCGCCCCCGTCTTCGGCGCCAACATCGGCACCTCGCTTTCCATGCAGTTGATTTCCTTCCACCTGGCCGACTACTGCTGGGCCGCCATCGGCATCGGCTTCCTCCTCGATTCCCTCATCCCCTCCGAACGCTGGCGCAAGCTCGGCGACGCCCTCATCGGCTTCGGTTTGCTCTTTTTGGGCATGGACACGATTTCCTCCGGCATCGCCCCCCACAAGGATCTGCTCGCTCCCTACCTCGCCCACATCCGCGGCGACGTCTGGACCTGGCGCATCCTCGGCGTCACCATCTCCGCCCTCCTGACCGCCCTGCTGACCTCTTCCGGCGCCATGATCGGTCTCTGCTTCGCCCTCGTCACCGCCAACGTCTTCACCCGCTTCGACCAGGTGGCCGTCGTCGTCCTCGGCGCGCACATCGGCACCTGCATCGTGCCCATCATGGCCGCCATTCCCATGCGCATCGGCGCCTGGCGCGCGGCCATCGCCCACCTCGTGTTCAACATCGCCAACGTCCTCTTCGTGCTTCTGGCCTGGCCGCTCTTCGTCTGGGCCTGCGACGCCTCCGCTCCGGGCAACCTCCTGCGCCAGGCGGCCAATCTGCATACCTTCGCCATGGTCTTCGCCACGGTCATCCTCCTGCCGTTCATCGGCCTCTTCACCCGCCTCGTGCGCGTCGTCACCCCTTCCAAGGAACCCGTGCCCGCCCCCTCCTTCCTCGATGCCAAGCTCCTCGCCAAGCCCGAGCAGGCCCTCGCCGCCGTCATCCGCGAACTCCGCCGCATGGCCGAGGTCTGCGTCGACAGCATGCTCCTCAACGGCGAACTCATCCTCGCCCCCTGCCGCAAGACCCACCGCCGCCTCCTCTCCAACGAGGACATCATCAACGAAGTCCGCCAGTCCATGGGCGACTATCTCAACCACCTCGCCCGCCATTACCTCTCCCGCCGCCAGACCCTCTTCATCCAGCACCTCGACCGCTGCATGAAGGACATCGAACGCATCAGCGACCACCTCACCCACATCGGCGATACCTCCATCGAGCGCTTCAAGATCCCCGACGCCATCGTCCCCGAGGACGTTTTCCGCGCCTGGTTCACGCTCTTCTGCTCCGCCAAGCATGTCGTCTCCCTCATGGCCAAATCCTTCGACCCCGACTCCAACACCTTCCAGAACACCGCCCTCGAAATCCTCCGCGCCCGCGACGCCTACATGATCCAGTCCATGGACGCCAAGGCCGAGTTCGCCGGCGCCGCCCGCGACAAGCGCATCACCCCCATCGGCGGCTATTACCTCTCCCGCTACATCGAGGACCTCGACCGCCTCGTCCGCCGCGCCAAGTCCATCGCCTTCGCCGAACGCCAGCCCGACTTCTGGGTCAAGGCCGCCAAGCTCGAGAAGGAGGCCAAGGAGGCCATCGCCTACATCGCCCCGGCCCGCGTCGCCCCCAAGGACTATCTCGAACTCCTCAAGAAGGAAACCCCCTTCGACGACTCCGACCTCCCCGAGGACCTGCCCCACTACATCCCCGCCGAATCCCCCCACCAGCCCCCGCCCGACGAGCACCCCCACGCCGGCAACGGGACCCCGCCCCAGGCCTGAGTTCCGCTGCCGCGCCCCCCCATGCGGGGGCTCGCGGCTCATGCCGGCTTAAATCCGGCTGTTCTTGCATCCCCCTTTCAGGCAGGATGGGGGACCAAAAGGAGCGCTTCGCCATGCTGAGCCAATTCGACATCTTCATCCGCCTGCTCGCCGCCGCCATCCTCGGCGGCCTGATCGGCCTGGAACGCGAACTCCACGACCAGCCCGCCGGCCTGCGCACGCACATCATCCTCGTCCTCGGCGCCACCATCGCCATGTGCATCTCCATCAACCTCTCCATGCAGTTCCACACCGTCGCCACCAACGGCGACCCCGAACGCCTCGCCGCGCAGGTCATCTCCGGCATCGGCTTCCTCGGCGCCGGCGCCATCTTCCGCTACGGCGCCAACGTCAAGGGCCTCACCACCGCCGCCAGCCTCTGGACCACCGCCATCATCGGCCTCGCCGTCGGCGCCGGCTACTTCCTCCTCGGCCTCGCCGCGACCCTCTGCGTCCTCTTCGCCCTCATCGCCCTCGATTCGATGGAAAAGAGATTTCTCCGCAGCCACGCCACCCGCGTCGTCAGCATTCGCGGCACCGACCGCCCCGGCTTCCTCGCGGATGTCAAACAGACCCTGCTCGCATTCCACGTCCCCCTGCGCTCCGTCTCCCTTTCCCGGGACCTGAAAAACACCACCGTGCAGATCGAAGGCGTCGCCAAGCTCTCCAAGGCCCAGTCCATGGAAGACCTCGTCCAGGCCATTTCAAAGATCGAAGGCGTCGCCGACTTCCAGATCCGCGAGTAAGGACGGCCCATGGAACAAGTCGCCTCCTATTTTGACGACAAAAGCGTGGAAACGGTCAAGGCCGTCTTCGCTAAACTGCAAATTCCCTATGAACTCCGCGTCGAGGAAGGCGACATGCCCGCCACCTCCGTCTGGGTCCCGCCCGAATTCTTCGACCAGGCCTGCGACACCGTCGAAAAGCTGGAACAGTACCGGATGGAGAAACTGGCCAAGACGCGCGGCCCCCGCCGCTGCCGCAACTGCTACGGCACGGACCTGGAAGAATGTACCGAACAGTACCGGGATAAACTTCCCCCCGAAGTCACCGCCCTCTACCGCTGCCGCAAGTGCAACCAGATCCTTGCGGAATAATGCCCCGTCCAACCCCCATCACCCGCTACCGCCCTCATCCGCTCCCGGTTATTTATGGGCTGGCAGTCATGGCCTTCGCTGCCTGGGACTGGTGTCGGGAACCGTTTTGCTCCGTCAATAATACTATTTTGTTTTTCGGCGGAATGTTTTTACTGATTTTTCTCCCCAACGTAACGGTTTCCGATGAGGAATTGGTCGTTTCCTGGGTTTTCGGTCTGTACAAACGCCGGACATCCTTGTCATCGATTGTGGAAATCAAGAACGCAACCGGTCGCGGCAGAGGTGCGGCAATTTTGTGCCTTTGCATCGCCAACGGCAAGCCCTGCAATATCTTCCTGGTTACGCAAACGCGTTTGGCCAGGTTCGTGCAGGACATCCGCTCCCGGTTGAAACATCCTTCCGTCCCATCCGGCGCGCCGGCCCCATAATTGCCCGGCTGATCCATCCCCCCCCATGCGGGGGCTCGCGGCTCATGCCGTTCCGAAGGCTTCTGAATCCGGACTCCTGAATGCTGAATCCTCGCCGCCCCGGCGGCGAAAAACGCCGCGAAAGTGCCCTTTTTGAGCCTTTGGGGCCTTTCCCGGCCCGGAGCCCCCCCCTTCCGCCTTGCCTTGCCCCCGGCCGCCCGCTTATCCTCGGTTCCGAACACCGCCCGGCCCATGCCGGGAAAATGGGAAAACTTTCTAAGATGTCTGTCCGTCAGCCGTAGTACAGGATGATCAGATTCCGGGAATCCCATTCCCCAACCAGGAGCACCGCCATGAAAAAATGGACCGCCTTCGCCGCCGCCGCCCTCTTCGCCGCCGGTGCCGCCGCCCAGGAAATCGGCTACATCGAAGAATACGCCCTCGCTTCCAACCGCGTGGAAGCCCTCCGCGACCTTGTGCCGGGCACCGACGACTATTTCTATTTCCACGCCCTGCAGGCCCAGAATTCGGGCCAGCGGGCGGAATTCAAGGAGATCCTGGACCGCTGGCTCCGCGAGCGCTCCGGCACCACCCCCGACCCGGCCCGCGAATTGCTCAACCGCCAGGCCCTCCTGGATTACAACCAGGACCCCGACCTCACCCTGGCCTATCTCCGCGACCAGCTCCGCCCCTATCTCGGCCACGCCCGCAAAACCGGCGAACGCCACAGCACCGCCCCTTCCACGCTCGATCCCCGCCTCATCGCCACCGACACGCTGCTCCAGCGCGCCCTCGCCAACGATCCGCCCAGCCTCCTCCGCATCGAGGACGAAGGCCTCGGCGTGGTCGCCGGCGCCGCTCTCGCCGCCGGACCGGCTTTCTCCGGCGAAGACCTTGCCCAGGCCCTCGCCGGCGACCGGAGCCGTTTCGAACCCGTTCAAAACTTGCGCCAGAAGCTGGCCCCCGGCCAGCCGCTCACCGGCGAACAGCGCCGCAACCTCCTCTCCCGCCTCACCCGGCCGGATTATCCCGGGCTCGTGGACCTGATTCTCGCCGACCTCGATTACCGCGACAGCCGCGGCTTCGGCCACCACAACATCCACCGCCTCCTGACCCTCGCGCAAATGGATGAGCTGCTGCAGAAACGCCCCGCCCTGCGCAACCAGACCGTCTTCGTCAACGCCTACCTCGCCAAGCTCGCGCCCGAGGACGAGGCCGATCTCGATTCCGATCTCGCCGCCCGCCAGGCCTACTTCGACCGGCTCTGGGCCTTCGTGAAAACCCTCGATCCCGTCCACAATTCCCTCAAGGCCAACGTGCTCTACGGCCGCCTGCTGCTCGACCGCCAGCAGGGCGTCTACGACGAAACCCGCTTCCGCGAATATGTCCAGCTTCCGCGCGACGTGTACTACCTGGCCGACGACGTGCGCCAGGCCCTGCCGCGCAGTGACCAGATGGCCCGGTTGGGCCAGAGCTTCGGCCTCCCGATGCTGCCCCCCGTCGGCAACGAGGAACCGCTCGTCTGCGACTTCCTGCTCCATTTCTTCGCCGCCGCCCCCGATTACCAGGCCTACCTGCCCTGGATCCGCGACGACTTCCTCAAGCGCCTCTTCGCCGAAGCCAAGATCACCTCCGGCGCCGGCACTCCCGAACAATGGTCCAGCCTGCTGTCGCCGGATGACTACCGCCGCCTGATGGAACGGGTGGATATCGATTTCGCGCCGGACAATCCCGTCGTCTTCGGCCCCGGCGACGCGGTGCAGTTGCAGGCCTTCGTCAAGAACGTGCCGAACCTGATCGTCAAGGTGTACGAAATCAACACGCTGAACTACTACCGCGAAACCGGCCGGCCGCTGGATCTCGCCCTCAATCTCGACGGCCTCGTGGCCTCCGCCGAACGGCGCGTGGCCTATTCGGATTCGCCCGAACGCCGCACGCTGCGCACCTTCGATTTCCCCGAACTCAAGAACCGCGGCGCCTATGTCATCGAACTGATCGGCAACGGCAAGAGCAGCCGCGCCCTCGTGCAGAAAGGCCGTCTCAACGTGCTGCAGGAGGCCACCGCCGCCGGCCAGGCCTTCACGGTCTACGACGAGGACAACCGGCTGCTGGCCGATGCCAGCGCCTGGCTCGGCGGCCGCGAGTTCACGCCGGACGCCAAAGGCCGCCTGCTCATCCCCTACAGCACCGACCCGGGCCGCGAAGCGCTGGTGGTCCACGCCAACGGCTTTGCCACGCTCGTGCGCTTCGACCACCAGGAGGAAAGCTACACCCTGCAGGCCGGCTTCTATCTCGACCGCGAGGCGCTGCTCCGCCGCGAAAAGGCCCAGCTGGCCGTGCGCCCGGTCCTGCTTGTGAACGGCCGCCCCGCCAGCCTCAAGCTCCTCGAAGAACCCCGCCTGGTGATCCGCGCCACCGACCTCCAGGGCGTCGCCACCGAAAAGGAAATCACCGGCCTCGCCCTCCAGGAAAACGCCGAAACCATCCAGGAATTCTCCGTGCCGGAAAACCTGGTCTCGGTCTCCGTCGCGCTCAAGGCGAAAGTCCAGAACATCAGCCGCAACGAAAAACAGGACCTCGCCAGCAGTGCGGGGTTCCGCCTGAATGAAATCGACCGCGGGCCCGCCGTCCAGGACCTGCACGTCAGCCGCACGGTGGCCGGCTATCTCGTCGAACTGCGCGGCAAAAACGGCGAACTCCGCCCCGGCGAACCCCTTTCCTGCTGGTTCAAGCACCGCTGGTTCCGGGATGAAGTGGAAATCGAACTCCAGACCGATGCCCAGGGCCGCGCGGTTCTCGGTCCCTTGCCCGACATCGCGAGTTTCCGCATCCGCGAACCCATGGGCACCGAACACACCTGGGCCACCGCCGCGGACGCCTGCTCGCTGCCGGATGACTTGAACGGCCGGGCCGGCGAAACCCTGCGCCTGCCGGCCGCCTTCCCCGGCGCCGGCCAGCCGGCCGCCGTCTCCCTGCTCGAACGCCGCCAGGGCCAGTTCGTCAAGGATTGGCAGTCCGCCGTCGCCATCACCAACGGCTTCATCGAACTCGCCAACCTGCCCGCCGGCAATTACTCGTTGTTCATCAAACCGCTCGCCCGCGAAATCCTCGTGCACGTAACGGCCGGCACGGAGGGCAACGGCTACATTCTCTCCGCACGCCGGGCGCTGGAGCGCCCCCGCCTGGCCCCGCTGCAGGTGCAGGACGTCACCGCCAGCCAGGATGCGGTTGAAATCCGGCTCGCCAACGCCACGCCTTTCACCCGCGTCCACGTGCTGGCCACCCGCTACCTTCCGGACTACGACCTCTTCGCACGTCTTGGCTCCACCGGCGCCCCGGGCCTGCTCCAGCAGCTCTGGCAGCCCGCGCGCTCCTTCTACGAATCCGGCCGCGACATCGGCGACGAATACCGCTACATCCTCGACCGCCAAACGGCGAAAAAATTCCCCGGCAACATGCTCGACCGCCCCGGCCTGTTGCTTAATCCCTGGGAACTGCACGACACCGAGGCCGAAGCCGAAACGCTCGCGGATCAAGGCCAGTACGCCAGCCAGGCCATGCCCGCGCCCTCTGCCGCCATGGCGGAATACGGCGGCGCCGCCGGCGGCAGCGGCACCCAGGAGGGATTCGCCGATCTCGATTTCCTGCAACAGCCGGCCGTGACGCTCTGGAATCAGGTGCCGGACAAAAACGGCGTCGTGCGCATCCCCCGCGCCGCGCTGCAGGGCCACCCGGACCTGCGCATCCTCGCCACCGACCCGGTCTCGTCCGCCCTGCGCCACGTGGCCCTGGAAGATTCCCCCGTCGCCACCCGCGAACTGCGCCAGGTGGCCGGCCTCGATCCGGCCAAGACCTACGCCGAACAGAAAATCATCACCCCCCTCCCCGCCCAGGCAGGGCTGACCATCGCCGATGCCACCACCGCGCGTTTCGAAACCTGCGACACCCTGGCCAAGGCCTACCGCCTGCTCGCCACGCTCAGCGAAGATCCGCTCATCGAGGAATTCTCGTTCATCACCACCTGGCCCAGTCTCGACGCCAAGGAACAGCGCCGGCTCTACTCGAAATACGCCTGCCACGAACTGAATTTCTTCTTGCATGAAAAGGATCCGAAGTTCTTCCGGGAAGTCGTCGCCCCCTATCTGAAGAACAAGAAGGACAAGACTTTCATGGATCACTGGCTGCTGGAGGATGACCTGGCGGAATATCTCGAGCCGGCGCGGTTCGAACGGCTGAACGCGGTCGAACGCATCCTGCTCGGCCAGCGGATCCCCGCGCAGACCGCCTCCCTCGTCCGCGACGCCCGGGATCGCGCCGACCTCCTCCCCCCCGACATCGACGAATTCAACCGCCGCTTCGACACCGCCCTCCAGTCCGGCGGCCTCGACCTCGGCGGCGGCATGCAGGCGGCCATCGGCGGATTGAGCCGGCTGATGGATCAAAAACGCAGCGCGTCTCTCGCGGACATGGTGCTCATGGGCGATGGAAAAGCCGTCGGACTTGAAGCCGCACCGGCACCGGATGCTGATATGATGATGGCCGCCGACGCCGTCTCGCCCATCGTCATGAAAGGCCTGGCTCCAGGCTTGATGGCCAACCGCGCGGGAGCCCGGCGCGCGGAGCCTGTTTCCGAAGCGGAATTGGACGAGTTCCGGAGCGCGCCGGAAGCGCCGGCCTTCTTGAATAGCTTTTTTGATCGGGAATCTGGCGCCCGGGAGCAGGCGCAGCGGCGGTTCTTCCAGAAGCTGGACCAGACGAAGGAACTGGCGGAGAACAACTACTACCACCTGCCGCTCGAGCAGCAGGATGCCGACCTGGTCCCGGCCAGCGCCTTCTGGGCCGACTACGCGGCCCGCGATTCCCAACAGCCCTTCCTCTCGCCGCATTTCATGGACGCCACGCGCAGCTTCACCGAAATGATGCTGGCGCTGGCCGTGCTCGACCTCCCGTTCGAAGCCGGCGCGCACGCGGAGCAGCTGGACGGTCTGCAGTACAAGCTGTCCGCCGCTTCCCCGCTGGTGGTCTTCCACCGCGAAATCCTCGCGGCCGAAAAGGCCGACGAACCCGGCACCGTGCTCGTGGCCCAGCACTTCTTCCGGGCCGACGACCGCTACCGCTACGAGAACAACGAGCGCTACGATAAATACGTGACCGACGAATTCCTCCCGCACGTGGTCTACGGCGCCCAGGTGCTCCTGACCAATCCGACGGGCAACCGCCAGAACCTGCAGGTCCTGCTGCAGATCCCCATGGGCGCCCTCCCTGTCAGCTCCGGCTTCTACACCCGCGGCATTCATGTCGCCCTCGACCCGCATGCCACCCAGACGATTGAATATTTCTTCTACTTCCCGACCGCCGGCACCTATCCGCACTACCCCGTCACCCTCGCCCAGAACGACCGCGTCACCGGCGGCGCCGCCCCGTTCACCTTCCGCGTCGTGGAGCAGCTCAGCCACATCGACAAGACCAGCTGGGCCTGGATTTCCCAGAACGGCACGCCGGAGGAAGTCCTGGCCTTCCTCGACCAGGCCAACCTCCTGCGCCTGGACCTGAACGAAATCGCCTGGCGGATGAAGGACAAGGAATTTTTCAAGAAAACAACCGCCCTCCTGCAGGCCCGCCACGTCTATCAGGACACCCTCTGGGCCTACGGCCTGCTGCACAACGATCCGGACACCCTGCGCACCTGGCTGGAGCATTCCCCCATCGCCGACCAGTGCGGCCTCTATCTCGTCTCGCCGCTGCTGGTGCTTGATCCGGTCGCGCGCCTGGACTACCAGCACCTCGAATACGCGCCGCTGGTCAATCCGCGCGCCCACACCGTCGGCGCCAAGCGCAAGATCCTCAACTCCCGCTTCCGCGAACAGTACCAGCAGTTCCTGAAGGTGCTGAGCTACAAGGCCACCCTCGCCGACGCCGACAAACTGGCCGTGGCCTATTACCTGACCCTGCAGGACCGCGTGGAAGAGGCCCTCGACTGGTACGCGCGCGTCGACCGCCGCGCCGTGCCCGAGCAGCTCCAGTGCGACTACCTCGAGGTCTACCTCGCGTTCTACCGCGGCGACACCGCCACCGC
Source organism: uncultured Verrucomicrobiota bacterium (assembly GCA_964567795.1). Classification (GTDB taxonomy): domain Bacteria; phylum Verrucomicrobiota; class Kiritimatiellia; order CAIQIC01; family Lenti-01; genus Lenti-01. The sequence goes on from CAZMOR010000043.1 coordinate 45,850, forward strand.
CCGCCGCCTCGCGCAGCCGCATGCGGAGGATCCTGTCGACCGCTGGCGCAGCCGCTTCGAACTGGCGCTGGCCCAGCTGGACGAAATCGAAAACGGCGCAGCCGCCGCCGTCGCGGATCCCGAAAACCGCGACCAGGTCCAGGGCGCGCTGGCCGCCACCGAACCCGCGCTCGACCTCCAAGTCGAGGCCGGCCGGATCCGCCTCGACACCCGCAACCTCAAGTCCTGCACGCTGAATTTCTATCCCATGGACATCGAGCTGCTCTTTTCCCGCAATCCGTTCCTGCAGGAGGGCGCGGCGCAGTTCTCCTACATCCGGCCCCTGTTGAGCCGCACCGTCGACCTGCCGGCCGGGCAGAACCCGTACACGGTCGATCTGCCGGCGGAATTCAAGACCCGCAACGTGATGGTCGAGGCGCTCGGCGCCGGCCTGCGCGCCACGCAGGCCTATTACGCCAACACGCTGAAGGTGCAGGTCATCGAAACCTACGGCCAGCTGGTGGTCACCCATGCGACCACGCAAAAGCCCGTGCCCGGCGCCTACGTGAAGGTCTACGCCAGCCTGCCCAACGGCGAAGTCAAATTCGTGAAGGACGGCTACACCGACCTGCGCGGCCGCTTCGACTACGCCTCGCTCAACACCAACGAAATCGACGATGCCGTCCGGCTCGCCATGCTCATTCTCAGCAGCGACTTCGGCGCCGTCGTCCGCGAGGCCGACCCGCCCAAGCGCTGAACCTGGCGCACCTCGCGGTTCCGTCGGCTCAGGAATGAAAATCCGCCCCGGTGTATTTGGGGATTTGTTGTAGCTGCGCCCGTTGGGCGCGGAGCTTTTGATTTAAAGGCCGGCCCCGGCGGGACCGGCCAGGAAAAATCGGAATCCGCTCTAGTTGCGGCCGACGCTGTGGTAGGTGAAGCCCAGCGCGCGGATCTTTTCCGGATCGAAGATGTTGCGGCCGTCCACGATCACGGGGCAGGCCATCACGTCCTTCAGCTTCTTCAGGTCGATCTTCTTCACCGCGTCCCATTCCGTCAGGATCAGGACCAAGTCCGCATCCTTGGCGCATTCATAGAGATCCTGCACGCATTCGAGCTCGGGATGGATCTCCTTGAACTTGCCTTCGGCGACGGGGTCCCACGCGCGCAGCTTGGCTTTCATCTCCTCCAGCTTCGGCACGAAGTAGAGGCTCGGGGCTTCGCGGACGTCGTCCGTCTCGGGCTTGAAGGCCAGGCCGAAGAGGGCGATGCGCTTGTCCTGCACCACCCAGAGCTCCTGCTTGATCTTCTTCATCACGTATTCGCGCTGGGTCTTGTTGATCGCCTGGACTTCCTTCAGCAGCTTGAATTCGTGGCCGAGGGCGTCGGCCAGGCGCACGAAGGCGTCCACGTCCTTCGGGAAGCACGAGCCG
>CAZMOR010000044.1:0-6112 GCA_964567795.1 uncultured Verrucomicrobiota bacterium
TCGGGCCGCATGGAAGGCATCAACAACAAGGTCAAGGTTATGACCCGCTCGGCCTACGGCTACCGGGACGAGGCCTTCTTCATCCTCAAACTCTACAACCTCCACCACTCCAGACAGGAACTTGTCGGATGAACCCAAAAATGGCACTTTCGCGGCGTTTTTACGGCGCGGGGGCCGATGTGACGGGCGAAGGATAGACCTTATCCGTCAAGTGCAGGAGCCATTCCAGCGCCTTGACCTGGGTCTCGGGGGGCGGAACCTGATGCGCGCCTTCGAAGGAAAACAGGCCGACTTCGCAGCCCCGTTCCTGGAGAATCCGGGTGTCACGGTCCACGTAGAAATTCGCCGCTTCATCGTTGTTGCCGTTGACCATGGCCACGCGGGTGCCCTTCGGGTAGGGCGGCGCTGAAAAGGGTTCGAAGCCCAGCCAGCCGCCGTTGGCGAAAATGCCCAGCCATGGACGCTGGATCCTGGCCGCGTAGAGATAGGCGCGGTAGGCGCCGCCGGAGGTTCCGCCCAGGCACAGGCGGGAGTGGTCGAACGGGATGGTCGCCTCGATCTGCGCCAGCATTTCCTTGAAGCGTTCGAACATGGGGTCGGCGGGCGCGGTATCCTCGTCGGTGTTGCGGTCGCCATCGGTCGAGACGACCAGGATGTCCAGCAGTTCGGCGGCCTCCATGAATTGCTTCACGAACCGCGCGCCTTTGCCGCCGGGATGCAGGAGGATCAGCATGGGCAGGTCCGTCGTTTCCGCATAGCGGCTGGGGGCATAGACGTAGTAGTCGGTGATGAACGCGCCCCGGGCCTGGTGATGGGAGAACGTCCCCTCCATGTGCTGGAGATTCTGGTCCAGTTCGTCGGAGAACTCGGCCCATTCAATCAGCCAGGCCTGGTCGACGGCGGAAAAGGCGGCCAGCGGATATTCGCTTTCGGTGCCGTTCTCGAGCCGGAGCAGCGCTATTTTCCGGTCGAGGTCGTACTTCACGAGTTCGGAGTGCAGGGTTTCGCCGGAAGCCATTTGCCAGTCCCGCATGTCCGTATTGGCCGAAGCGGATGCGAGACCCAGCAGGGACAGGGCCATCACCGCGACCCGCCAAAGGTTTTTATAGTTCATATCCGCGGTTCCTTTTCACGATAACGTCACGGGTTAGGGGACCCGACACCTTGTGGAGGGTACCCTGGCCCCCCTTGTTGGGCTTTTTCGTTATTCTTTTTGGGTGCGCGGAAAAATGCGCATGTTAAAACTCCTAGCGCCAATGATGTCCAGGTAAGGAAGTTTATGTCGGTCTGAATTGCTTTACACATCGCTTGAAGTGACGGTAGTCCTTCTTTGCCGGTTTCAATACGGAGAAGAAGGTTTGTCGCATGGTCCCAATAGTTGAGGGTCAAATATGCCAGAACGATTACGCATATAAGCAGCCATGTTTTGAATTTCATAGTTATTTGAGCCAAACAGCATTTATTAAACCGAGTTTAAGTCGGTTGATCTATTTTCGGGAACGAAGCACTTACGGGCTTCATCATAGGCCGGGAGCGGGTGCCGGTCAATGTTGCAAGGGCAGGCGCGGCGCGCGCAACAAGGGGGGGGGCTCAAGGCCGGAAGAGGCTGAAAAGGCTCAAAAAGGGCGCTTTCGCGGCGTTTTCGCTGCCCATGGCCGCGAGTATTCAGAATTCAGGAGTCAGGATTCAGAAGGTGGCGGGATTAAGATTAGGATTAGGAGTAAGATTAAGATTAGGATTAAGATTTAGATTGCGGGGATGAACGGGGGTATGAGCCGCGAGCAAGCGCATGGGGGAGCCTAGGGCGGGGGCGGGGGGAGGGCGCGGCGGATGGTTGCGCGGTAGCACAGAACGCTATAGACATTGCCGATGGCGGCCAGGAGCAGGAAACCCCACAGGGTGCCCCGGTTGGCGCCGGAGATCAATCCGATCAGGGCGGCCAGGGTCCAGGCGGCTGTCAGACTGCGCGCGTTGCTGGGCGGCAGGCCGGGATATTTCCGGCGGAGGGCGATGCGGTTGACGTAGCCCCCGATGACCAGGGCGAGGAGGATGGAAACGACATCCGGCACCGGGCCGCGCAAAACCCCTTGCAGGAAGACCGCGGTGGCGTTGCGAGTGAGTTCGAAATCGGAGAGATTGACCATGTAGCCCGTCATGAAAAACGCGGTGGGTGCCAGGAGTACCAGCAGAAGCAGGCAGGTGCAAAAGACCACCAGGGGCGGATTTCGGTCCCGCCGGATGTCGCGGTAGACCCAGGCCAGCGAGACCAGCCAGACGACAAGCATGGCCGGGACGATCCAGAGGAAGTAGCCCACATTGGCGATGGACCCGAGCGCGACGACCATGGCGGCGAGGGTGCCCCGCAGGGCGGCCCACAGGGCGAACCAGAGGGCGCCCCAGAAGATGGTTAGCAACACGACAAACGAAACCGGAAAAGTCTCGAGCAACGGCCGGTCCTGGGAGGTGTTCACGGTTTCTTGTCCGGAAGTTGCTGGCCGGGAAAACTCAACATTTTTGAAGCCGGCGGGCGGCGCGGCGGAGGCGCCAGCGGTGATGGGCCCAGACGAGGGCGCCGACCACGAGAACGGCAACGAAAAAGCCGGTTTCATACCGCTTGATATTGCCGAGGACAATTTCGACGGTGCGGCCGAAGAGATAACCCAGGGTGCCGTAGACGGCGACCCAGATGGCGGAACCCAAAAGATCGAGGGCCATGAAGCGGAGGCGAGGGATGCCGGTGGCGCCAAGGGCGAAGGGGACGATGGCGCGCATGCCGTAGAGGAAGCGGAAGAAGAGGGCGAGGAGCGTCTGGTGGCGGCGGAGCAGGGTGAAGACTTTTTCCGATTTGACCTTCCAGCGGGGGCGCCGTTCCAGCACGGCAAGGCCTTTGAGGCGGCCGAGGCTGAAGTAGAACTGGTCGGTGGCGAAGGTGGCGGTGAAGGCGCAGGCGAGGACGGCCGGCAGGGAGAGGTAGCCTTGATGAGCCGCGAGCCCGCCGAGGACCAGAAGGGTTTCGCCTTCGAAAAAGGCGCCGGCGGCGATGGCGTAGTAGCCGTAGGTGGCGATCAGGGTTTCGAGGGGCAGCATGGCGGGTCAGGTCTTCAGGATGGCATGGAGGCGCGAGACAACCATTTCAATGGCGACGCGGTTCTGGCCGCCGCCGGGGAGGATGATGTCGGCGTAGCGGCGGGAGGGCTGCACGAATTCGAGGTCCATGGGGCGGACGGTGTCGAGGTATTGGAAGATGGTGGAGGAGAGGGTGCGGCCGCGTTCGCGGGTGTCGCGCTCGATGCGGCGGATGAGGCGGATGTCGGCATCGGTGTCGACGAAGATCTTGATGTCCATGAGCTCGCGCAGGGCGGGTTCGGCGAAGATGAGGATGCCATCGACGAGGATGACGGGCGCGGGCTCGACGGTGACGGTCTCGGCCTTGCGGGTGTAGTCGGCGAAACTGTAGACGGGGAGCTGGATGGGGCGGCCGGCGACGAGTTCGCGGAGGTGGCGGGCAAGGAGGTCGCTTTCGAGGGCGTCGGGGTGGTCGTAGTTCTGGCGGGCGCGCTCCGCGAGGGGCAGGTGCGACATGTCGCGGTAGTAGGCGTCGTGGGGCAGGTAGGCGATGCGGTGCGCGCCGACCTGGTCGAGGATGCTGCGGGCGACGGTGGTCTTGCCGGAGGCGGTGCCGCCGGCGACGCCGAAGACGATGGGCCGGGAACTCATGGGCGGAATCCTATCAAAAGGCGGGAACGCATGGAAACAGCCGAATGTTCCTCACAGGGTGCCGAAGAGGCGGTCGCCGCAATCGCCAAGGCCGGGGAGGATGTAGCCGCGGTCGTTGAGGCATTCGTCGAGCATGGCGGAATAGATTTTGATGTCCGGATGGGCGGCCTGCAGGGCGGCGATGCCTTCAGGGGCGGCGATGACGGAGACGACGGTGATGTGGCGGATGCCTTTCTCCTTGAGGCGGGCGACGGCATAGGCGAGCGAGCCGCCGGTGGCCAGCATGGGGTCGAGCAGGAAGACGCGCATGGTTTCGGCGCCCGGCGGGAGCTTGCAATAGTACTCGACCGGCTGGAGGGTCTTTTCATTCCGGTAGACGCCAATGTGGCCGACCTTGGCATCGGGGATCAGGTGCAGGATGCCTTCGACCATGCCCAGGCCGGCGCGCAGGACGGGAACGAGGAGGACCTGTTCGGCAAGCTGCTGGGCGTTGCAGGGGGCGAGGGGGGTCTGGATGCGGACAGGACGGAGGGCGAGATCCCGGGTGATTTCATAGACAATGAGGTAGGAAAGCTCGTTGAGGGTGTCGCGGAAGACCTGGTTGGTGGTGTCTTTGGCGCGGAGAATGGCCAATTTGTGCTCGATGAGGGGGTGCTTGAGAATGATGGCGTTGGGGTTCATGGGCTGGTCCTCCGTCGGCGGAGAACCTTACCAAGGGGCCGGGAGGCGGGAAAGCTAAAGAAAATGGAGGCCGGATACGTAAAAAAGTTTGCTTGGGGGCGGAAATCGGGTAGATAGGAAAAACTCTTGCAGGGAGAACAGGTAAAATGTTTTACTTGCCGGAATAAGGTTGCCTAGAAACCGACAACGAAGGAGTTCGCTAGCTATGGACATAGATCGAATCAAAACCGTGATCGACCTGATGCGCGAGCACGATCTGAACGAATTCGCCGTGGAAGAGAAGGATTTCAAGCTTTCGCTTAAGCGCGGGAGCCCGGCGCCGGCCGTCATGATGCAGGCGCCCATGATGGCCCCGGCGGCCATCCCGGCGGCCGCAGCCGCCGCTCCGGCGCCGGCCGCCGCTCCGGCGGCCAAGGCCGCCCCGTCGGCGGACGAGAACCTGACCCCGATTCCCTCGCCGCTGGTGGGGACGTTCTATCGGGCGGGCTCCCCGGATGCCGATCCGTTCGTGCAGGTGGGCAGCCGCGTGAACAAGGACACGGTGGTCTGCATCATCGAAGCCATGAAGGTGATGAACGAGATCAAGGCCGAGACGAGCGGCGTGATCAAGAAGATCCTGGTCGAGAACGCGACGGCGGTCCAGTTCGGGCAGCCGATGTTCCTGATCGAAAAGGGCTGAGGCCGGCATGTTCAAGCGTATCCTGATCGCGAACCGGGGCGAAATCGCCGTCCGCGTGATCCGGGCGTGCCGCGAGATGGGCATCCGGACGGTGGCGGTGTATTCGCAGCCGGATGAATCCTGCCTGCACGTGCAGCTGGCGGACGAGGCGGTCTGCATCGGCAAGGCGCCGTCGTCGGAAAGCTACCTCAAGATCGCCAACATCATCAGCGCCGCCGAAGTGACGGACGTGGACGCGATCCACCCGGGCTTCGGCTTCCTGTCGGAAAACGCGCACTTCGCGGACATCTGCGAGGAATGCGGCATCACGTTCATCGGCCCGTCACCGGACAACATCCGGGACATGGGCGACAAGTCGCGGGCGCGCGAGATGATGAAGAAGGCCGGCGTGCCGGTGACCCCGGGCAGCGACGGCATCGTGAAGACCCAGGAGGAGGCGATGGTCATCGCCAAGAAGCTGGGCTATCCGGTGCTGATCAAGGCCGTGGCCGGCGGGGGCGGCAAGGGCATGCGCATCGCGCGCAACGACGTGAGCCTGGTGCAGGGCTACATGACGGCGCGGGCGGAGGCGGAACGCGCCTTCGGCAATCCGGATGTCTACGTGGAAAAGCTGGTGGAGCGGGCGCGGCACATCGAGGTGCAGCTGCTGGCGGACAACCACGGGCACGTGTACCAGCTCGGGGAGCGCGACTGCTCGATCCAGCGGCGCCACCAGAAGCTGCTGGAGGAGACGCCCAGTCCCGCGCTGACCTACGACCGGCGCAAGAAGCTGCTGAAGGCGGCCGTGAAGTCCGCGCAGGCGTGCAAGCTGCGCAACGTGGCGACGATTGAATTCCTGTGGAACGAGGATGCGCAGGAGTTCTATTTCATGGAGATGAACACGCGCATCCAGGTGGAGCATCCGATCACCGAAGAGGTGACGGGCGCCGACCTGGTGCAGCTGCAGATCCGCGCCGCGGCGGGCGAAGTGCTGAAGTTTTCCGAAGATGAATTTGCACCGCGCGGCCACGCCATCGAGGTGCGCGTGAACGCGGA
>CAZMOR010000045.1:0-3254 GCA_964567795.1 uncultured Verrucomicrobiota bacterium
ATGCGATATTGCGGGTACACGCGATGGCGGTATTCGGCGACCTGCCAGGCCAGGTCCGCACGGTCGGCGGCCAGCCAGGCGCGTACGAGCTGGTCCATGATGGCGATCTGGATTTCCGGAGAACGCTTGAGCGCGCGGGCCCATGCGTGTTCCAGGTATCGGGTGGCGGCCAAGGCATCGCCGATTTTCAGATTGATGCTGCCGATGGTTTCCAGGATGACGGGATTTTCGGGGTCCAGACGGTCGGCCTTCATGGCGTGCCGCAGCGCCACCAGAAGCTGCTGGCCGTCCTTGAGCAGGCAGTAGGCCAGATTGTTGAGAATCCGGGGATTGTCGGGCTCGAGGGCCAGGGCGGAACGGAAGACCGGGATGGCGTCCTTGTAGCGGCCCTTGCGCACGAGGATGTTGCCCTGGCCCAGCAGGGCGGCGACATCGAGGGTATCGGTTGATTTTGGATTTTGAATAGCCGAGTAGGCGTTGTTGGCCTTGCGGTAGAAGCCCTGCTCATACCAAAAGTCGGCGAGCACCAGCTTTTGTTCGCGGGTTGGCTGCAACTGGCCCAGCCGGCTGGGCTTGATCAGGCAGAGCGCGGCGTGCTTGAGGGGATCGCGGCGTGCAAAAAAGGAATCTTCGGGGACGATCTGGATTTCGCCGTTGCCGTCGAGCAGCTCCAGCGTTTGCTTTTGCTGGTCCCACGCCAGGGGGATGAAGGCGGGGGCGGCCGGGGAATACCGGGTGTCGGGCGGGAGCAGCAACAGGACCGGCAGGTCCCGGCCCAGTTCCTCCCAGAGGAAACGTTCATCGGCTTTGACGACGAGCAGCAGGCGGTTTTTGGCGGTGGCGAGGCGGTGGAGGGCGGCCCGGTCCATGAAGCCCTGGGGATTGGCGGCCGGAATGATCTGCGCCAATTCCGCATCGGTGAGGGGGGCTTCGCTGGCGGCAAACAGCGCCGCCAGGATGGCGCGGTCGGCACGGGACTGGTTTTCGGGAACGGCCGGGACATGGCGCAGGGCGCGGCGATTGCCTTCCTGGGGCGCCGTGGTGGCGCAGCCGGATGCGAAGAGCAGCCCCAGCAGCAGGACCGGCAAGGCGGGGCGGAGGAGCCGGCTTGCGCTCGGAAAACTCATGGCGCCTGCGCCGGGTAGCGGGCGGCCGGCCTAGCGTTTATGGGTTTGGTCCACGACGTCGAAGATGCCCGGCGTGCCCTTGAGGATCTGGATGGCGCGCTGGCGGGTGGCTTCATCGGGGACCGCGCCGTACAGCGTGGCCATCCCGTTTTCGACCGACGCCTTCAGCGTGGCGCGGCCGACGAGGGTGTCGTCGTTGAGGCGGCTGTTGGCGACGGCGGCGATGCCTTCATCGGAGGTGGGCTCGGCGGAAATATCCTGGCCTTCGAGCGCGGCGCAACCGGCAAGGGCGAACAGGGCGGCGGCAAAGATGGCGGCAATCAAGGGTCTCTTCATGACAGGTTCTCCGGTTTCAACGGCGCGCCCGCGGAGCCTGGCGGCGCCCAAGTTCAAGCAGACTCTATGCCCCGAAAAACGGATTGTCAATGGCGGGGCGGTTGCCAGCGGGGGCGGGGTCTGCTAGGGTCCGCGGCATGATGGAACGGAAGAATTCATACACGATCAAATTGACGCCGGCGCAAGTGGAGGCCACGGCGCGGATCCTGCGGGAGGGCAATTACCGGCCCCGGCGCGTGGAATACGCGGTGGCGGCGGCGGAGGGCGAGGACTGCCAGATCGTGCTGTACCAGAGTGGCAAGTGCCTGGTGCAGGGCAAGGGCGCGGAAGATTTCGTCCTCTTCTTCCTCGAACCCAACGTGCTGCAGTCCGCCACCGTCGGATACGAGGAGACGCTCAACCCGGACCTCGTGGCCCCGCACATGGGCATCGACGAGAGCGGCAAAGGCGATTTCTTCGGGCCGTTGGTGGCCTGCGCAGTCTATGTCGACCCCGACATCGCGCACGCCATGCAGGAACTCGGCGGCAAAGCCTGCAAGCAACTCAGCGACAAGGCGGTTTTTTTCATCGGCACGAAAACGCGCCAACTGCTAGGCCCCAAACGCTTCGCCATGGTGTCTATCGGCCCCGAGGCCTACAACCGGCTCTACGCCAAGATCCGCAACGTCAACTCACTGCTGGCCTGGGCGCACGCGCGCTGCATCGAGAATCTGCTGGAAACCGTGCCGGACTGCCCGCGTGCCGTGGCCGACCAGTTCGGCGCCAAGCAGGTGATCGAACGGGCGCTGATGAAGAAGGGGCGCTCGATCAAGCTCGAACAGCGCCACAAGGCCGAGTCGGACATTGCGGTCGCGGCGGCCTCCGTGCTGGCGCGCGAGGCCTTTCTGCGCGGCTTGGGCCGTTTGGGCGAAACGCATGGCATCCAGGCGCACAAAGGGGCTTCTGAGCAGGTCAAGGCCTCGGCCATCGAACTGGTCAAGAAAGCCGGGCCCGAGGTGCTTCTCAAAGCCTGCAAGTGTCACTTCAAGACCACGGATCAGGTGCTGGCCGCCTGCGGCTCTTCACGCGCCGCGCTCGGTCCCGAGGGCCAAGCCGTCTCACGCAGTAAAGAGAAAACCCCTTAACCTCTAACCCGAAACCAGAAACCCGGAACCCACCTCTTCCCGCCTACTCCACCCACTCGCGCGTGCGGCGGATTTCCCAGCGCCCCGGCTGCCACTGCTTGCAGCGCCGCCCGTACGCATCGACCGTCTCGACCCAGCACCCCTCGATCCAGACGCGCTCCTCGCGCTCCTGCCAGTAGCCGCGCGGCACAACCACCACCGGCGCGGGTGCCACCACCACCGGCGGCGGCGCGATGATCACGGGCGGCGGCAGATAACCGAAAGGGTGCAGATGCGGCATCGGGCGGCCGTGATGGTGGAAGCGCCCGGGATGGCGGGCATGCCCCCCTCTTCCGCCGTTGATCCCGAGGGCGAAAAACCCGCCGCCGTTGCCGATGCCCAACCCGACACTCACGCGGTCCGCGCGCGCCGGCGCAGCCGCCAGCAAGCCCGTCACAATGACCGTCCCGAAAAAAGCTGCCTGTGCCATCTTGTTCATGTCCCCGCCTTTCTGACGCATGAGGGCGGCCTCTCCGCCCTTTGGACGCATCGTTTAAACGTGTGCATTAAACGCTTGATTAAAAGCGCTTATTGCCCGGTGCTTCACTTTTTTTTTTGCCGATGGCAGGCAATTGTGGCTTAATGTGCCACACACAAAGGACGAAAAGATGGCTGAACTGATTGTTGC
>CAZMOR010000046.1:0-15215 GCA_964567795.1 uncultured Verrucomicrobiota bacterium
CGCCTTCTTGGCGACCTTCTTGACCGCCTTCTTCGCGGGCTTCTTCGCGGCCTTCTTAGCCTTCTTTGCCATTGTGGATTCCCCCCCTTCCAACCTGACGCACCAAGGCGGTCAGGGTATTCTTGAAGTTGTGCATGGAAACATTGTCCTGTGTTTCGTTTTCGCTTAAATCGCTGTTCGAGATCTGGATCTCAAAGCCGCGCCGAAATGTCGAGGGGCCGCGCATTGTATTTTCCACAAACTTCATCTCGTTGATCAACACAGTAATGTGAAGTTATTAACAGCGTCAACTGATTTCCGAAATATTTTTTCATTTTTTCTGCGCGGCGATTTTCTCCAGCCGGCGCAGCAACCGCGCCGCGCAGTTCGCTTTCGTCGTCAGCGCGATGTGCTGCGTGCCGCCATCCGCGCAGAAAATCGTCAGGGCGTTGCGGTCGGTTTCAAAGCCGCGGTCGCGGCGCGACACGTCGTTCGCCGCGATGGCATCGAGGTTTTTCGCGCGCAGCTTGCGCTGCGCTTCGCGCGCCAGGTGGTCCGTCTCCGCCGCGAAGCCGCAGAATACCTGCGTCTTTTTTTTCAGCGGCGCGAGCGTTTGCAGGATGTCGGGCGTGGCTTCCCACGCGATGCGCGGCGGCCCCGCGCGTTTCTTGAGCTTGCGCTGCGCGGGATGTTTCGGGCGCCAGTCCGCCACCGCGGCGGCCATCACCAGCAGGTCGCAGCCGCGCACGCGCCGCTTCACCGCCGCCAGCATCTCCGCCGCCGTCGTCACGTGCACGGTTTCCACGCCCCGCGGCGGCGCCAGCGCCACCGGTCCGGACACCAAACAGACCTCGTGCCCGGCGCGCTGCGCGGCGGCCGCCACGGCGTAGCCCATCTTGCCGCTGGAGCGGTTGCTGATGAACCGCACCGGATCCACGGCTTCCCGCGTCGGCCCCGCTGTCACCAGCACCTTCACCCGTCAGCGCCCCGCGATCGCCCGCGCTACGGCCCGGACGATGCCGTCCAGGTCGCTCAACCGGCCTTCGCCGGTGTCGCCGCAGGCCAGTTCGCCCTTCCCGGGCGGAATGATCGCCACGCCGCGCCGTTTCAGCACCGCCACGTTCTCCTGCACCGCCGGATTCCGCCACATGCGCGTGTTCATGGCCGGCGCCACCAGCAGCGGCGCCTCCAGCGCCAGCGCGGCGCAGCTCAGGACATCGTCCGCGAAACCGTGCGCCAGCCGGGCCAGCGTCTGGGCGGAGCACGGCGCCACCACCATCGCCGCCGCGCCGTCGGACAGCCCGAGGTGCGTGTAGGTTTCCTGCTCCATTTCGGCGAACGTCCCGTGCGGCACCGGGTGGCCCGTCAGCGCGCGGAACGTCAGCGGGCCCACGTACTGCGTCGCGCAGGCGCTCATCACCACCCACACGTCCCAGCCCCGCTTCTGCATGAGCCGGGCCAGTTCCGCGGCCTTGTAGGCGGCGATCGAGCCCGTCACCCCCAGCAACACTTTCGGCGGCGCCTTAGCCATGGTAGTCCTCGCGCCGGTTGTCGTTGCGGTGCCGTTCGGCCAGGATGATGGCCCGCATGTTGTCATAGGCCTCGGCCAAATCGTCGTTCACCACCATGTACTTGTATTCCTTCCAGTGGGAAATCTCCTCGCGCGCCTGCTTCATGCGCTTCTCGATGACCTCCAGCGCATCCGTTCCGCGCGCCACCAGCCGGTTGCGCAGCACCTCCGCCGACGGCGGCACCACGAAGATGTCCACCAGCGTCCGCTTCAGCGGATCCCCTTCGGGCGCGTTGGCAATGCACTGCCGCACCGCGGCCGCCCCCTGCACGTCCAGGTTCATCAGCACGTCGCAGCCATCCTCCAGCGCCGCCACCACCGGCCCCTTCGGCGAGCCGTAGCGGTTGCCGTGCACCACCGCGCTCTCGATGAAACCGCCCTTGGCCAGCTTGGACTCGAAATCGGCCATCGTCATGAAATAGTAGCTCTTGCCGTCCACTTCATCGCCGCGCGGCGAGCGCGTCGTGGCCGTAATGGCGTAGTGGATGTCCTTGAATTCCTTCTGCAGCTTGTCGCACAGCGTCGTCTTGCCCGCGCCCGAAGGCGCCGAAACCACGAAAATGATGTTCTTCCAGCTGGGTCTTCTTCCGTTCATGCCGTCTTCCTCCTTATTCGATATTCTGCACCTGCTCCCGGAACCGTTCCAGCTCCGTCTTGCACGCCACGACCCGGCGCGTGATCTCCCCGTCGTTCGCCTTCGAACCGATCGTGTTGATCTCGCGCCCCATTTCCTGCACCAGGAAATCCAGCGCGCGGCCGGTCACGCCGCCCGCCTGCAGCAGGCCGGCGGCCTGCACCAGATGGCTTTCCAGCCGCACCAGTTCTTCGGTGATGTCCGCCTTGTCCGCAAACAACGCGATTTCCCGGAGCAACCGCTCGTCGGCGGCGAGATCGCTCCCCGGCAGCGCCTCGCCGATCCGCTTGAGCAGGTTCGCGCGGTAGGTTGCCGCCACGGCGGGGGCCCGGGCGGTGATTTCCGCCACCAGCTTCCGCAGCGCCGCCAGGCGCGCCCGGAGATCGCGCCCCAGCGCCGCCCCTTCTTTCCGGCGCATCGCCTGCAGTTTCGCCAGCGCGGCATCCAGCGCTTTCTGCACCGTGGGCCACACGGCCTCCAAATCCCGCTCGCCGTGCGCCTGCGATACCAGACCCGGCAGCGCCAGCAGCGCCGAGGCTTTCAAATCGTCCGGCAACCCCGTTTTCTTCGCGGCGGCGCGCAGGGCGTCGATCGCCGCCCGCGCCAGCCCCAGGTCCACCCGCACGCCGGCGGCCTGCGCGGCCTCCGTCCAGGTCACCCGGATCTCCCCCGTCACCCGGCCGCGCGAGAGCCGGGCCTGCACCCGGGTCTGCACGCGCGACTCGAAGCCCCCGAGGCTGCGGGGCAGCCCGACGTCGATGTCGAGTTGCTTGCGGTTCACGCTGCTCAGCTCCACCTCGACCCGCGCCAGGCGGCCGGCGGCCGCGGCCACGCCGCGGCCAGTCATGCTCATCAAACTCATGTTCTTCCGTTCCCGGAACCGCCACGGGCCGGTTCCGTCATCATCCTAAGCTTTCGTCCGCCGCGGCGTCAACGGGCGGCGCTATGGTTCCACCGGCCGGCGGGATTTCTGTGCCTTGGCCGACGGGTCGCCCTGCGGCTCCACGACTTCATCGGAGACGATCGCGTCCCACGCCTGCTTGTACTGCTCCGCCATGTCCGGCGAATCCAGCCACACCAGGTTTTCCCAGTTCGAGACCTGCGCCACCGTGGTGTAGTTGTAGCTGCCCGTCACGACCCAGCGCAGGTCGAAAACCATGAACTTGTTGTGCATGGCCGAATATTCCCCCGCCGTGTGGATCAGGGTCACCGGAATGCCCTCGTTCCGCAGCCACTCGATCAGCTTCTGCGCGCCGGCGAATTCGGCCTGGTTCGCGTCCATCTTCATCTCGATCCGCACGCCCCGCTGGTGCGCCCGGACCAGCGCCGCCGCAATCCGCGTGCGCGTGAAGGCATAGGCGGCGATCCAGATGCTCTCGTGGCTCTTCTCGATGCTTTGCAGCACCACGTCCTCGCATTCCTCGTTGAACGCGCACAGGGCGTTGACCTGCGTCTGGACGGGAATCGGCGAGTCGAACACCTCCTGCCGCGATTTGCCGTACTGCCGTTCAAAGCGTTGCCGGATGTTCTTGCCGTAGAACGAGCCCTTCGAGTCCGCCGCCTTGAATTCGGCCCAGACCGCCAGGGGAACTTCGAAATAGCGGACGGCCACCGGGTCGTCGCCCAACCGCACCGTCAGCGTCCCGTCCGGCGCGCCTTCCTCGTAGGCAAACGAGATGTCATGCACCCAGTCGCTGTCCGTCTCCAGGCGCTCCTGCACCGGAGCGGCCCACGCCGCCGCCGCCAGCCACACTCCCGCTCCGCACACCGCCGCACCGATCCATCGCCTGGCCATCCTGCACCCTCGCTTTCGAATGCCGGAAGCGTAGGACAACCCGGCCGCCGATTCAATCCGGAGTTTGCGCTTTGCATCCCCGCCGACCATCGGCTATCTTCCCCCGCACAACCCATGCAAAGCGGCTTCCAGAATAGCAAAGCGTGGCTGGCCGGTTTCCGCTGGTCCCGGCTGTCGCCGGCGGCGCAGCTGGAGCTCGGCTTCTGGGCCGTGGTGCTGGCGGGGCTGTTCTTCCTGTTCCACCTGCATGGCAACAGCCAGGAAATCGCCACCTGCCGCCGTTCGCTCTTCCTCTGGCTGCACAGCCGCTGGGTGGGCGATTATGCCTACTGCCAGCTGCTGCCGCTCGCCAGCCTGGCCGCCCTCTGGATCCGCCGCCGGGAGATTGCCGCCGCCCCGCGCCGCATGGACTGGCGCGGCGCCCACCTGCTGGTGCTCGCCCTCACCCTGCATTGGATGGGGGTCCTCGCCCAGCAACCCCGCCTTTCCATGGCCGCCTTGATCCTGCTGCTGTGGGCGCTGCCTTTCCTCTTATATGGCTTTGCCCTCGCCCGCTGGCTGATCTTTCCCTGCGCCTATCTCTTCCTGGCCATCCCGCTGAACTTCATCGACAGCATGACCGCCCCCCTGCGCCTGTTCGCCACCGCCGCGTCCGCCTTCCTGCTGAACGGCTTCGGCCTCCATGTCCAGCGCGTCGGCGCCGGCCTGTTCTCCGCCGCCGGCAATCCCTTCTCCTTCAACGTCGCCCCGGAATGCAGCGGCCTGCGCTCCCTGCTGGCCATGACCGCCTTGATGGCGTTCTATGCCTGGTACAGCCAGAAGACCCTGGCCAAGAAATGGTTTCTCTTCCTCTGCAGCGTGCCGGTCGCCATCATCGCCAACATCTGCCGCATCATCCTGGTCGTGGTGGTGGCCGCCTTCTTCGGCCAGCAAACCGCCATGGGACTCTGGCACGATTACTCCGGCTATCCCATTTTCCTCATCAGCATCCTGCTGATGCTGTCCCTCGACCGCCTGCTCAATCTGGATTACCGCCGCGCATGGACAAAGCTCAAACAGCATATTTCGGAACGCGCCTCTTCGTAATCGCCGCGCTGGCGGCGACCGCCTGGGCCCTGGTTTTCAAAACCGGCGTGGCCAACAGCGACGAGGCCGGCATCGTCATGCACCTCCCCGACCAGGTCGGCCCCTGGCACGGGGTGGATCTGCTGTTCTGCTCCAACCGCGACTGCGGCGGCGAGTTCATCGCCGACCAGCTCGCCGGCCAAACCGTCTGCCCCAAATGCGGCGCCCCGCTCGGCGCCATGAACTGGGCCGAACGCGCGATGCTCCCGCCCGACACCGGCCTGGTCCGCAAGTACTACTCCCGCCCCGGCAGCCCGGACGGCATCCAGGTCAGCATCGTCCTCAGCGGCGACGATCGCTCCAGCATCCACCGCCCCCAGGTCTGCATGACCGCCGCCGGCAATGAAATCGCCGAACAGCGCACCATCCGCATCCCGCTCGCCGGCCGCGACCAGCCCCTCGAGGTGATGGTTCTCGACATGGCCAGGGCCTACACCCGTCCGGACGGCACCCCCGCCACTTATTCCTCGTATTATGCCTATTGGTTCGTCGGCAAGGGCCGCGAAACCGCCTCCCACATCACCCGCATGCTCTGGATGGGCTACGACCGCGTCTTCCGCGGCGTTTCCCACCGCTGGGCCTATATCGCCATGTCCGGCGGGCGCCTGCCCGGCTCCGAAGCCCATCTCCAAGCCATTGCGGATTTCGCCAGCCAGTTGCATCCCGCCTTGCTCAAACCCGAGTAAGATGGCATCTTCCCATGCTATGACTACAACTTCTCGCCAGCCTGTCACCCTGATCACCGGCGGCGCCGGCTTCCTGGGTTCCCACCTCTGCGACCGGCTCCTGGCCGAAGGCCACCGCGTCATCGCCATGGACAACCTGCTCACGGGCAACCTCGACAACATCGCCCACCTGCGCTCCCGCACCGATTTCGAATTCATCAACCACAACGTCACCCGCCACATCGATCTCCCCGGCCCCCTCGACTACATCTTCCACTTTGCTTCGCCCGCTTCCCCGATCGATTACCTCGAACTGCCCATCCAGACCCTCAAGGTCGGCTCGCTGGGCACCCACAACGCCCTCGGGCTCGCCAAGGCCAAGGGCGCCCGCCTCCTGCTCGCCTCCACCTCCGAGGTCTACGGCGACCCCCTCATCCATCCCCAGGTCGAAACCTACTGGGGCAACGTCAACCCCATCGGCCCCCGCGGCGTCTATGACGAAGCCAAGCGCTTCGCCGAAGCCATCGTCATGGCCTACCACCGCTACCACAAGGTCGAAACCCGCATCGTCCGCATCTTCAATACCTACGGCCCCCGCATGCGCCCCAAGGACGGCCGCATCGTCCCCGCCTTCTGCTGCGAAGCCCTCAAGGGCGAACCCCTCACCGTCTTCGGCGACGGCAAGCAGACCCGCTCCTTCTGCTACGTCTCCGACCTCGTCGACGGCATCTTCCGCCTCATGATGAGCAACCACTCCGACCCCGTGAACATCGGCAACCCGCGCGAACTCACCGTCATGGACTTCGCCCTCAAGATCAAGGAACTCACCGGCTCCCAGTCCCCCATCGTCCACAAACCCCTGCCCGTCGACGACCCCAAGGTCCGCCAGCCCAACATCGACAAGGCCCGCAAGCTCCTCGGCTGGGAACCCAAGATGCCGCTCGAGGAAGGCCTCAAGCTCACCATCGACTATTTCGCCTCCCTCATCGCCAAAGGTATCGTCTAACCGGAAGGATCGTCATGCACCTGCGCTACATCAACAAGCTCGGCATCCCCAAGGACATCGAACTCACCGCCGAACCCCTCTCCATCGGCCGCTCCCGCGAAGCCGATATTCCGCTCCTCGACGACAAGGTCTCCCGCGTCCACTGCGGCATCCGTTTTTCCGACGGCGCGTTCTACCTCAAGGATCTCAAGTCCCGCAACGGCACCTACGTCAACAGCCAGCGGGTCGAGGACACCGTGAAGATCAAGGCCGGCGACCGCATCCAGATCGGCTCCACCATCTTCGTCCTGGAATCCTCCTCGCCGGAGGAAGACGCCGCCAAGGGCCTCAAGTCCGTCCAGGGCGACATGGCCGACGGCAAGGGCTACACCACCATCCTCAAGGAAATCGTCGACGACATCGTCCCCACTGAAGGCGCCGCGCCGTCGAAGCCCGCGCCCGCCGCGAAGCCCGAGGAAAAACCCGCCGCGAAGCCGGCCGTCCAGATCAAGCACCCGGCCATCAAGATCGCCGCCAGCGCCAAGTTCGACGGCACCGATGCCCCCAAGGCGGAGGAAAAGCCGGCGGGCAAGCCCTCCATCAAGATCACCATCAAGAAGTAGGCGCTCCGCGCCACCCCGATGCGGGAAACCGCGGCCCGTTCCCCGGGCCGCGGTTTTTCCATGCAATGGAATATGTTTGGGCCGTTTTTCCACACTGTGGAAAACTTTTTTCCACCTTGTGGGAAATCCGTGAGCCGCGCGCCCCCGCATCCCGGCGGGATTCAGGCATGGCCGGGGCAAGCGTGGCCCGCGCCATGCCCGCCGCAGGTGGCCGTATCCGTCAGCTCCGGCAGCTTGCCATCCTTGAAGAGCGCCACCGCCTGCGCCGCCGTCCCGGCCGGCGCCAGGTAGACCCGGATGCCGCTCTCCCGCAGCCGCAGCAGCGCGTTCCGGCCCAGGCCCGCCACCAGCACCGCGTCGGGTTTGGCCTCCGCCAGCACCTGCACCGGGTTGCACATCCCGTGCGCGTGGCCCTGGTTCCAGTTCAGCAGCGCCGCCGCGGCGCCGGTCTCCGCGTCCACCGCCAGGTAGCCCGGCGCGGACCCGAAATGGCCGTGCAGCGGGCTCTCCAGGCCGCGGTTCTCCGTAATCGGCAGGCATATTTTCATCGTTGTCTTCCTTTCAGTTTGTAATGAGCATATGCCCATAACGGCGCCGTGTCAACCCGGCCGGCCGTTGACGCCGGGCCGGTTTCGGGTATATGTTCGTTTCCATGTCCAGACCTGTCCAGCCCCGCAAGATCGGTTTCGTGCCCCGCGTCACCTTCTACAAGCCCGCCGGCGTGCCCCGCGTGGAATTGGCGGAAGTGGCCCTCACCCTCGACGAGCTGGAGGCCGTCCGCCTGGCCGACCTCAACGGCCTCTACCAGGAGCAGGCCGCGCCGAAGATGGGCATCTCCCGCTCCGCCTTCGCGCGCATTCTCGAGTCCGCCCGCCGCAAGCTGGCCGATGCCCTCATCCACGGCAAGTGCCTGCGCCTCGAAGGCGGCCCGGTCCTGCCCGGCCAGGGCCGCGCCGGCGTCTGCCCGCGCGACTGCCCCTGCCGGCGGAAAGACCACCGCCCATGACCCCGCGGGACGCCCTCCGCCTGCTGCAAAGCGAAATCGTGCAAGTCGTCGGCTGCACCGAGCCCGCCGCCGTCGCCTACGCCCTGCGCACGCTGGTCCGCCACCTGCCCGCGCGGCCGGCGCCCGGCGCCTTCCGCGCCGAACTGCGCCTGTCCCGCGACGCCTTCCGCAACGCCTCCACCGCCGTCGTCCCGCATCTGCAGGTGCGCGGCATCCTCGCCGCCGCCGCCGCGGGCCTCGCTTCGCGCGCGGACGGCTTCAATGTCTTCGCCGATTTCGACCGGCGCCGCGCCCGCGCCTTTCTGCGGACGAAAAACTGGCTCGCCATCGCGCCGCTGCGCCGCCGCGGCTTGTATGTGGAAGCCCGGATCCCCGGCGCGCGCACATCGGTCACCCTCGCCGGCCGCCATGACCACATCGAAAAGCTGATGGTCGCCGGCCGCGACCTCACCCCGCGCGAGAAACCCCTGCCGCCGCCGCCCACGCTAGCGGAGATTTTCCAGCTTGCCCGCGCGCGCGATCCGCAACTGGAGGCGCTTGCCCGCGATTTCATCCTGCGCCAGGTGCCGGCGGAAAGGGGCCATCCCCTTGATATGCAGATCGCCCGGCGGGTCGCCGGGCGGATGTCGGGCTATGCCCATCCCGTCATGACCATCACCGGTTCGGGCAACCAGGGCATCTTCATCGGCCTGCCCTTCCGGAAGCTGTATGCGGAGCAGGGCGCCGCCATTCTGCCCGCGTTGGTGTTCTCCCTGCTCGCGCAGGTGTATCTCAGCGCCCGCAAGAACCGGTTGTCCGCCGACTGTGGACTCGCGACCAAGGCCGGGCCCGCGCTCGCCGCCGGCCTGGCGTTTGCCCGCGGCGCCGGCCCGGCTGAAATCCGCCGGATTTTCCGGGAGGTCCCCGCGCGGCTGGCCGGCCTGGTCTGCGCCGGCGCCGAACCCGCCTGCGGCCGCAAGGCCCGGCGCGCCTTCCGCGCGGCCTGCCCCGGACTGGGCGCCTGATCCGGCTCCCGGCCCGGCCGAATAGGGCTTCGACAGGCCGGCGCGGCCCGTGCTATCCTCCGGTCATGCGCTTGCGCCTGAACCCCATCCTGATTCGCCGCGCGCCCCGCCTGTTTCTGGCGGGCCTGGCCATCGCTTTCGCCGCGGTATTTTTCCTGTATCCCGCCGGCGTGATCGCGCGGCTGGTTCTGGATGGCCACTTCCGGAGCTCCGGTGATTCCGCCTGGATCGCGCGCGAATTTGAATCCGTGGCCGGGCGCTACCAGTCCTGGGCCGGCAAGTTTTTACAAACCCGGGCCGCCGCCGGTGCGAATCAGGATGATGTGGCGGCCACGGAATGGCCCATGTTCGGTTCCGTGTTTTTCCTGCTCACCGCGGAGGACCTGCAGCGCCAGGGCCGCATCGATGCCACCCGCGGCCCGCTGCGCCAGGCCGTGAATACCGCCGCCGCGGTGGTGATTTCCCCCGATACCGCCACCTGGGTCCGGCAGAAGTGGGGCCCGGCTTACCTGGAACGGGAGAACCTCTTCTACCGCATGCTGCTCATCCTGGGCCTGTCCTCCTATGAAAGCCTCACGGGCGACCGGCCATATCACGCAACCCTGTCGGCCCAGCGCCAGGCGCTGGCCGCTGAGCTTGCCGCCGCCCGCCATCACCTGCTCGACGATTATCCCGGCGAGTGCTACCCCAACGACATCCTGTGGGCCGTGGCCGCCATCCAGCGCGCCGCCCGCCTCGACGGCACCAACCACGATGAACTGGCCCGCAGTTTGATGGCCACCTTCGACGGTCCGGTCCGCGCCCCCGAAGGCTTGCCGGCCTTCCAGATGGATGCCGCCTTCGACCGCATCCTGCAGAATGCCCGCGGTTGCGGCAACTCCGGCATCCTGATTTTCGCCCCGGAACTGGATCCCGCCATCGCCGGCGCATGGTACCGCGCCCACGAAGCGCATTTTTGGAAACAGTCGGCCTGGCTGGCCGGCTTCGCCGAAATGCCCGATGGCCGCTATCTGGATTTCATGGATGTCGATTCCGGTCCGGTCTGGTTTGGTCTTGGCTCGGTGGCCTCGGCCTTCGGCATCGGCGCGGCGCGCGCCGCCGGCCGGCTCGATCATGCCATCCCCCTCTCCCTGGAAGCGATCGCCTGCTCCTGGCCCACGCCGTTCGGCAGTCTCTTGCCCGGCTTCATGGGCAAACTCGCGGCCGATGCCCCCTGCCTCGGCGACGTGGCCCTGCTGTTTTCGTTGACGCGGCCCGTGGGCAAAAACATCGTGCCCTTCACCGGGCCGGTTCCCCGCGTCGTCTGGCTTCTGCTGGCCGTTTACACGGGCCTGGGCCTGCTGTTCATTATTTCCGAAATCCGCAGCATCCGGCGCTGGTGGCGCCGTCAGACCTTCGTGCAGTAGTAGTGCGCCAGTACGCTCTCGGGATGTTCCGCGCGTTCAATGCGGAACCCCGCGCGCGCCAGCATGCCTTCCAGGATCCACGTGTAGGTGGAAAATTCCTTCCGCACGTGGCTGCGCAGGCCGTCGGCCATCTCGGGCGTGGTCCGGGCCTCCATGTTCGCGATCCAGGCGTCGATGTTCGCGGCGCAGTTCTCCGGCACGAACACCACGTCGAACAAATGGAACTTCCCGCCCGGCTTCAGCATCGCCGCCAGCCGGTCGAGCGCCTGCTGCTTCCAGAAATCCGGCAGGTGGTGCAGCGCCAGGCTGGAATGGATGACGTCGCAGGGCGGACCGTCGTGGACATAGCTCAAAAAGCCGCCGCGCCGGCAAAGGACGTTCGCCAGGCCCTCGTCTTTGGCCTTCCAGTCGAGATAGTCCAGCATCGCCGCCGACACATCCACGGCATACACCGTGCCGCACCGGCGCGCAAACGCGCGGGTGAACGCCCCCGTGCCGCAGCCGAAGTCGCACGCCACCTGGCCGGGCTGCAAATCCAGCCACGCCAGCAGCGCCGCGATTTCGCCGTCGATGTCCCGGTAGCGGCGGTGATGTTCGTCATACGCCGCCACCACCGACCGGTCGCCGAAATCGCGCCCGACCGGAATTGATTCGTCCCATTGCCATGTCGCGTTCATTGTCATGCGGCACAGAATGCCCTCCCGCCGGCGCTTTTTCAATCGCCTTGAATCCGGCCATCCGCTGTCCGCAGGACGTGGAAGCAGAGGATTTCTTTTGGATTTCGCCGGGATTTCCCGAGGAAATAATCCCGAATTTTCCGGAGATGGCGCTTTGCGGACGATCCGAGCAGGACTCGTGTCCGCGAGCGGTCGGCCTCGAAGCGCCAGAACGGAAAAGTCCGGGGTTGGTTTCCAAGCCGGCGAAATCCAAAAGAAATCCTCTTTTTCTCCTCCCTTTCCCCCTCGCCACCGCCTGCCGGCCATGCTAGGAAATCACCATGCCCACAACGCCCGCCTTCAGCCTGCTGAACTACACGATCCTCGGCGTCTATCTCCTCGCCATGCTCGCCATCGGCCTCCTCTTCGCCAAAAAGCAGAAGAACACGGAGGACTTCTTCCTCGCCGGCCGCCGCATGCCCTGGCTCGTGGTCGGCATGAGCATGTACGCCTCGCTCACCAGCGCCGTCACCTTCATGGCGCTGCCCGGCACCGCCTACCGCGACAACATCGCCTTCATCGTCGTCAGCTTCGCCAGCGTGCTGGTCGCGCCGGTCCTCGTCACCCTCTTCTACCCCTTCTACCACCGCCTGCGCGTCACCACATCCTACGAATACATCGCGCACCGCTTCGGCCCCCGCGCGCGCCAGGCTGTCGCCGGCCTGTTCATCCTGGCCCGCCTTGGCTGGCTCGGGCTCGTGATCTACGCCCCGGCCCTCGCCCTCTCCGTCGTCTCCGGCATTCCGCAGTGGGCCTGCATCCTCGCCATGGGCGGCCTCGCCACTGCCTACACCGTCCTTGGCGGCCTCGCCGCCGACATCTGGACCGACGTCGTCCAGTTCATCCTCATGCTCGGCGGGGTGGCCTGGCTCATTGTCGCGCTGATCCACCGCGCCCCCGGCGGCGCCGCCGGCATCCTCGACTTCGCCCGCGCGCAGGGCCACCTCCACGTCGCCGACTGGCACCTCTCGCTCACCGCCATGAGCGGCTGGGTGGTCGGCCTCGGCTACTTCTTCCAGCTCATGCAGGACTACGGCACCGACCAGCTCACCGTCCAGCGCATGCTGGCCATCCCCACTTCGCGCGGCGTCACCCGCGCCCTCTTCTTCAACGCCGGCGTGGATTTCATCGTCATCGGCGCGCTGCTCTTTATCGGCCTCGGGCTCTTCGCCTGCCAGGCCGCGGATCCAAACCTGTTTCCCGCCGGCCTGTCCAGCGACCGCCTCCTGCCCATGTTCATTCTCCACGCCCTGCCCGACGGCGTGTCGGGACTCCTCGTCGCCGCGCTCTTCGCCGCCGCCATGTCCAGCCTCGACTCCGGCATCAGCTGCGCCGCGACCGTGATCATCCACGACTTCCTGCGGCCCGCGCGGAAAACCCCCGCCGGCGAAGAACACGATCTGCGCCTCGCCCGCACCCTCACCTTCGTCCTTGGCGCCTTCGCCACCGCGCTCGCGTTCTACGTCGCGCGCTTCGAGCACCTGATCGAGGCCTACACCCACATCGTCAGCCTCTTCAACGCGCCGATCCTCGGCCTCTTCCTGCTGGGAATGCTCACCCGCCGCGCCGATTTCGCCGGCTGGGCCGCCGGCGCCGTCTCCGCCATCGTCGTGACGCAGCTCGTGCAGTCGTACACCCCGCTCCACTTCGCGTGGCACTTCCCCCTCGCCCTCTTCGTCACCGTCGCCGTCGGCTACGCCGCTTCGCTGCGCCCCGGCCATCTCGCCCGCGCCCGCCCCGGCCTCACCGTCTGGGACCGCCACCACTTGCCGCTCTAAACCAAGCCGCACCGCGGCCCCCCATGCGGGGAATCGCGGCTCATTTTTTGCCCAAAACCCCGTTTTTCGCGAAAAATTGGTCAAAATGTCGGTTTTTGGCCAATGATTGGCTGACCATTCCAAAAAGCGGAACGTCATTGTCCGACGCTTGCCAATGCGCTACTTTCAGGTTGAAAACGGTTGGAATACTGCGGATGTGATGGCGAAACGTAACATCATATGAAATGCCAAAATCGATGCTGGTGGGCGCTTCTTTCCCTCTTCGTGGCACTGGGGCTGGCCGCCTGTGATTCAGACGATTCGGACACCACCGCTACAGACACTTCAACCGCCACATCCCAATCGACAAGTGCACAGACCGATTCCGGCACCGAAACCGCGAGTGCCTCCAACGAAACCAGTAGTTCTTCAACGATGGAAAACATCGGCGGGGTTTGGGTCACCATCGAAGAAAGCACCAACTCAACAAGTCCAGACTTCCCGCTTGGTACCCATGCCCTGAATGCGGCGCAATGCCGAAATCCCGACGGGACCTATTCATGGGGCGATCTCGTATTCTCCAACTGCGATGCGTTTGCCACATACCTTACATCGATCACCGCCCCCGACCCCATTATCGTGACGAATTGCGGAACTCCGGCTTTTCCTTAAAACGGAATCATCCTGTTGTTCCGGCTAAAATCAGCACTGAATGGACACGTTGCCGCGCGGATCTCCCCGCTGGAACCGCCACCACTTGCCGCTCTAAACCAAGCCGCACCGCGGCCCCCCATGCGGGGAATCGCGGCTCATTTTTTTGCCCAAAACCCCGTTTTTCGCGAAAAATAGGTCCAAAATGCCGATTTTTGGCCGATTTTCGTGAATTTTGACGAAAATTGGGCGATTTTTCAGATTTTGGGACGTTTTTAGGCATTTTTCCGGAAAAATTCCGGTTTTTTGCCAAAATCAGCGTTTTTTGAGCACGCTGACGCGCGGATTACGGCGGTCGAGTTCGTCGAAGCCGAATTTGTCGAAAATCCATTCCAGCGTGCGGCGATGGTAGAAAACGACGTGGGTTTCGTCGCTTGCGTAGCCCCACGTGCGAAACGCGGCGAGATCATCCCACGGCGCGGTCATCACGATGAGCAGGCCGCCGGGCTTGAGCAGCGCCGCCATTTTCGGCCACTCCGCGGCCGGCCGGTGGAAATGTTCGACGACTTCGGTGGCGAAGATGAAATCAAATGGTCCCGTCGGCCAATCCGGAACGAAAAACGGGTCGTAGTTCTCGCACTGCAGGCCGGCCGCCTTCAGCAGCAGGTGCAGAACGGGCGTGTGGCCGCAGCCGTAGTCGAGGCCGCGCATCTCCGGCTTCAGGAGCGGCAGGACCGGATCGACGGCCTGGCGCAGGAAAGCAACGTAGCCTTTGTCTTCGGGCCCGTTCTTGTGCTTGGCGTAGCGCTCCTTCTCGGCCGAGGCTTCCGGCAGATCGGCGGCGGCGGCGAACACCAGCCGGCAGGCGGGGCACGCACGCAGCACCCGCTTGCGCATGTCGGGCACGGGCGCAAATGGTCCGATGCCGCCGCAAAGCGGACAGGTTTCAGGCGAAACTGGCGAGCATTCCGGTTTCATGGCTTTCGCGTCCGACCGTAGCACGGCGCGCCGCGCCGGAAAACGGCGAAATGCGCTAAGCCCCCGAATGTGCAGATCCAGCCTGAAGGCTGGACAACAAACACGACCCGTTTGTAGTCCACGCTTCAGCGTGCCGCTCCTCCTGACTTGCCATCGACGGGCGATATTCGCGATGATTCGGGCATGAACGACGACGGCTCCACCCTCCTCCCCGGCGGCAAGCGCGTAAGCAAATCGAATCCCCTGGTGTGCGCTCTCGGCAGCCTGGACGAACTCAACGCGGCGCTGGGCCTGCTGCGCGCGGCGCTGGCGGGAAAACCG
>CAZMOR010000047.1:0-41177 GCA_964567795.1 uncultured Verrucomicrobiota bacterium
GTGGCGTGGTTGCGGAGAACGGCGGGAAGGGGTAGGATTCCGATCCAGCGGAAAAACAAGGAGATGCGGATGGAAACGCCGAAAATTGCCGGTCCAAAGGGGTCGCTGCACCGGAAGTGGTCGCAGGCGGTGACGGACGGCATGGAGCGGGCGGCGAGCCGGGCGATGCTGCACGCGGTGGGCTTCACATGCGCCGATTTCCAGAAATCGCAGGTGGGCATTGCGTCGACCTGGAGCCAGGTCACGCCGTGCAACATGCACATCGACCGGCTGGCGCGGCGGGCGGCGGAAGGCGTGGCGGCGGCGGGCGGCAAGCCTGTGATTTTCAACACCATCACGATTTCGGACGGAATTTCGATGGGCACGCAGGGCATGCGCTATTCGCTGGTATCGCGCGAGATCATCGCCGATTCGATCGAAGCGGTGGCGGGGTGCGAGGCGTTCGACGGGCTGGTGGCGATCGGCGGGTGCGACAAGAACATGCCGGGGTGCCTGATCGCGATGGCGCGGCTGAACCGGCCGGCGGTGTTCGTCTATGGCGGCACGATCAAGCCCGGCTGCCACCATGGAAAACCCGTGGACATCGTGAGCGTGTTCGAGGCGGTCGGGAAGAAGGCGCGCGGGGAGATTTCCGGGAAGGAACTGGCGCAGATCGAAGGCTGCGCGATCCCCGGGGCCGGCTCGTGCGGCGGCATGTACACGGCCAACACGATGGCCTCGGCGATCGAAGCCCTCGGCATGAGCCTGCCGAACAGCGGCGCGCAGAATGCGGTCTCGGCGGCGAAGACGCGCGACTGCCGCGAAGCCGGACAGGCAGTGATGAACCTGATTCGGCGCGGCATCCGGCCCAGCGACATCCTGACGCGCGAGGCGTTCCTGAACGCCATCGCGCTGGTGATGGCGATGGGCGGTTCGACGAACGCCGTGCTGCACCTGCTGGCCATCGCGCACGCCGCGAACGTGAAGCTGGAACTGGACGACTTCACGCGCGTCGGGGCGCGGACGCCGGTGCTGGCGGACCTGAAGCCCAGCGGCCGGCATGTGATGTCGGACCTGGTGGCCATCGGCGGCACGGCGCCGCTCATGCGCCGGCTGATCGAAGAAGGCCTGATGAACGGCGACCTGCTCACCGTGACCGGCCAGACCCTGCGGCAGAACCTCAAGCATATCCGGCCGTATCCGCAAGGCCAGACCATCATCCGGCCGTTCGACAATCCGATCAAGCCGACGGGGCACCTGGTGATTCTGCGCGGCAACCTGGCGCCGGAGGGCGCGGTGGCGAAGATCAGCGGGCACGAAGGACTGCGGTTCGAAGGGCGCGCGATCGTGTTCGAGTCCGAGGAGACCGCGCTGGCCGCCATCCTGAAAGGGACGGTGAAGAAGGGCCACGTGGTGGTGATCCGCAACGAAGGGCCGAAGGGCGGGCCGGGCATGCGGGAGATGCTGTCGCCGACATCGGCCATCATGGGCCGCGGGCTGGGGCAGGACGTGGCGCTGATCACGGACGGCCGGTTTTCGGGCGGCAGCCACGGGTTCGTGGTTGGCCACATCGCGCCGGAGGCGGCGGTGGGCGGGCCGATCGGGCTGGTGAAGAACGGCGACGGGATTTCCATTGATGCGGAACAGCGCCGGATCGACCTGATGGTGCCGGCGGCGGAATTCAAGCGGCGCAAAGCGGCATGGCGAAAACCGGCGCCCAAAGAGACGCGCGGCGTGCTGGCGAAGTACGCGCGCGAAGTCGGCAGCGCCTCGGCCGGCGCGGTGACCGACGCCTAGGCGCCGGAATTTTCCACACTGTGGAAAAATGTTTTCCACAGTGTGGAAAAATTCCTCAAAGTTTTTCCATTGTGTGGAAAAACGGCGGAAAGTTTTTCCATAGTGTGGAAAAATCAAATGCAGGCGATGAGCCGCGCTTCCCCGCATGGGGGCGAAGGGGCTTGCCGGGGCGGGGCGGGGATGGCAGAGTCGGCGGCCAAGGAGAATCTGGGCCATGCCGTTTGAAAGTGGATCGATGAGTTTCCGGATGCTGGAGCTGCCGCGGGCGTTTCCCCGCAACTGGGCGGAGAAATTCGCGGCGCACAAGGCGACGTCGCTGGACGGGCTGGGGGAGGGGGAGCAGCGCGGGTGGGTGACGGGCCGGCACCTGCTGGATGCGAACATCACGGACGACACGGGGATGCATGCCGGCTGGATCCGGCTGGCACTGCGGCAGGCGGAAAAGAAGGTGCCGGCGGCGCTGCTGAAGGCGGAGTGCCGCATGGAGGAGCTGGCGCTGATGGCGGCGGAGGGGAAGGCCTATCTCAAGGCGAAGCAGCGCGCCGAAATCCGCCAGGCGGTGACGGAGCGCCTGCGGCCGAACATGCCGCCGCAGCTGCGGGCGATTCCATTCGTGTATGCGCCCGGGGCCACGCATCTGTATGTGACGGCGCTGGCGGAGGCGCCGGTGGATGTGTTCAACGCGGCGCTGGCGTCGACGCTGGGTTTCGGCGGCGATCCGGCGACGCCGGAGGTGCTGGGCCAGCGGCTGAAGCAGGTCGATCTGCGGGACATCCCGGGCGCGAATTTCTCGCCGGAGATGGAGGAGCGCATGGAGGCGGCGCCGGGCCGGGAATTCCTGACCTGGCTGTGGTTCAAGGCGGAAACGCAAAACGGCAAGGTGGCGCTGGCGGCCGGCCGCGAGCTGGGCGTGCTGGTGGAAGGGCCGCTGACGTTCATGCACGAGGGCAACGGGGCGCATGCGGCGGTGCTGAAGAAGGGCGCACCGGAAAACAGCATCGAAGCCAAGACCTGCCTGCTGAGCGGCAAGAAGCTGAAGGAAGCCAAAGTGACCTTTGCGCTGGATGAACAGCATATCTGGTCGTTCGGGTTCGAGGCGGACCAGTTTCTGGTGCGCGGCCTCAAGCTGCCGCAGGGGGAGGGCCAGATGGATGCCGTCAGCCGTTTCCAGGAGCGCATGATTTTCCTGGAGCAGTGGCGCGAAATCCTGCTGGATCTCTTTGCGGCGTTTATGGATGTGCGGACAGACGCCCGGAAATGGAAAACCGCGGTGGCCGAGGTTCGGGCCTGGGTGCAAGGCCGGCCCGGCCGGCGCTGAGCCGCGCGTATTGCTGAAAGGGTGGAATTCCCGCCCGGACAAGTGAATCGCTCTATTTTTCCAAGCGTTTTTCACTTCTTCTTCAGGTGCGGCGATCGGTATTCTCCTGATCTTTAGTAGGAGAACGCATTTCCTACCGGGAGCAACCGATGAAGAAACATGTGGCGATGGTCCTGGGCTTGGTGTGGGCGGCAGCCGCGGGCGCGGCGCAATACAGCATGGATTTCACCTTCTCTGCGCAGGATGTCACGCTGACTCCGGCGGGCGCATACACGGTGATCGGGCTGGCGAACGGCACGCGGGTGGTGGATGAGATCGGCGCGCCGTCGCTGCCGGCGAAGTTCGTGAACATCCTGCTGCCGGCGGGGGCGCAGAACATTTCGATTTCCGCGACGGCCGAGGAGGCGGTGCTGGCGGAAGGCCTGCTGGCATATCCGGCGCAGCCGCGCGCCCCGAAGAGCAAGGCGCGGCCGGCGTTCGTGGGGCCGAACGCCCGCTATGCGAGCGCCGCGGCATGGCCGACGGACATCGCGGCCAGCGCAGGCGACCAGGACATGCAGGGCTTCCGGTTCGTGTCGGTGCGGCTGAATCCGTTGGCCTACGTGGCCACCGAGAAGAAGCTGGTGCTGCGCTCGAAGATCACCGTGACGGCGACGTATGACGAGGCGCCGGCGGCGCGCGCGATCCTGTCCAAGCAGAAGAGCGCGTTCGAGCCGCTGGTGGACAGCCTGGTGGCGAATCCGGCGGACTCCGCGAGTTTCGCGCCGGCGGTGAAGACGACGGCGCCGAAGGCGACGCTGGACTACCTGATCATCACGTCCGCCACGCTGAGCAACGCGTTCCAGCAGATCGCGAACTACCGGGCGTCGGCCACGGGCGGCAGCTATTCAACGCGGGTGATGACGACGAACGACATTGCGAGCGCGTATTCCGGGACGGACATGCAGGCCAAGATCCGCGCGTGCATCAGCAACGCGGTGGCGACGCTGGGCACGACGATGGTGCTGCTGGGCGGCGACGACACGGTCGTGCCGGTGCGCTACTGCTACGCGGCGGTGACCTCGCAGAGCACCACCGAGACGAACATGCCGACCGACCTGTACTATTCCGGCCTGAGCGGCAACTGGAACGCCGACGGCGATTCCATCTATGGCGAGACGAGCGACAGCGTGGACATGGCCTGGGACGTGATCGTGGCGCGCCTGCCGATGCGCACGGCGGCGCAGGTGACGAACTATCTCAACAAGGTCATGACCTACGAATCCGGCACCCCGGTGACCAACAAGATCATCCTGGGCGGCCCAAACGCGTGGGACACCTATACCGGTACGGACCGGCCGAGCGACGACGTGACAATCGACGGGCACGCGGGTTTCCGCCAGACGACGACTCCGGCGCACACGTCGGTGAGCGATTCGGAGGCCTGGCTGCGACGGTTGTACCGCGACGGCATCCGGTCCTACTGGCCGGCGCAGGTCAACATCATCTGCGACACGATCACCTCGTGGGACTCCAGCACCTGCGGCGATTATTCGCAAAGCGAGGCGAACACGAAGACCGCCTTCAACAAGAACTACACGCACCTGATGTTCTCGGGCCACGGCGAGCCGCTGGGCTGGGGCCTGGAAACGGGCGGGGAATTCCTGAACACCGATGCCGCCAGCATGACGGGCATGGTGGCCTTTGTGTACACGGATGCCTGCCTGACCGGGCATTTCGACAAGAACAGCGACCTCATTGAGGGCAGCACCTACACGACGGAGCCCTGCCTGGCGGAAAGCTTCCTGCGCAACACGAACCGCCTGGGCGGGGCGCTGGCCTACATGGGCTGCGCGCGCTACGGGTGGGGCGAGCCGGATGCCGCGCCGGCTTCCAACACCTCGGACGGCGGGCCGTCGACGGTGTATGCCTACAAGTTCTACAAGCGGATGTACGAGACGGCCGGCCGGACGCTGGGCCTGGCGTTTGCCATGCACAAGGCCGACATGGCCAGTTCCTCGGGCACCTACGCGGAAGAGCGCTGGATTCAGTTCGGCATGAACCTGCTGGGGGATCCGGCGTTGAAGATGCCCACGGGCACCGCCGTTCTGGTGGCGCCGGTGTTCGGCGCCAATCCGGGTCCCGTCACCGCGACGGCGACCGTGGCGGTGGCCTTCACGGTTTCGGCGAGCGGCAGTCCGGCGCCGACCCTGGCTCTGCGGAGCACGACCGCTTCGTCAGGCTATAGTTTCACGGCGGGGACGGGGGTGCTGAGCTATACTCCGCCCACCAACGACGTGGGTTCCATGAGCTTCAGCTTCACGGCCAGCAACAGCCAGGGCGTGGCGACGCAGACCGTGAGCGTCACGGTGAATGCCGCGCCTGCGGCGGTGCCCGCCGCCCCGGCCGCGATCTGGGCCAGCGCGACGAACAGCACGGATTTCACGGCGGCGTGGAGCACCGTGGCGGCGGCGACCGGCTACCGGCTCGACGTGGCCACGAACAGCAGTTTCGCGGGCGGCGGCGGCGCGGGCGGAACGCTGCTCAGCGAGGGCTTCGCGGCCGGCACCACGGCTCCGGCCGGTTGGACCTTCACGAGCATCGGGGCCACCTATACGTCGGCGGGCTATTATGGAACCGCCTCGCCGGCGCTGAAAATGGATGCCACGGGCGATGCGGTCCAGACGCCGGCCCTGTCGAGCCCCACCAATGTCAGCTTCTGGGTCCGGGGCGCGAGCACGTCCAATTCCTCCCTGCTGGTGGAAAGCGCCTCCGGCGGGAGCTGGAGCACCGTCACCAATTTGGCGGCCTCTTTGCCGACCAGCGGAACGACCATCTCGTGTCCGCTGGGCACTTCCGTGACAAACCTGCGGTTCACCTTCACCAAGAGCGCGGGCAATGTGGCGTTCGATGACGTGCTCGTGACCGGCGGCGGCGCCAGCGCGCCGGCCTATGTCCCCGGCTATTCGAACCGGACGGTGGCCGGCACGAGCCAGAGCGTGACCGGACTGGCAGCGGGGGTGACCTATTATTTCCGCGCGCGGGCGGTTTCCGCGGGCGGCACCAGTTCGAATTCGGCGACGGCGACCGTGGCCACCACGGCAGGCGCGAGCGCCCCGGTGTTCGGCGCGAATCCGGGACCGGTCAGCACGACGACGGGCGTGGCGGTGGCGTTCACAGTGGGCGCGTCGGGCAGTCCTGCGCCGACGCTGGCCCTGAAGAGCACGACGGCTTCGTCCGGCTACAGCTTCACGGCGGGGACGGGCGCGTTGAGCTACACGCCGCCGACGAACGACGTGGGTTCCCGGACCTTCACCTTCACTGCCAGCAACAGCGCGGGCGTGGCGACGCAGGTCGTGAGCGTCACCGTCAGTGCCGCTCCGGCCACGGCGCCGGTATTTGGTGCGAATCCGGGACCGGTCAGCACGACGACGGGCGTGGCAGTGGCGTTCACGGTGGGCGCGTCGGGCACCCCGGCGCCGGTGCTGGCGCTCCAGGGCACGACGGCTTCGTCCGGCTACAGCTTCACGGCGGGGACGGGCGCGTTGAGCTATACGCCGCCGGCGGGCGACGCGGGGACACGGACGTTCACGTTCACGGCGAGCAACAGCGCGGGGGTGGCGACGCAGGTCGTGAGCGTCACCGTCAGTTCTCCCGCGGTCGCGCCGGCCTTCACCGGCGGCACCGGGCCGTATGGCACGACGGCGGGCGTGGCAGTGGCGTTCACGGAGAGCGCGTCGGGCACCCCGGCGCCGGTGCTGGCGCTGAAGAGCACCACCGCTTCATCGGGCTATACCTTCGCGCCGGGAACGGGCGCGTTGAGCTACACGCCGCCGGTGGGCGATGTGGGCGCGCGGACCTTCACGTTCACGGCGAGCAATAGCGCGGGGGTGGCGACGCAAGTCGTGAGCGTCACGGTCAGCGCCGCGGTGTCCGGCGGCGGGACGGAGACGTTCGCCAACTTCACGAACAGCAGCGGCACCTATCTGAGCGGGACATTCGCCGGCCAGGATGGCTCGACCTGGACCTACAGCCTGGCGCGCGGCGACCTGATCCTCAACGGCAAGTCGCCGACCATCAAGAATGCCGTGGGCGCCTATATTCAATCCGGCACGATTCCGGGCGGCATCGGCACCCTGCAGTTGAAATACCGCCGGCCCTACACCACCACGCTGAATTGTGCCGTCTATGTGAACGGCACGCTGGTGGGTTCGATCACGGGTGGCGACTACACAACGCAAACCTGGGCCAGCGCCACCTTGAACATCGCGGGCGACGTGGTCATGGTGTTCAGCAACAAGTCCACCAGCGGCCAGATCACCCTGGACGACATCACCTGGACGGGCTACACGGGCAGCGGCCTGACGGGAGCGGTTCCGGCGGTGAACACAATCGACATGCAAAACCTGCTGGTGGGCAAGACCCTGAGTGCCACGGTGACGGCGACCGAAACGGACGGCGATGCGGTGACCTTCGCCTGCGCCAGCGAAGTGGATGCCAGCCGGTGGTCCCTCGATGTGAATTCAGGCGCGTTTTCGTTCACGCCGACGGTGGCGGAAGAGGGAACCGCACGGTTCGATTTCACGGCGACGGACAAGGACGGCACCAGCGCGGCCGTTCCGTTGAGCGTGATGGTGGCGGCCCCGCCGTCCATCAGCTTCGAGCCGCCGGTCAATGGTGCGCTGGCGGCTTCGGCCACCATCGCGACGGAAGCTGGCCGGTCGTATGCCCTGCAATATACCACCAGCTTGACGAACAACCCGCCCGTCTGGAACGAGGTGGATGTGCAAGATGGAACCGGTGATCCCATTACCCTGCAGGACAGCACGGTGGGGGCAACGGCCGGGGAGCAGCGTTTCTATCGCGTGGTGATTCCATAGGGAATTCCAGCGGGCATGAGGGCCGGACCGAAAGGTCCGGCCTTTTTCTTGCCTGGGCCGGGTGGGAAGGGGGGGAGAGATGGAAAATGAAGTTGCCGTGAAGTTGGAACGAGGCAGGTAAACCGGTCTATTTTCCCGCCGTTATTTCGCTTTGTTTCAATTTGGTCCGGGCGTACTTTCAACCGATAACGGAAGAGTGCATCTAGACAGCGGAGCGGGCAAATGAAGAAGATCCTTTGGATTGGATTAATGGGTTTCCTGGCGATGACGGGCGCGGCGGCGGCAGCGACCTACGGGGTGTTCGTTGGCTTGAACCAATACAACACCAGCTACGTCGGTTCGGACAACTGGCTGAACGGGTGCGTGCCGGATGCCATGCATATTTATACGAATACGATCAAGCGCGGGAACTGGACGGCTGGAACCGTGACGCTGCTGACGAATTCGCTGGGCACCAAGGCGGCCATCCGCCGGGCAATCACGAACCGCGCGGCCACGGCGGTGTCGGGCGATGTGTTTTTCTACTACCATTCCAGCCACGGCGGCAACAACAGCGATCCGTACGGGAAATCGGTCTATCTGTGCTCGTATGACGCCGACTACCAGGATACGGAACTGGCGACGGACCTGGCGAAGTTCGCCACGGGCGTGAAGGTCATCGTGATGATCG
Source organism: uncultured Verrucomicrobiota bacterium (assembly GCA_964567795.1). Classification (GTDB taxonomy): domain Bacteria; phylum Verrucomicrobiota; class Kiritimatiellia; order CAIQIC01; family Lenti-01; genus Lenti-01. Next base: position 8,624 of record CAZMOR010000047.1, read on the forward strand.
ATGCGTGCCATTCGGGCGGACTTTTCGTGTCCAGCCTGGGCACGCGCACGCTGGCTTCCACCACCCCCGGATCGTGGGATGTGGGCGGACGGGTGATGGAACTCATGGCAGCGGACCGTGCGACAAAGATCGCGGCCGGTGCGAAGGGCCTGGAATTGACCGTTACCACCAACGAAATCGGCTGGATCACGGCGGCGAACTACGACCAGTATTCCTGGGACGGCGACACTGGCGGCCTTTTCACGGACAAGGTGATCGAAGGCTGGACGAATGCCGCGGCCTCGAGCTGCGACCTGAACAGCGACGGCTACGCGAATTTCTGGGAATTGTATAAATACGCTTCGAACGTGGCCTACAGTGCCGACTATGAATACACGACCGCCATGGCCGCTAATACGAACGTGCTGCTGGGCACGATTGCGGGCTGGATCGGGAGCGCGGCCCCCGGCGGATTGATTGTATTCAGCAACATCGTCGCCCAGACCGTGACGGTGGGCCAGACGCTGACCTATCCGGTGGGCGCCTACACTTCCGGCACCAACACGCCCGCGGTGGTGACGATGACCACGGTGCAGGCCGGGGCCAGCTATGGCAGCGGCCAGCTGTCCTTCACGCCGACGGCGGATGGGTCCTACACCTTCAACTTCTCGGCGACGAACGCGACCGGCGGATCGGCCAGCGCCTCGCTGACGGTGACGGCCTCGCTCGCCGCGCCGACATTGTCCTCGGCGACGGGCATCGGCAACGACCGGTTCACGGCGAACTGGTCCGCGGTGTCGGGTGCAGCCAGCTACAAGCTGGATGTGGCGACGAACAGCTCCTTCTCGGCGGGCGGCAGCGGGGCGTCGGGCGTGATTGTGTCCAACATCAATTCCGGCCTGTCCACGGGATGGGAATATGTGAATGGCGCCTCCAACGCGGGCACCTACCACAAGCTGGTCAGCGCGAGCGGTCCCGGCCTGGTCAGTGCCGCGTTCTCGACGGTGGGCTATACCAACGCGGAGGTGGGTTTCTCGGTGGCGACATTCGGCGGCACTTCGGCCAACGCGCTGACGGTGTCCTATTCCCTGGATGGCGGCGGCAGTTGGACGCCTGTCGGGACGAACACCAGCGCCTCGGCTTCGTCTCCGTATGTCTCCGGTTCGATCTCCCTGCCGGAAGCGGCCCTGGGGCAGGCGAGCGTCCGGGTCAAGTGGCATTGCGCGGTGGCCACCGCCAGCGTGGGCCTGCGCCTGCAAAACGCCGTGGTGACCGGGGCGCAGCCGGCGGGCGGCAACACGATGGTGCTGAACGGCCAGGGCGTTACCGGCACGACGTACACGGTGACCGGGCTGGCGATGGGTTCGACCTACTACTACCGCGTGAAGGCGGTCGGCAACGCGACCGGGCCTGCGTCTGCGACGGGAACCGTGACGACGACGTCTGCGGATACCGCCCCCTCCTTCTCGGCGATTTCCGGCCAATCGGCAACCGTGGGAGCTCTCTTTACGCTGAACGTTTCCGGGTATGTGTCAGGTTCACCGGCGCCGGTGATTTCGCTGTCCTCGTCCACCGCCAGCGCATCGGATTACAGTTTTGCGAGCCCGACCTTGTCCTTCACGCCGAGCACGACCGGTGTGTTTGCCTTTGTGTTCCGGGCCACGAATACATTGGGCACGGCCATGGTCACGGCCAGTGTGACGGCGGCGGCCGCCCCGGTTTACGTGCCGACGGCGAGCATTGCCAATCTCTCCAGCAATTCCTTCACCGTCAACTGGACGGCGATCACCGGAGGATCGACCTACCAGGTGCAGGTGGCGACCGACACCAATTTCTCCGGCGGCGGAAGCGGCGGGACAGTCGTCCTTGCCACCAACGCGGCTAACACGAACATCGCGCCGGAAGGATGGACCTATAACATCTCGGCTTCGAGCGGCAGCTATCTGGTCCTGGGCTATGCCACGAACTATGTCCAGTCCCCGGTCTTCTCGACGGTGGGCAAGACGACCTTGTCGATCGACTTCAAGGCGCGCACCTATGGCGGCGTCAGCACCGTAACCAATGCCATTACGGTTTCGATTTCGACGAATGGCGGGTCGAACTGGACCGATGTGGGAACGGTGATTCCGACGACCTCGACTTTGACTTCCTACGGGGCGCTGGATGCCTCGGCGTATGTGGGCTATGCCAGCGTGTGCGTCAAATGGCAGGCCAAGGCCGCCGGGAGCAACAAGGGGGCTGGCATCCAGGCCCTCAGCGTCACCGGCACGGAGCCTTCGGGGAGCAGTTCGCTGGTTCTGGACCAGACGGTGTCGGCGTTGTCGTATCCGGTGTCGGGGTTGACCCCCGCCACCCGGTATTATGTGCGCGTTCGGGGCACGGGCGGCACCTGGTCGGAAGTGGTTTCGGCCACGACGAAGGATGGTTCTGTTGTGACTCCGACTCCCCAGCCGATTTGCAATGTGACCGCCCCGACCAACGGATGTGCGATGGGGATGCATATTGCTACTGCGGCAGGAGTAACATATGCGCTGCAGTACACGACCAATCTGCTGGAAGTGCCGCCGGTCTGGGTCCAGGTGGATTCAAAGGTCGGGACCGGGAGTGACATCAACCTTCAGGATGCGGATTCTGCTGGTGGACACCGGTACTACCGCGTCGTGAAGCCCTAGACTACCCGGGGCGAAGGCCGGGCCGGAAGGCCCGGTCTTTTTTATCGGCATGAAGCAGGTGGGCAGGATTAGCACGTCTGAGTGATTGAGTCGTCATTGGGAATGGAGTACATTTAAATATCTGTTGGCTGGATGTGCAGCAAAGTGGAGATTGTCATGAAGAAACTTCTTGGATTCTGCCTGGTTGGATTGTGGGCATTCACGGTGCAGGCGGGCGCGCCCCTGCTTCTGGATTGGGGCCAGATTGACACCTCGGCCGCGGCCCGGCAAACGGCCACGCGGGCGATCCGCAGCGCGGCAACGGCACCCACGGTGCAGAATTTGAGCGCCAGCGGCACGGCGCCCTGGCTGGTGCAGTTCAACGATGTGATCCGCGAGGAATGGAAAGCCGAATTGGAAGCCGCCGGCGCGAAGTTGAAAGGCTACATCCCCGAAAACGCCTATCTGGTGGAAGCCACTCCGGCGCAAATCACCGCGATTGCCGCCCTGGCCAACGTCGCCTATGTGGGTGAATTCCTGCCGGACTACAAACGGGCCGCCAAGGTGCGCGCGAAGCTGGCCCGCGTGGCGACTGCCAAGGAAGTCGATTCCGCTTCGCCCTGCCGGATCCTGCTGTTTTCCAGCGACGACCTAGATGCGGTGGCGCAGAGAATCGAGGCTCTGACAGGCGCGGCGGTGACGGTGGCTGCAGGCGACCGGATCCGGGCGGATTTGACGGCGGCGCAGGTCCAGGACATCACCGGCTGGGGCGAAGTGCAATGGATCGAGTCCTACAGCAAGCCCCGGCTGTGGAACAACGTGGCGGTGCAGACCAACAAGATGAACGTGTCCAACGTGTGGACGACGCTGGGGCTGACCGGCGCGGGCCAGACCATCGCCGTGTGCGACACGGGGCTGGACACGGGCGACACGGGCACGCTGCACCGGGATTTCACGAACCGGGTGACCGGCTTCGGCTGGAGCAACGGGGCCTATTCAGCCAGCTACAGCTGGGCCGATTTCGACGCCCATGGATCGCATGTTTGCGGCTCGGTGCTGGGCAACGGCACGATGTCCACCGGACTCTACAAGGGCGTGGCCTACGAGGCGAACCTCATCATCCAAGGGTCGCAGGAAGATCTGAGCGGGATTCCGACGGCCCTGTCGACGCTGTTCAAGCAGGCCTATGACAACGGGGCGCGGATCCATTCGGACAGCTGGGGCTACGACGACCACGGGTACTACAACGACGATTCGCGCGCCGTGGACCAGTATGTCTGGAGCAACAAGACGATGCTGATTTGCATTGCGGCGGGAAATTCCGGCACGGATTCGAACACGGTGGACGGCGTGATCGATCTGGAATCGGTGGCGTCGCCGGCGACGGCGAAGAACTGCCTGACGGTCGGCGCAGGCGAAAACTACCGGACCACCGGGGGCTATTCATCCTACACCTGGGGCACGGCGTGGCCCGGCGACTATGACACGGTTCCGATTTCGACGGATTATCTTTCGCGGGCGGCCAGCGGCGTGGACGCCATGGCGGCGTTTTCCAGCCGCGGTCCGTGCAACGACGGGCGCATCAAGCCGGACATCGTAGCGCCGGGTACGGACATCATTTCCACCCGGTCGCGGAAGGCGTCGGGCACGGGTTGGGGCGTGGCGGGCAACACCAACTATCTCTACGAGGGCGGAACCAGCATGGCCACGCCGCTCACGGCCGGCGCGGCGGGATTGACGCGGCAATGGGTGATGACAACCGGCGGGGTCACGAATCCGAGCGGTCAGCTGTTGAAGGCGCTGATGCTCAACGGCGCGCGCAACATGGCGCCGGGGCAGTATGGCACCGGCACCAAGCAGGAAATTCCGAACGTGCGTCCGAACAATGTGGAGGGCTGGGGCCATGTGGATCTGTTCACCACGCTGCAGCCGGCGACCAACCAGTTTCTGGCGCTGATTGACACCAACAGCCTTGCCACCGGCCAGACCAACACCTTCACCTACACGGTGACCACGGGATCCACCAACAAATTCATCCTGACGATGGCCTATGCGGATTACTGGGGCACGGCCGGATCCGGCAAGCAGCTCATCAACGATTTGGATCTGACCGTTCAAAAGCCGTCCGGCAGCAATCTGTATGCCAACGGGCGCACCAGCAAGGACGCGACGAACAACGTGGAAATGATCGAATTCGCGGCGGACGAAGCCGGTACCTACACGGTGCGGGTGTCGGCGCGCACCGTGCCCTCCGGCGGCACCCAGGCCTATGCCCTGGTGGTGCGCGGCCCGAAGGCGGACGAAACCCCGACCGCGCCGGTGTTCGGCGCCAATCCGGGCCCCGTCAGCACGACGGCCGGTGTGGCCGTGGCCTTCACGGTGTCCACCACGGCCGGCTATCCGACGCCGGTGCTGGCGCTGCAGAGCACCACGGCTTCCAGCGGCTATACCTTTACGGCGGCATCCGGCCAGTTGAACTACACCCCGCCGACCAACGATATCGGCACGAATACGTTTACTTTCACGGCCACGAATGCTTCTGGCGCGGCCACCCAGACGGTCAGCGTGGTGGTCTACCAGGCGCCGCCGCTGGCCCCGGCCTCGATCTGGGCCAGCGCGACAAACACGACGGACTTTACCGCGGCCTGGAGTGCGTCGTCCGGCGCGACCAGCTACCGCCTGGATGTGGCGACCAATTCCAACTTCTCCGGCGGCGGCGGCGCGGGCGGAACGCTGATCGACGAAGATTTCACGGATTTCTCCGACTGGACGGACAGTGGCACGGCGAGTGATACCACCCATGCGGGCGCGGCGAGTCCTTGCCGCAGCCTGGGGGCGGGAGCTTCCCTGACCTCGCCGTCGGTCAACTATCCCACGCAGATGACGTTCTATGTCGATGCCAGCAGCAGCGGCAACGGCAAGGTTACCACCAACTATTACAGTCTGGATGGCGGCGCCTCCTGGACGCCGCTGGGCACATTCACGGTTTCAACGGCCGGAGCTACCGAGACCCAGGTGATGACTTCTTCGCCGAACTTGTCGGGTTCCACGGGGGTCATGTTCCGCTTTGTGTCCGCGTTTTCGACCTGGTATCTGGACGACGTGAAGGTGACCGGTGGCAGTGCCGGTTCTCCGAGCTATGTGGCCGGATATTCGAATTTGACCGTGGCGGGCACCAGCCAGAGCGTGACCGGCTTGACATCTGGCGCGACCTATTACTTCCGCGCCCGCGCCGTGAATGGCAGCGGCACCAGTTCGAACTCCCCAACCGCCAGCGTGACGACGACCGTCAGTTCCGTCGCACCCGCCTTCGGCGCGAATCCGGGACCCGTTTTCACGACCTCGGGCGTGGCGGTGGCCTTCACGGTGAGCGCGTCGGGCACGCCGACGCCGACCTTGGCGTTGCAGTACACGTCCGCTTCGTCCGGCTACAGCTTCACGCCGGCGACGGGGCAGTTGACGTATACACCGCCCCAGGCGGACGGCGGCACGACGCGGCTTTTCAGGATCACGGCCAGCAACAGTGCGGGCGTGGCGACCCAGACGGTCAGCGTGGTGGTGACGGCGGGCACGGCGCCGTCTTTCACGGGCGGGGCTGGGCCGTACAGCACGACCACGGGCGTGGCGGTGGCGTTCACGGTGAGTGCGTCGGGCACGCCGCCGGCCGCGCTGGCGTTGCAAGGCACGACGGCGTCGAGCGGCTACAGCTTCACGCCGGCGACGGGGCAGTTATACTACACGCCGCCGACAAATGACATCGGCTCGCGGACGTTTACCTTCACGGCCAGCAATGTCGCGGGCGTGGTGACGCAGGTGACCAGCGTGGGGGTGAGCGATCTGCCGGCCACGGCGCCGCAATTCGGCGCAAATCCGGGCCCGGTGGGTGCGACAACGAGCGTGGCGGTGGCGTTCACCGTGGTGACGACGAACGGCTATCCGACGCCCGTGCTGGCCCTGCTGAACACGACGGCTTCGGGCGGCTACAGCTTCACGCCGGCGACGGGTCAGTTGACTTATACGCCGCCCGAGACAGACGCGGGCACGCAGTTCTTCATGTTCACCGCCAGCAACAGCGCGGGCGTGGCATCGCAGACGGTCAGCGTGGTGGTGACGGCGGGAATCCCCGGCGCCCCGGCATCGATCTGGGCGAGTACCACCAACTCGAGCGGCTTCACCGCGGTGTGGAGCGCGGTGCTGAACGCCACCAGTTACCGGCTGGATGTCGGCACGAATGCGACCTTCACGGGTGGTGGCGGTGCGGGCGGGCAGTTCCTGCTGGCAAGCAACGTGGCGTCTTCAGCCGCTGCCATCACAAACGACTGGTCGGGTTACCAGCTGGCTGGTACGGCTTATGTGATCATGACGAATTCCGCGTCGGTTATCACCTCGCCGGCATTTTCCACCGTGGGCTTTACCAACCTGACTGTGGATTTCCGGGCCCGGTCCTTCGGCACGGTAGCCGGTACGACACGAACCAACATCACGATATCGATATCCACGAACGATGGGGTGGATTGGATTGTGGTCGGCGTGGTGGCGCCAACCAACAATACGTTGCAACCGCAGTCAACCCTGACGAATGTGGCAAACCTTGGCAGCAGCATGACACGTATACGCTGGCAGACGTTGTCCGCAGCCAGCGGTGGCGGAGTGGGAGTTTCCAACCTGGTCGTGCTGGGATGGACCAGTGGCTCCTCCGCGCCCGCCTATGTGCCGGGCTATTCGAACCTGACGGTGGCAGGAACGAGCCAGGCCGTGACCGGATTGACGGAAAACACGATGTATTACTTCCGGGCCCGCGCCGCGAACGCCAGCGGCACCGGGGCCAATTCCTCCGTGGCGAGCGTGACCACCACGAGCAATGCGCCGGCCGGAACGCCGCCGGTCATGAACACCGTTGTCTCGCAGGCGGCGCTGACCGGACGCGACGTCACGCGCACCGTGACGGCCACGCAAACCGATGGCGATCCCATCCTGTCCTTTGCCTGCACGACCGGGGTGGACGCGGCCACATGGGACTTCGATACGGGCACGGGTGATTTCCTGTTTGTGCCGACGGCCGCCCAGATCGGCGCCAATGTGTTCAGTTTCACGGCGGCAGACAAGGACGGGACCAGTTCGCCGGTCGCCATGACCGTCACGGTGTCGGCCGCCTCCGCCCCGACCATGACGGCGATTCCTGCACAGGTCGCGAATGTGGGCGTCCTGTTCGACTACACCGTCGGGGCCACGGAACCGGATGGCGACGCGGTGACCTTTGCCTGCACCAGCACGGTGGACGAAGCCACCTGGGCGATGGACACGAACGGCTATTTCCTGTTCGAACCGACAACCGCGCAAATCGGGACCAACACGTTCAGCTTCACGGCCACCGATCGCGATGGCGCGAGTGCGCCGGCACTGATGAGCGTGAAGGTGTATTCGGCGGCCGCGACCAATGATTTCACGCAGTGGGTGGAGGATCGGGAGGAAGATCCCGCCGACTCCAATTTCTATGGGAACGCCGATTTCGATCGCGACGGCCAGACGACGTATGAAGAATATGTGGCCGACACCGATCCGGCGGCCTCCAACAGCGTACTGCGCTTGACGGGCAATTATTACATTGCCGCGCGCGTAAGCAATACGACCGGCCAGATTCAGTTCTCGTTCCCGGCCAGCACGATTCGTTACTATCAGTTGGAATACTGCACGGACATTACGAATCACACCTCGGTGGTGGTGAGCAACCTGGGGTGGGGCGTGCCCGGGATGACGGTGACGAACAATTCCACCGGCACTTGGTATGGCGTCATTCGGGCCTTGCTGCAGAGCCCGTAAGACATGGCCGGAACATAGTTCTCCACGGATGGCCCGCCGCTCGGCGGGCCATCTTATTGTTGTGGCGACACCCTGGGGCTTTCCGCGCCGGGGATTTCCAAGGCAAGTAAACCGCTTCGCAGCCGGAGATGATTCATGGTGGCGAATCACCCGTCCGGATGATTATTCTAATTTGGTTAAGCATTGTGAGAGGTATGGCATGAAAAAATTCATCATTTGGAGCCTCTGCCTGGGTTGGGCGGGGATGATTCAAGCGGCGGAATTGAGCGTGGATTTTGCGTTTTCCGCAAAGGACGTGGAGTTGACGCCGGTCGCCGGGTATACCGTTCTTGGCTTGAATGGCGGCGCCCGCGTTGTGGATGAAGCCGGTGCACCGGCGATCCCGGTTAAATTCGTCAATATCCTGCTGCCGGCCGGCGCGCAGAATATTTCGATTTCGGCGGATGGGGAACTGACGCAACTGGCGGAGGGGATCACGCCGTATCCGGCGCAGCCGCGCAATCCCAAGAGCAAGCCCCGCCTGCCGTTTGTACCGCCGAACGACCGCTATGGCAGCGCGGAACCCTGGCCGGCAGAGGTGGCGGCCTACCAGGGGGATCACGACATGCAGGGTTTCCGCTTTGTCTCCGTGCGCCTGAACCCCCTGGCCTATGTCGGGGCGGAGAAAAAGCTGTATCTGCGCGAAAAAATCACGGTGACGGTCAGCTATGATGCGGGTGCCACAACCCGGACGATCTTGTCCAAGCAGATGAATGCATTCGAGCCGCTGGTGGACAGCCTGGTGGCGAATCCGGAAGACGCGGCCGCCTTTGCGCCTGCCGTCCGCACAACCGCGCCCAAAGCGGCGCTGGACTACCTCATCATTACATCCAGCAGCTTGAGCAATGCCTTCCAGCAGATCGCCGATTACCGTTCGTCGGCGGCCGGCGGCAGTTATTCGACGCGGGTATTGACCACGAACACGATCGCGGCGGACTTTTCGGGCACGGACATGCAGGCGAAGATCCGGGCCTGCATCAGCAATTCGGTGGCGACCCTGGGCACGACAATGGTCCTGCTGGGCGGCGACGACACGATCGTGCCCGTGCGCTACTGCTACGCGGCGGTGACGTCGCAAAGCACCACCGAAACCAACATGCCGACGGACCTGTATTACTCCGGGTTGTCCGGGAGCTGGGACGCCGACGGCGACGGGATCTACGGCGAAACCTCCGACAGCGTGGATATGGCGTGGGACGTGGTGGTGGCGCGGTTGCCGATGCGTACCGCGGCCCAGGTGACGAACTACCTGAACAAGGTGATGACCTACGAGGCCGGCTCGCCGGTGACCAACAAAATCATTCTGGGCGGGCCCTATGCCTGGGACACCTACACAGGCACGGATCGTCCGAGCGACGACGTCACGGTCGACGGGCACGCCGGGTTCCGCGTGACGTCGCCCACCAACCATGCTTCGGTCAGCGATTCAGAAGCCTGGCTGCGCCGGTTGTACCGCGATGGCGTCCGTTCCTACTGGCCGGCCCAGGTCGGCATCATCTGCGACACGCTCACCTCGTGGGACACGACCACCAACTGCGGCAGCTGGGCGCAGACCGAGGCGAACACGAAAACGGCGTTCAACAAGAACTGGACGCACCTGATGTTCTCCGGCCATGGCGAACCGCTGGGGTGGGGCCTGGAAAGCGGGGAATTCTACAACACCGACGCCTCCAGCATGACGGGCATGGTGGCTTTTGTGTACACGGACGCCTGCCTGACCGGGCATTTCGACAAGAACAGCGACAACATCGAAGGCTCCACCTACACCACCGAACCATGCCTGGCGGAAAGTTTCTTGCGCAACGCGAACGTCCTGGGCGGCGCCCTGGCCTTCATGGGGTGTGCCCGTTACGGCTGGGGCGAGCCGGATGCCGCGCCCGCCAGCAATACCGCGGACGGAGGACCCTCCACGGTCTATGCCTACAAGTTTTACAAGCGGATGTATGAAGCCACCAACCGCACCCTGGGGGTGGCGTTCGCCATGCACAAGGCCGATATGGCCAGTTCCTCCGGCACCTATGCGGAAGAGCGGTGGATTCAGTTCGGGGTGAACCTGCTGGGGGATCCCGCACTCAAGATGCCGACGGGCGAGGAGGTTCCGGCCGCGCCGACTTTCGGCGCCAACCCCGGCCCCGTCAGCGCGACGACCGGCGTGGCCAAGACCTTCACCGTGACGGTTAGCGGCAACCCGGCGCCGGTCCTGGCGTTGCAAAGCACGACGGCTTCGACGGGGTATACCTTCACGGCGGCTTCGGGGCTGTTGAGCTACACGCCGCCCACCGCCGATGTGGGTTCGCAGACCTTCACGTTCCGCGCGACGAACACCGAAGGCGTAGCTACGCAGATCGTCAGCGTAACCGTGACTCTGGCGCCGCCGCCGGTGCCGGCTTCGATCTGGGCCGGTGCAACCAACACGACGGACTTCACCGCGGCCTGGAGCGCTTCCGCGACGGCGACGGGCTATTACCTCGATGTCGCCACGAACAGCGGTTTCTCCGGCGGTGGCGCTGGCGGCAGCAATCTGGTGGAGGAAGGCTTTGCTTCAGCCACGCCAAGCGGCTGGACCATCGCTGCGGGCGGAACCTATTCCAGTTCGCCGTATGTCGGCACCAACTTGAGCGGGACGTATTCCATCAAGTTCAGCGCCACGGGTAATTCCGCCGTCACGCCGGCGTTCGCGACCGGCGCCACGAACCTGCAGTTCTGGGCGTATGGCAATGGAACCGGCACGGCCAGCACCTTCGCGATTTCCGGGCTGGTGAACAGCGTCTGGGCGCTGGTGGACACGGTGACGATCGCGACGAACGCCGGCACGTATCGCGTACCGCTGGATTCCCAGACCACGCAGATCGGCTTCTACTTCACCAAGAACGGCTACAACGTGGCGCTGGACGACGTGATCGTGCAGGCCGGTGCCGGCGGGGCCCCGAGCTATGTGCCGGGTTATTCAAACCGGACCGTGGCGGGTACCAGCCAGAGCGTGACTGGCCTCACCGCCGGCGCGACCTACTATTTCCGCGCCCGGGCCGTGAACAGCGGCGGCACCAGCGCCAATTCCTCCGTCGCGAACGTGACGACCCTGACGGCGCTTATGGCTCCGGCATTCAACGCGAATCCGGGCCCGGTGGCGACCACCGCGGGTGTGGAGCGGACATTCACGGTCAGCGCCACGGGCAGTCCCGCGCCGGCACTGGCGCTGCAGAGCCAGACCGCGTCGGGCGGCTTCAGCTTCGTGCCCGCGACGGGCGTGCTGACTTACCTGCCGCCGCAAGCGGATGCGGGCTCGCGCACGTTCACGTTTTCGGCCAGCAACAACTCGGGCGTGGCCTACCAGACCGTGACCGTGGCAGTGACGGCAGCGACCGCACCGGCGTTCACCAGCGCCTCCTCGTTCGGCGCCACGACGACCGTGCAACGCACCTTCACGGTGACGGCGTCCGGCACCCCGGCGGCGACCCTGGCGCTGGTCGGCGAGACAGTCTCCGGCGACTATGGATTTACGCCTGCGACGGGCGTGCTGACCTACACCCCGGTCAACGACGACATCGGCACGCGGACGTTCACCTTCACGGCCGCCAACGCGGCCGGCACGGCGACCCAGGTGGTCAACGTGACCGTCAGCGATCTGCCGGCGACGGTGCCGGTCTTTGGGGCGAATCCGGGTCCTCTGGGCGCGACAACCGGCGTGGCGCGGGCGTTTACCGTCGCCGTGGCCAGCGGCTATCCGGCGCCGACCTTGGCGCTGCAAGGCACCACGGCTTCCGGCGGCTATGCATTTACGGCCGGCACGGGTGTTTTGGATTACACGCCGCCGGAAGGCGACGTGGGCGCACGGACGTTCACCTTCACCGCCGCCAACAGCGCGGGCACGGCGACGCAGGTGGTCAGCGTGTCCGTCGCGGCGGGCATTCCCGGCGCACCGGCTTCGATCTGGGCCAGCACGACGAATGCGACAGACTTCACCGCGGCCTGGAGTGCGGTGGCGAACGCCACGGGCTACCGTTTGGACGTCGGCACCAACGCCGCCTTCTCCGGCGGCGGCGACAGCGCCCAGGCGACGCTGGTCAGCAATGCGGCCGCCAGCACGGCGGCGCCGGCGGATTGGACCTATAACATATCCGCTTCGAGCAGCAGCTATCTGATTCTTGGATATGCGACCAACTATGTGATGTCGGAGGCGTTTTCGACCGTCGGCTTCACCAACTTGACGGTGAATTTCAACGCGCGCAGCTACGGCACGGTTTCGGGCACGACCCGCACGAACATCACGGTTTCGATTTCCGGCGACAACGGGGAAACCTGGACCGACATGGGCGTGGTGGCGCCGGCCAACAATACCCTAACGGCCATGCCGACCCTGACGAATACGGCCAATCTGGGCAACGCCCAGACCCGGATCCGCTGGCAGGCCGCGACCGCTTCTGCCAATTCCGGCGTGGGTCTCCAGGCGCTCGTGGTCAAGGGCTGGAGCGCGGGCGGCGGTCCGGCCTACGTCGCGGGCTATTCCAACCTGACGGTGGCGGGCACAAGCCAAAGCGTGACGAGCCTGACGACGGGGGTGACGTACTACTTCCGCGTGCGCGCGGTGAATGCCGCCGGCACCGGCGCGAATTCGTCCGTGGCCAGCGTGATCACGGCCAGTCACGCGCCGGCGGGCACGCCGCCGACGATGAACGCCATCGCTGCGCAGAGCGCGACCGCCGGCGGCACGTTCGACTACACGGTGACGGCCACCGCGACGGACGGCGATCCCATCCTTTCCTTCGCCTGCACCAGCGCGGTGGATTCGAACCGGTGGGATTTTGATGCGAACACGGGCTACTTCCTGTTCTATCCCACGGTGTCCGAAATGGGCACGAATCAGTTCAACTTCACGGCCACGGACAAGGATGGCACCAGCGCCTCCCGGATCATGACCGTCAAGGTGTATTCAGCGGCCGCGACCAATGACTTCACGCAGTGGGTGGAGGATCGGGAGGAAAATCCCGCCGATTCCAATTTCTATTGGAACGCCGACTTCGACCGCGACGGGCAAACGACGTACGAGGAATATGTGGCCGACACCGATCCCGCGAATTCCAATGAGGTTTTGCAACTGACGGGCAGTTACTTCACCGGATCCCAAGTCAGCAACACCACGGGACAGATCCGGTTTTCGTTCCCCGCCAGTTCGGCCCGCTACTACCAGCTGGAGTACTGCACGGACATCACAAATCACACCAGCGTGGTTGTGAGCAATCTGGGATGGGGGGTGCCGGGGATGACGGTGACCAACAGCACGACCGGCACATGGTACGGTGTCATCCGGGCTTTATTGCAGAGCCCATAATTCCCGCATCCGCAACGTAGCAGATGGCCCGCCATAAGGCGGGCCATTTTTTTATTTCATTACCACCAGTGAAGCGCAGAATTCGCACCCGGCGCGGAATCCAACATTCTTGCAATATATATATTTCTAACAATATGGCATAGAAAATGATATGCCTAAATATCATGAACGAGATCGGGGTGTAAGTGCAGGAGAATTAATCAAAAATTCATTATGATGTATAAAGTTGCATATTTGAAACACGGGCGTAACATCATTCTAATAATCAAGAACCGATTTTTTGGAGAAGTGACGTGTTCAAACGTCTGGTTTCATGGCTGATATACGGAGCTTGTGCCGTCGCAATGGCCGGTGCCGGGCAGCCGCTTGTTTTGGAGAATGGCCGGATCGAAACCGCGTCTGAATCGCAACAAGCCATGTTCCAGCTATTGAAATCCACTGCGCGGGCCCCGATGGTGCAACGTCCTACCGCGCGCGGCACCGGACTCTGGCTGGTCCAGTTCAAAACCGGGATTTCTGAAGAGACCAAGACGAATCTGCAACAAACGGGAGGCTTCATCCAAGGCTATATTCCAGAAAATGGATTGCTGGTGGAGGCCACGCCTGGCGACATAGTTAAAATCGGCGAATTGCAGAATGTGGCCTGGCTGGGCGAGTACCTGCCGGATTGGAAACTGCCGAACACGATTCGGATGCGGCCGGCCGGAGCGGATGGGGCTTGCGAATATATGGTGTGGTTGTTTTCCACAGAGGATAAAAGCCGGCTGGTGCGCGAATTCGGTGAACTGCCCGGGGCCTCGGTGTCCCAGGTTGAAATCCAGGGCAAGCGTGCCGGGTTGCGGGTTTGGTTGTCGATTCAGCAGGTCGAACAAGCGGCGGGTTGGGGTGAGGTCGAATGGATCGAACCATGCCAACCGGCGCGTTCATGGGGGGCACCCTTGGGTGCGCGGGCGGTGGATGATGATTTAGCCGCCCTCATGGGACAGACTTTCGACGCGGCGATGAGGATCCTGCCGATCACCAGCGGGTGGGCCGATGCCGGTGCCTATTCCTGGCCGGCCGCCATCCTCGACAGCTTCATCTGGGAGCATCCGGACATGCTGGTGGTGGCTGCGGCCGGCAACGCGGCGACGGATACAAAACCCGCAGACGGCGTGGTGGATTCGGGATCGGTCGGATCTCCGGCCACCGCAAAGAATGTGCTCTCGGTGGGGGCCATGGAGGGTGCCGGCAACCAGTCGCGCACCTGGCGGGATTCCTGGCCGGAGGATTTTGCGGTGGAGCCGATTGCGCTGGACCGCATGACGTTCGGCGGCGGAACGGTCCGGGGCTTAGCCGCATTTTCGGGACGCGGGCCCTGCACGGACGGGCGGATCAAGCCTGATCTTGTGGCTCCCGGGACATTTGTGGAGGTTGCCCGCGCCGACTATCCGGCCGACGCGCTTTGGGCCGCAGCCGGGAACACCCACAGCATATTGACCGGCGGCACGGGCGTGGCGGCGTCCCAAGTGGCGGCAGCGGCTGATAAGATGCGCCAGTGGTTGCTGGCCGAACGCGGGTTGACGTCGCCCAGTGCGGCGTTGATCAAAGCCCTACTGATCAGTGCTGCGCAGACGCTGGCTCCCGGGCAGTACGGGACCGGTGCCAAGCAGGAAATTCCCTTTGAACAACCGAACCCGGCTGAAGGCTGGGGCGGTTTGGATGCCGCCCGTTTGGCCTTGCCCGGAACGGCAGATGTTTTGGACCTGCATGACGGCCGGCGCCTGGCGACCGGACAGGTGGACACCTATCCGCTGGATGCAGGGGTTTCAAATGGTGCCTATGTCCTGGTGTTGGCCTATTCCGATTATCCGGCGGCCCCGGCGGCGGGAACCAAACTGGTGAACGACTTGGATTTGTCCGTGAAAACGCCGGGCGGAGCCATCCTGCATGCCAATGGCCGGGCCGGGCCGGATGATGTGAACAACGTGGAAATGATTATGTTTAATGCGAATGAAAAGGGCGGGTATGAAGTGCGGGTGGAAGCCCGGACCGTGCCGATGGGCGGAACCCAGCCCTATGCCTTGGTCATTCGCGGACCCCGGACGGAAGCCGCAGACGCGGCAGCATTGGAGACACCATGAATTGGCGCAAAATGACGGGCGGAATGGCGGCGGCGATATTGCTGGCGGGCGTGCAACTGGCGCGGGGGGCCTATAGCGGGTCCGGCACCTTCACCAAGATCGCGACGCGGGCCGATCTGGTGGATGGGTATTACGTTGTTGCCAGCAGCAACGGCTTGTTTGCCATGACCCACACCAACAACGGCACGTATTTCACCAACAGCGCCATCAGTCCTTCTTCCGGCACGCTAACGGATCCGTCACCTGCCATTGTGTGGAGCATTCAAACCAATGCCACATATGGCGGGCTTACGATATTTAATGAGGCAAGCAATAAATACGTCACCTTTGCCGGAACGGCCAACGCCGCCTATGTGGCCAGCGCCGTGAATGGCACGACCGGGGTTTGGTCGTTTGCCTATGGCGCGGGGGCATTCGATGTAGCCAATGCGGCATCCACGACCCGCCTGCTGCAATACAACTCCAGCAGTCCCCGGTTTGCCTGCTACAGCTCGGTCCAGCAGAAATTGTCCCTGTACAAGATGGATTCCAGCGCAACGGCGCCGGCGTTCACCAGCGGCACGGGTCCGTACAACGCCACCTCGGGCGTGGCGATGGCGTTCACGGTGACGGCTTCGGGCAGCCCGACACCAACCCTGGCTTTGCAGAGCACCACCGCCTCCGCGGGGTATAGTTTCACGGCCGGAACGGGCCAGTTAGGCTATACCCCGCCGCAGGCCGATGGCGGGGCTACGCAAACCTTCATCTTCACCGCCAGCAATAGCGCGGGGGTGGCGACGCAGACGGTCAGCGTGGCGGTGACCGCCGGCACGGTTCCGTCCTTCACCAGCGGGGCGGCCTACGGGGCGACCTCGGGCGTGGCGATGGCGTTTACCGTGACCGCTTCAGGCACGCCGGCGCCGGCGCTGGCCCTGCAAAGCGCAACCGCCGCAGGAAGCTATAGTTTTACGGCGGGCACGGGACAGTTGAACTATACGCCGGCCACCAATGATGTCGGCACGCAGAATTTTGTTTTTACCGCCAGTAACGTTGCCGGTGTTGTTACGCAAACGGTTGTTGTGACCGTGGCCAACATTGCGGTAGTGCCGACATTCACCAGCGGCACCTCGTACGGTGCGACTTCCCTGGTCGCGATGGCGTTCACGGTGACCGCGAGCGGCAATCCGTCACCGGTTTTGGCGCTGCGGTCCCAGACGGCTTCCGCGGGATACAGTTTCACGGCGGGCACAGGCGTGCTGGACTACACGCCGCCGACGAATGACGTGGGTACGCAAACCTTCACCTTCACGGCCAGCAACAGCGCCGGCGTGGCCACCCAGACCGTCAGCGTAGCGGTGGCGGCCGCTCTGACCGCCATCCCGACGGTCACCATCACCAACATCACCACCAACGCCTTCACGGTCAATTGGACGGCCTGCACCGGCGCGACGAACTACCAGGTGCAGGTGGCGACGGACACCAACTTCACGGCCGGTGGTGGCACCGGCACGAACGCGCTGTCCGAGGATTTTGCCACGCAGACAGACACCGCGGTGCCCTCCGGCTGGTCCACCGATAAATCCTCCGATTTGGATTACACCAGTGAACCCTACGTCGGAGCCGCGGCACCGGGGTATAAATTTGCGACCACCGGCCAATGGCTGTTGAGTCCGACCTTTGCAACCGGGGCGACTAATGTGCAGTTCTGGGCCTACGGCAACGGTGGTTCCGGGAGCACGATTGCCGTGTCTGCTCTTGTAAGCGGGGTTTGGACTCTCATGAATACGGTCACGATCGCCGCCAACGACGGCACCTATAATGTGGCGCTCAATCCCCAGACGACACAACTTAAGTTCTTATTCACCAAAACTTACAATTGCGGGTTCGACGACGTGGTCGTGCAAACGCAGGCCGGCGGCGGATCGGTTGTGGCCGATGCAACCGTGGCCGGGCTGACCTACACCGCCACCGGTTTGGTCATGGAAACTACTTATTATGTCCGCGCACGAATGCTGACGACCGGCGAATGGTCGACGGTGGTTTCGGCCACAACCGCCAGTCCCACGCCAACGGCACCGGTATTTGGTGCCAATCCGGGGCCGTTGAGTGTGACAACCGGCGTGGCGCGGACCTTCACCGTTGCGGCGTCGGGCTATCCGGCGGCGACCTTGGCGCTGCAATCGACATCCGCCTCGTCGGGCTACAGTTTCACGGCTGGAACCGGGCAAATGTCCTACACCGCTCCGGCGGCCGACGTGGGGGCGCAGACGTTTACGTTCACGGCCAGCAATGCCTCCGGCGTAGCGACCCAAACCGTCAGCGTGACGGTGGTGGCCGTGGCGCCGGCCTTCGGTGCCAATCCGGGGCCGGTGACGGCGACGGCCACCCTGGCGCGTGTTTTCACGGTGACCGCGACCGGCAACCCCTCGCCGACACTGGCTTTGTCGGGAAGCACCGCTACGTCGGGCTACAGTTTCACCGCGGGAACAGGCCAATTGTCCTATACTCCGCCGGAAGTGGATGTGGGGGCGCGGACCTTCACCTTCACTGCGAGCAATGTAGCCGGGATCGCCACGCAAGTGGTCAATGTAACGGTGGCCGCGGCGCCTTCCTTCATCCCGACCGTGAGCGTGACCAACATCGGCACGAATTCCTTCACCATCAATTGGACGGAAGTAACAGATGCCTCGACCTACGAAGTCCAGATCGGGTCGGACACCAATTTCTCCGGCGCCACAACGGGTACAAATATCCTGAGTGAAAACTTCAGCACGCTGACGGCGACAAATCCCCCCGCCGGATGGACCAGCAGCACCTCGTCCAGTCTCGCATATACCAGCGAGCCGTATGTGGGGCTGGCCGCACCGGCCTATATGTTCTCGGTAAACGGCCAGACCTTGACCAGTCCGGTCTTCGCTTCCGGCGCGACCAACCTGCAATTCTGGGCCTACGGACTTCGCAGCGGCAACTCGGTCACTATTTCGGGTCTTGTATCCGGTGTCTGGACGGCGATCAGCACGGTTAGCGTTTCCCGGAGTGAAGCGACCTACAATATCCCGTTGAATCCACTGACCACGCAGATCAAGATGAGCTATACGCGCGCAACCGGCAATATGGCGCTGGACGATGTATTGATCCAAGGCGGGACGACGGCGGGTTCGCTGCTTGTGGATGAGACCGTGGCGGCGCTGACCTACGGCGCAACCGATCTGGACCTACTGACGACCTATTACATGCGGGTCCGTTCCGCGCCGACCGGCACCTGGTCGAGCGTGGTGCAGGCCACCACCCTAGGCACGGATCCGGTGGTGCCGTGGTTCACGAGCAGCGCCGGGCCCTATAGCACAACCGCCGGCGTTTCGGTGGCATTTACGGTCTCCGCCATGGGTGTGCCGACGCCAACCTTGATGCTGCAGTCGTCAACCGCCACCGCCAGCAGCTATGCTTTTACGACCAACACAGGCTACCTGCTCTATACCCCGCCCGTCGGCGATGCCGGCACGCAGACATTCACGTTCCTGGCCAGCAACAGCACCGGCGTGGCGACGCAAACCGTCAGCGTGGCGGTGACGGCGGCCACTGCACCGGTGTTTGATGCCCTGGGAACCCAGTATGCCACCACCGGCGTCACCAAGGTATTTACCGTATCCGCCAGCGGGGCTCCGCAGCCGGAGTTGGCGCTGGGGGGAACGACCGCCACATCCGGGTACTCTTTCTCGCCCGACACGGGCCGGTTGAGCTATACCCCGCCCACGAATGACGTGGGGCCCCAGACCTTTACCTTCACGGCCAGCAACATCGCCGCCGTGGCGACGCAAGCGGTTTCCGTGGTGGTGAGTAACGTGCCCGCGACGGCCCCGGTGATTGATGTGATTCCGCCGCAGGCCACCATGTCGGGACTCACCTTGAGCTATACCGTTACCGCCACGGATCCGGACACGGCGGCTTCCAACCTCACGTTTGCCTGCACGAGCGCGGTATCCGCCACGGTCTGGACCTTCAATACCAACAGCGGCGCGTTCACCTTCACGCCCACCACGAACCAGCTCGGGACCAATGTCTTTTCATTCCAGGCCACCGATCATCCCACCTCGCTGACCAGTCCGTGGTCCAACATGGTGGTGGTGGTCAGTGCGGCCGGGGATGCCGTGGCGGTTTCATTCGGGTCCGCCCGGATCGTCGGGGAAGAGGGCGGCGCCAGCGTGGCTATTCCCGTGAAGCTGGCCTATTCCGGCAGCGCCGCGGTGCAGTTCCGGTTCATCGGGCCGACCAACGGCACCGCGCAGCGGGGCGTGGACTTCAATTGCGCTACCACGCTGGTCATTTCCGGCGCGTCGACGAGCAATCTGATGGTGGATCTGGTGAATGATGTCCTTCCGGAAGGGCCGGAATCAATCAAGATCCAGCTGGTGCCGGTTTCGCCGGCGACGGCCGGTTCCACGACACAGGCCGTATTGTATGTCCGCGATGACGACTCGGTGTCGGTCATGGCCGCCAACATCACCAGCGGCTCGAACCAGGAATACGAGGATGACGGCAATCGCATTTTGCAGGCCCTCAGTCCCGATGTGGTCCTGATCCAGGAATTCAACATGACCAACGGCACGACCGCGGCGGCCTACCGGGCCTGGGTGGATGCGAACTTCGGGACCAATTACAGTTACTATGTCCAGTCGGGCGTTTCGATTCCCAACGGCATTGTCAGCCGCTGGCCCATCAGCAGCGCCGGTGTCTGGGACGATACCACGTTGACCGATCGCGATTTTGTGTGGGCGAAGATCGTTCTCCCGGGCACCCAGCAGCTCCAGGCGGTCAGCGTGCACATCAAGGCCAGCTCCACGTCCTCTGATATTGCACAGCGGACCACCGAAGCGCGGGCCCTGACGAATTACATCGCGCAGGCCGGATGGCTGACCAACGGCAACTACATCACCATTGCCGGCGACTTCAATCTGTATTCCACGAACGAAACGGCGCTGCAGGTTCTGACTACCCAGACGGTGACGGACAAACACCAGCCGGCAGACCAGTTTGGCGACAAGGAAACCAACAGCGCCCGCGACAACCCCTACGACCGGGTATTGCCCAGCACGAACCTGGATGCCCGGCACCGCACCTTCAGCCTGTGGGGTTATACATACACCAACGGCATTGTATTCGACACGCGCATCACCTGGGCCAGCGGCCTGCCGCCGCCGTCGTTGTACAGCAATTCCGCCGCGCTGAACATGCAGCACATGGGGGTGATGAAGGTGTTTGAACTGGAAAAGGACGCGGAAGTGGACGCGCCCCAGGCCTTGTCGGCGGCACCGGCCGGTGCGACCCAAATCGATGTTTCCTTCACGCGCAACGCGGTGGGGGACGATGTCATCGTGGTCTGGAACAACACCGGCACGTTCACGGCGCCGACCGGCACGGCGCCCGCGGTGGGTGCGTCCTTCGCGGGCGGCACCGTGCTGTACAAGGGCAGTGTTTCACCCCAAAGCCACACTGGCCTGACTAGTTGCGCGACCTATTACTACAAGTGCTGGTCGTACGCCGGCACGGTGTATTCCTCGAACGGGCTGACCGCCACCGCCACGACAACCGAAGCCACCGCGCCGGCCGCCATTTGGGCCAGCGCAACCAATGCGACCTCGTTCACCGCGGCCTGGAGCGCCGTGGCCGGAGCGACAAACTTTGTTCTGGACGTGAGCGGCGTGCCCAGTTTTGCAGCTGTTGCGCCCGGCTGGGTGCCGGTCTTCCGGGAAACCATGGGAACCTCGGCGGGAACCACCACGTTGGCCGACCATGAAGCGACCAACGGGTTCGACAACGATGCCTACACCATGAGTTCGGGCGGCGCGGACAGTCCGGCCGATGTGCGGACCAGTTCGACTTCCACGAATTACACCGATCCGGAAGGCAATGTTGCATCGGCCGGTGCGAATATCTATTTCACCACGACGGGCGTGAGCGGCGCCGTCGGCTTCGGCATCGAGGGCATTGATACCCGCGGATACACCGCCTTGTCGCTGAGCTTCGGCTACCGCAAGGAGATGTCCACCTCCAACATGCAATTCGCCGTGGAATGGTCGACCAACAGCGGGGCGGCCTGGAATGCCATCGCCTTGTCCAACATGCCGGCGGAGAATGCGTCGGGCATCTGGTACATGGTTTCCAACCTGACGGTTTCCGCCGGCGCGACCGGGGCGACCAACCTGAGCCTGCGTTGGGTGCGGGCCAGCAATTCGCCTCCGGGCCGTATCGACGACATCCTGCTCGAAGGATATGCGCCGGTGGGCGGCTATGTGGCCGGCTATTCCAACCGCACGGTGTCCGGTGCCACCAGCCAGTCGGTGACCGGGCTGACGGCTGGGGCCTCCTACTTCTTCCGGGTGGCGGCCCTGGCGGGCTGCGTGGGAGATTATTCCGGTGTTGCGGGTGTGACCACCTTGGCCGCACCGGCTTTCGGGGCGAATCCGGGGCCGGTCGGCACGACCGTGGGGGTGGCCATCGCCTTTAGCGTTTCGGCTTCAGGCTCACCTGCGCCGACCCTGGCGCTGCAAGGCACGACGGCGTCCTCAGGCTACAGCTTCACGGCGGGCACCGGGCAACTGACCTATACCCCGACCTCAAATGACGTCGGTGCGCGGACGTTCACCTTTATTGCCAGCAACAGCGTGGGCGTGGCGACGCAGACCGTGAGTGTCACGGTGGCGGATCTTGTGTTCGTAGCGCCGACATTCAACAGCGGTACGAGCTATGGCGCCACCAGCAGCGTGGCCACCGCCTTTACGGTCACGGCCACGGGTTATCCTGATCCGGCCTTGGCGTTGCAGGGTGCGACGGCGTCCGGCGGCTACGGCTTCACGCCGGCCACGGGGCAACTGGCCTACACCCCGCCCGAAGCGGACGTGGGCACCCGGACCTTCACGTTCACGGCCAGCAACGCCCTGGGCGTCGCGACCCAGACGGTGAGCGTGGCCGTGGTGGCGGGCATTCCGGCCCCGCCGGCTTCCCTGTGGGCCAGCGCAACCAATATTACCGGGTTTACGGCAGCCTGGAGCAGTGCCCCGCTGGCGACCAGCTACCGGCTGGATGTCAGCACCTCGGCGACGTTCCAGGTCATGGACGCCGCCGGCACGTCGTTCGTGCTGGCCAGCAATCCGGCCAGTTCGCCCGCGGTTATCACGAACGGCTGGTCCGGCTGGAACCTGAGCCTGGGCAGTTCCAATTACGTCACCATGACGCAATCCACCTCGGTGATCACGTCGCCCGCCTTCTCGACGATGGGCTTCACCAACTTGACGGTGGATTTCCAGACGCGCACGTTTGGCGGTTCCACCCGTTCCAACATCACGGTTTCCATCTCGACCAATGACGGTGCGAACTGGCTGGTCATGGGAGTTGTTTATCCAACCAACGGTTCCGTCTGGGGTGCGGCCCCGACCCTGACGAATACGGCGAACCTCGGCTATGACCAGACCCGGATCCGCTGGCAGTCGCTGGACGCCGCCACCAACATCGGCGTGGGCGTGTCGAACCTGGTGGTTGCCGGGTGGGCGCCGGCGGTCACGCCGGTGTTTGTCCCCGGCTATTCCAATCTGGCGGTGGCGGGCACCAGCCAGGCCGTGACCGGGCTGACGGCGAATTCCACTTATTACTTCCGCGTCCGCTCGGTGAATGCCAGCGGCACGGGGGCCAGTTCCGCCTCGGCCAACGTGACCACGTTGTCCAAGGCGAACCAGACGATTTCATTCCCGGCACTGGGGGACCAGGTAACCACGAACAGCTTGACCCTGGCGGCCACGGCCACCAGCGGGTTGACGGTTTCGTTTGCGGTGGCCAGCGGGCCGGCGACGATCTCGGGCGGGACATCCCTGACCTTCTCCGGGGCGGGCGCCGTGAGCATCGTGGCCTCGCAACCGGGCAATGAATCCTGGAACGCGGCGGCGAATGTGACCAGTTCCTTCACGGTGACCAAGGCGTCTGCCGGAGTGACCTTGATCGGTTTGGCCCAGACCTATGACGGTTCGACGCGCACGGTGACCGCGACCACCATGCCGGCGGGTTTGACGGTCGCCGTCACGTATGATGGCGGCGCCACCGCGCCGGTCAGTGCGGGCAGCTACGCCATCACCGGGACGGTCAGCGACGCCATGTACCAAGGTGCGGCTGCAGGCACCCTGGTGGTTTCCAAGGCAGCGGCTACCGTGATGCTGGGCAGCCTGGCGCAGGTGTACAACGGCACGGCCCGGACGGCCTCCGCCACGACCCTGCCGGCAGGGCTGACGGTGGTGTTTACCTATGATGGCGGGGCTTCGGCGCCGGTGAATGCGGGCACCTATGCCGTGACGGGTGCCATCAGTGATGTCAACTATGCCGGTTCGGCGGCCGGTTCACTCGTGGTGTCCGCCGCCAGCCAGACCATCGACTTCCCGGTGATCGGCGACCAGTTGGCCACGAATGTCGTGGCTTTGTCTGCCACGGCTTCCAGCGGCCTGGCGGTTTCTTTTGCGGTGGCGAGCGGTCCAGCGACCCTCGCGGGCGGCACGACCCTGTCCTTTACCGGCGCGGGCACCGTGAGCATTGTCGCCAGCCAGACCGGCGACGGCAATTGGAACGCGGCGCCGCCGGTCACGAACAGTTTCAGCGTCACGAAGGCTGTGGCGGGCGTAGTCCTGGGCAATCTGGCCCAAGCCTATGACGGTACGGCCAAGAGCGCGACGGCGACAACCGATCCGGAAGACCTGACCGTTGACATCACGTACGATGGCAACGCCTGGGCGCCGACGAACGCCGGCAGCTATTTCGTGGCGGCCACGATCAACGATGCCATCTACCAGGGTTCGGCCACGGGCACGTTGATGATCTCGCAGGCGACGCAGTCCGCGGACGTGACCCTGCAGAACCTGGCGCAGACCTATGACGGTACGCCGCGCGCCGCGACCGCGACCACGGATCCGGAAGGGCTGGAGGTGGAAATCACCTATGATGGCGGCGCCACGGCCCCGGTGGCGGCGGGCAGCTATACGGTGGTTGGGACGGTGAAGGACATCAACTATGCCGGCGCGGCCACCGGCACGCTGGTCGTGGCCAAGGCGGCGGCCGGCGTCACGATCACCAATTTGAACCAGGACTACGATGGTACGCCCAAGAGCGTGACCGTGACGACGGTGCCCTCCGGCCTGGCGGTTTCCGTGACGTACAATGATTCCGGAACGGTGCCGGCCGCCACCGGCAGCTATGTGGTGGTGGCTGCGATCACGGAGGCCAACTACTCCGGCTCGGTGACCGGGACGCTGACGATCGCATCGGCATTCACGCCCTTCCAACTGTGGGTGCGCGATCAGGAAGGCCAGAGACTGTCCGACACCAACTTCACGGAAAACGCGGACTTTGACCGCGACGGCATGACCACGTGGGAGGAGTACCTGGCGGACACCGACCCGGCGACGAACAGCAGCGTCTTTGTGGTCACCGGACGGTATACCTCGACCGACCACCAACTCCGCATTTCGTTCCCGGCCAGCACGAGCCGCTACTACCGCCTGGAATGCTGCACCAACCTGACCAACGCCGCGTCCATCACAGTGAGCAACATCGGCTGGGGCGTGCCGGGCATGGTGATCACGAACGCCCATTACACCAACGGCCGGTGGTTCTGGGTGCTGCGCTCGGGGCTCTCCGCGCCGTAACGGGGTGCAGATCGGATTCGGGCCCCGCCGGCCGCCGGCGGGGCCTTTTCGTTTTTTACTCCGGCTCGACAAGCGTCCGGCGCTTTTGCACACTGCCCCCATGAGGTGGGCCCTGCTCGACATGCTGTTCTCCCGCACCTGCGAAGGTTGCGGCATGGATTTGGCGGAGGAGCCGGGGGCGCTTTGCTGGGATTGCCGGACGGAAATCAAGCCCGTCCAGGTTCCGTTCTGCGAACGCTGCGGGGATCCGGTGGCGGGCATGATCAGCGGGCCGTTCGAATGCGCCTGGTGCCGGAAAAACGAGCCGGCCTTTGAATGGGCCCGTTCGGCCGTCCGCTATGACGGCGTGGCCAAGGCCTGCATCCGCCGTTTCAAATACAACGCCGGAATCTGGCTGCGGGAGGAACTGGTCGACTGGCTATGGGCGTTATGGAAAACCTGTCCGGAGTCCGCCCGGCAGGCGGATGTTGCCGTCAGCGTTCCGTTGTATCCCAAGCGCGAGCGGGAACGGGGCTATAATCAGGCGGCGCTCTTGGGGCAGGGACTGGCCCGGCGCATGGGTATTCCATTCCGGGGCCGTCTGTTATGGCGGAAACAGGCTACCGCCACCCAAACGCATTTGACAGCCGCCCAGCGGGCCCATAATGTTAGGGGCGTTTTCTCGGTCCCCTGGCCCCGGCGGGTTCAAGGGGCGAACGTGGTGCTGGTGGATGATGTCATGACCACCGGCGCGACGGTGAATGAGTGCGCGCGGGCCCTCAAGGCGGCCGGCGCAGCGACAGTGATGGTTTTGACGGTGGCTCGGGGTTGACATCGCCGCGGGCGGAACAGAAACGGATTTTCTGCGATGACGCTTTTTGGAAAGAAAAAGACGGTGATGAAGCGGGCCCGCAAGCGGGACATGCCCGACGGCTTGTGGTTGAAGTGCCCCGGCTGCAACGAAATGATTTTTGGGGAAGAGCAGGAGAAAGCCCTGCGCGTGTGTCCGCTTTGCGGCCATCATTTTCCGATGAGCCGGACGGAGCGCCTGGCGATGCTGGCGGACCCCGGCTCCTTCGTCGAGTGGGACAAGGATCTCTACAGCATCGATTTCCTGGGTTTCGTGGGGGTGGCCTCCTACCAGGAGAAACTAGAATCGAACCGGCGCAAGACGGGGGAGGTCGATGCGGTGACGTGCGGCCGGGCGCGCCTGAACGGCCGGGCCATCGCCCTGGGCGTGATGGATTTCGAATTCCTCGGCGCCAGCATGGGCTCCGTGGTGGGCGAGAAGATCACCCGCCTGATCGAGCGCGGCACGGCCGAGCGCCTGCCGGTGATCGTGGTTTGCGCCTCGGGCGGCGCCCGCATGTACGAGGGCATGATGAGCCTGATGCAGATGGCCAAGACCAGCGGCGCCCTGGCCCGCCATGCCGAGGCGGGACTGCCCTACATCCCCGTGTTGACGCACCCCACCACCGCCGGTGTCATGGCCAGTTTCGCCAGTCTGGGCGACGTGATCCTCGCCGAACCTGGGGCCCTGATCGGCTTTGCCGGGGCGCGCGTGATCAAGGAAACCATCCAGCAGGACCTGCCGCCGGGTTTCCAGCGGCCGGATTTCCTGCTCAAGCACGGGCTGCTCGACCAGATCGTTCCCCGCGGGGAGCTCAAGACCGCCCTGGCGCGCCTGCTGGACGGCTTCTGCGGTCCGTTGCAGCCCTCCGAACCGCCCGAAGTTCCCGCGTGAGCGCGGGCGCTGCGGCCCATTTTTTCCTGACAGGATTGCCATGAGCAAAGCCGCTTCCATTCTGGACGCTAAACTGACGTATCTCTACAGCCGGACCGGCGGCAGCACGGTCAAGCTGGGCCTCGACACCACGCAGGCGCTGCTGCGCGCGATGCAGGTGGATCCGCTGAAACTGCCGTGCGTGCATGTCGCCGGCACCAACGGCAAAGGCTCGGTGTCGGCGATGATCGAATCCGTCCTGCGCGTGGCCGGCCTGCGCACGGCGCTGTATACGAGTCCGCATCTCATCCGGTTCAACGAGCGCATCCGGGTCCGGGGGGAAACGATTCCCGACAAGGAATTGATCCGCCTGCTCAACGAGGTCGAGCAGGCCGACCAGGCCCAGGCCGCGGAAGCCGGCGGCCGGGTGGGCACCTTTTTCGAGCTGACCACGGCGGTGGCCTTCAAGTGGTTCCTGGAGCAGCAGGTGCAGCTGGCCGTGATGGAAACCGGCATGGGCGGGCGCCTGGACAGCACGAACGTGGTCGTGCCGCTGGTGTCGGTCA
Organism: uncultured Verrucomicrobiota bacterium; assembly: GCA_964567795.1. GTDB lineage: Bacteria > Verrucomicrobiota > Kiritimatiellia > CAIQIC01 > Lenti-01 > Lenti-01. Next base: position 36,492 of record CAZMOR010000047.1, read on the forward strand.
TCACGGAAATCGGCATGGAACACAAGTCATTCCTCGGCGATACGCTCGAGAAGATCGCCGGGGAGAAGGCGGGCATCATCAAGCCCGGCCGGCCGGTGGTGACGGGCAGGCAGCGGGCGGCGGTGGCCCGCGTGATCGAGGAAAAGGCGCAGGCCGTCGGTGCTCCGCTGCTGCGCGCGGACGAGCGGGTTTCGGTCAAGCGGCTTTCACAGGACCTGGACGGGCAGGTGTTTTCAATCGAGACGGCGGACGGGCCCTGGGCGCCGGTCCGCCTGCCCCTGCTGGGCGATTTCCAGCTGGCCAACTGCGCGCTGGCCATCACGGCGCTGGAATGGCTGCGCGACAACCTGAACCTGCCGCTGACGGAGGACCTCATCCGCGCCGGGCTGGAGCAGACCCGCTGGCCGGGGCGGTGCCAGGTGGTTTCGCGCGATCCGGTCTTCCTGGTCGACGTGGCCCATAATCCGGATGCCGCGCAGGCCCTGGCCGCCTTCCTGAAGAAATTCCGGGGTGACAAGCCGGTGGCGCTGATTTGCGGCATGTTGTCGGACAAGGATGCGGAAGGGTTCTTCCGGCTCCTGAAGCCGGTGGTGGACGCCTGCGTGCTGGTGCCGCTGGACAGCGAACGCAGCATGCCGCTGGAGAAACTGATGGCGGCGGCGAAGGCCGCCAAGCTGCCGGCCGCCGAAGGGCTGCTGCCGGCGGCCGTCAAGAATGCCAAGAAATGGGCCAAGAAAAACAACGGGATCGTGGTCGCGGCCGGGTCGCTCTACCTGGCCTCCGCCGTGCTCTACGAACTGGGCGTCCAGGTGTGAGGTGCGCATGAAAAGCTGGCGCCAGGAATTATGGCTGGAAGTGCCGGCCCGGCGGGGCTACGTGAACCTGACGGCCGACGTGGAAAAAGCCGTCCGCGCCAGCGGCATCCGCGAGGGGTTGTGCCTCGTGAACGCGATGCACATCACCGCCAGCGTGTTCATCAATGACAACGAAAGCGGCCTGCACCGCGATTTCGAGCGCTGGCTGGAGAAGCTCGCGCCGGAGAAGCCGCATGCGCAGTACGACCACAACCGGACGGGCGAGGATAACGGCGATGCGCACCTGAAACGCAGCGTGATGGGCCGGGAGGTGGTGGTGGCCGTCACCAACGGGGCGCTGGACCTTGGGCCGTGGGAACAGATTTTCTACGGCGAATTCGACGGCTTGCGCCGCAAGCGCGTATTGATCAAGATCATTGGAGAATGATGAAAACGGACCGCAAGGAAATCGAGATTCTGGCCCGGGGCGCCTGCGTGCAGGACGGCCAGGTGGTCGTGTGCCGGAACCGCAAGCACGGCAATGTGTACCTGCCCGGCGGGCATGTGGACTGGGGCGAGGATTCGAAGCATGCCCTGGCCCGCGAATGGCGGGAGGAACTCGGCGTGTCGTGCCGGGTGGGGCGCTTTCTCGGCGTGGTGGAGCAGATCTACACCGCCCGCAGCGGTCGCACCTGCGAAATCTCGCTGATTTTCGAAGTGCGGTGCCCGAAACTTTCCGTGCGGCACGCTCCGCCGTCGGCCGAGGATCACCTTGAATTCGAATGGGTGCCGCTGAAGCGCCTGAAGCAGGCCGGGTTGCTGCCGGCGGCCATGGCCCGGCAGGTGCCGGCCTGGTGCGCCCAGCCCGCCGCCGCCGCGGACCGCTGGAGCGGGTTCTCAAAATGAAAAATCCCGGACGCGGGCTGGTTGTGGCGCTGGCCCTCTGGGCGGCCACGGCGTCCGGCGAGGATACCCCTGCGCCCCTGGTCCTGCGCGTGTTCCAGGATTTCTACACCGCGCCGCAGCTGCATCTGGCGCCCGGCGCCACGGAATGCCGGGATTTGGAGCCGCTGATCAAAGCTGTGCTCGGACCGCTTTTGACCGACTATTGTGAAAAGAACGGCGTTGCCGCCACCGAAGCGGACTTGAAAGACTACTGCCGCCGGCTGCTGCCCGAAGGCGGGCTGTTCAAGGAAGCCTGGGCCGAGTGGCAGCCCACCGGCCGCCAGTGGCGGCTGCGCCAGCAGGCCACCGTTGAACTGACGTTCTGGAAGCTGCAGAAATCGCTGTTCGAAACATACGGCGGCCGGGTGGAGCGCACCGGCGGGGAGCCGCCCCAGGCTTTCGACGCCGTGTGCGCCTACGTGACCGAGCGCGAGCAGGCGGGGGATTTCACGATCCACGACGCGCGGCTGAAGATCCGGTTCTGGGAGTGCCTGCGCACGCCGAAAGGCGGGCTGGTGCCCGCCGAAGCGGGCCGGGCGCTCATCGCAGAACATCCGCTTGAGCGCGCCAAGCGGCTGGCGGCGGAAGATCCCTGACCGGCGGCCCCGATGCGGGGGCTCGCGGCTCGGGCCCTGGAACCTCAACGCGGCTGGCCGCAGTTCAGGCAGTTGTCGCGGTGCACGGACAGGGTCGCGGTGCAACCCGAACACATCCAGCGCACTTTTTCCCGCGCAATGAACCGGCGGATGCCGAGGGTCCGGATGGCCTCCAGGTTTTCGATCGGGCTCATGCGGTAGCGGGTCCGATAGCGCAGGTCAAGCTGGCGCAGGCGGCGGCAGGGGAAGCGGGGGCAATCGAAACAGAACCGGCGGCTGCGAGGCGGCTCCGGGCAGGTGAGAAAATGGCAGCGCCGGCAATGCGGCAGCTTGGCCTCTTCGCGCGGGTCGGTGCAGCCGGGGCAGCGGTTCTTTTCGCGCAGGTGACCGATGCATACGGCGCAGTTGATGCCGCATGGCGCAAGCATGCGCGCCTGGATGGGTTTCACAGCGATCCTGGGCTTGGGGCGGCGGGCACGCGGCATGGGTTATCCCTTGGCTTTCCGGGGCTTTTTCTTTGGGGCGGCATCCGGCAGTTCCTGCGCGGTGAGGCGGATCAAGCCGGCGAGCCACTCGCGGTCTTCAAAAGCGTCGGCGATGAGAAAGTAATCCTTGGCGCCGGGATAGGGCGGCGCGGTTTCCGGTTCGCCGATGTAGGCCCGTCCGCCGGGCGTCGGCTTCACAAAGAGCTGGTTGTCGCAAACGAGCGCCACGACCTTGCCGCCGCAGTACACCGCGTATTCGCCGAACATCTTCCGGAAAGTGATGGCGCCGGCTTCCGCCATCTGGTCGGCAAGAAACTCCATGAAATCCTGATCGGTGGCCATGGGGGAATCCTAGCGGAAGACGGCACGGGAGAACATCAAAACACGAAGGTCAGAGACTTTTGCCATACAGAATCGAATAGAGCACTTCTTCGGGCCGGGCCGGCAGGCGCATGAACGGCACCCGGGCAAAAACATTGAACCCGAAGTGCTCGAAGAACTTCCGCGCGCGGTTGTTGTCTTCGCGCACGCTGACATGGACCCCTGGAATACGGGCGAGTTGCAGGCGGGGCAGGAATGCATCGATCAGGGCGTGTCCGACATGATGCGCACGGAAGGTGGGTTCCAAGTTGATGTGAAAATGGGCGGGATAGCGGCGGATTTCGATCTCGGCGGAGGGTTTGCGGTGCAGCCAGAGGGGCAGGTTGAGCGCCATGAACCGGCGCGCCCAGGTTTGTGTCAGGAGCCCGCGGGTGAAGATCTTCGCCAACAGACCCGGCAGCACCCGGAGCGCCATGGTGCGCTGGAACCGGCGTGGATCCAGGCAGCCGTTGAGATAGCCGGCGACCTGGCCGTCGCACTCTGCCACCCAGCTGGCCTCCGGTTCGAAGTCCGTGTAATACCGGCAGACGAGGTCGGCGAACACCTCGCGATCCTGGAAGAAGTGTTCCACGGGTTCGCCGCAGTCGGCGGTGTCGCAGCAGATTTTCCGGACGGCGGCACGGTCCGCCGGCGTATAGGGGCGGATGACGACCTGGCCTGGAGAAACGAGGTCCATAAAGTAAATCGCGCTCGGGATCATCCTACCCGATTCCCGCGCGTCCGGCATCAGGAAAGGCGCCGACCGGATTTTTCCACACTGTGGAAAACTTTTTTCCACAGTGTGGAAAAATTCATCAAACTTTTTCCATTGTGTGGAAAAACCATGAGTCCCCCTTCGCCAAGGCTTCGGGGGACAAGCCGCGATTCCCCGCATGGGGGAGCCTATTCGGCGCGGGTCCAGTCGTGGTCGCGGCGGCGGCGGCGCTCGATGTCGGTGAGGAAATACTTGCGCAGGCGGACGACCGCGGGGGTGGCCTCGACAAGTTCGTCGTCATTGATGTATTCCAGCGCTTCCTCGAGGGAGAGGCGGGTGGCGGGGGCGGCGAAGAGCTTGCGGTCGGCGCCGGCGGCGCGGATGTTGGTGAGCTTCTTGGCGCGCTGGATGTTGACGACGAGGTCGTTGTCCTTGCAGTGCTCGCCGACCACCTGGCCTTCGTAGCACCAGTCGCCGGCGTCGACGAAGAAGATGCCGCGGTCCTGGAGGCCGTCGAGGGCGTACATGTTGGCGCGGCCCTCCTCCATGCTGATGAGGACGCCGTTGAGGCGCTGGGGGATGTCGTCGCGCATGGGTTCGTAGCGCAGGAAGCGGTGGTTGATGATGGCCTCGCCGCTGGTGGCGGTGATGAGCTTGGTGCGCAGGCCGATGAGGCCGCGGGTGGGGATGACGAATTCGAGGACGGTGCGGCCGCCGGCGGCGTGCATGCGCTGCATGAGGCCCTGGCGCTTGCCGACGTTCTCGATGACGGGGCCGGTGGTGGCGTCGGG
>CAZMOR010000048.1:0-6861 GCA_964567795.1 uncultured Verrucomicrobiota bacterium
GCAGGAGCAGGACCTGACGAACCAGGAGAAGCAGAACACGGCCAAGAAGCAGGCCGAACTGAACACGGAGCTGAGCCTGATCGGCCAGCGCCGCGAGCAGGTCGCGCAGGAGACGGAGAAGATCAAGGCCGTGGTGCAGGCGGACCAGGACAAGCAGGTGGCGGAGATCCAGGCGGATACGCTGCGGCAGGCGGCGGAGATCGAGAAGCAGACCGCGGCCGTGAACGCGGAGAAAGTCACCACGCTGGGTTCCGCAGATGCCGAAGTGGTCCGGATGGTGGACGGTGAAAAGGCGAAGGGTCAGCAGCTGAAGGTCAAGGCGTTCGGCGATGCCGAGGCGTACAACTTCTGGACCTTTGCGGGGAACCTCGGGGACGACCTGAAGATCAACATCCTGCATGCGGGGCCGGGCACGCTGTGGACGGATCTGGAAAAGGCCGGTTTGTCCGACCTGGGCGCCGGGCAGGCGCTGCAGGCGCCGAAAAAATAGGCGAACCGACGGCAAGGGCGTGGCCATGGATGCGGCGCTGGCGCGGTTGCTGAAGGAGGTCGCGGCGGAGGCGCAGGCCACCTCCCTCTACACCGGGCTGCCGGCTTTCCGCGCGGAAACAATGCGGGCCATGGCCGGGGTGCCGCGCCACGAATTCGTGCCGGAGGAGGAGCGGGTTTCGGCCTATCTGGACATTCCGCTGCCGATCGGGCACGGGCAGACCATCTCGCAACCCTACATCGTGGCATTGATGACGGATCTGCTGGAGCTCGCGCCGCGCGCGAAGGTGCTGGAGGTGGGGGCGGGATCGGGCTACCAGGCGGCGGTGCTGTCGCGGCTGGCGCGGGAAGTGCATACGCTCGAGATCGTGCCCGCGCTGGCCCGGGCGTGCCGGGAACGCCTGGCACGGCTGGGTTTCAACAACGTGACGGTGCATGAAGGCGACGGCGGGGCGGGCCTGGAAACGGAGGCGCCGTTTGATGCGATCATCGTGACCGCCGCCGCGCGGCGGGTGCCGCCGGCATTGCTGGAACAACTCCGGCCCGACGGTCGGATGGCGATTCCGGTGGGCGAGGCGACCGGGGCACAGGAACTGGTGCTGATCACCAAGGATGCGCAGGGCGGCTTCCAGACCCGCCCGGTGCTGCCGGTGCGTTTCGTACCGCTGACGGGGCGGGCCGGCTGACCGCCGGAGGGACTAGGTCGTCTCGTAGTCAACGAGCCGGCGTTCGGCGACGACTTCGCGGACGAAGGTGCCCACCGCCTTGTGCTCGGGATGCACCTGGTAGGCGGCCAGATCCGCGCGCGTGGCGAATTCCGTCACCAGGACGAGGTCGGAGCTGTTTTCGGTGGCGGAGAAATCCCGGCCGACTTCGAGGCGGAGCAGGCCGGGGATGCGGCCGCGCAGGGCTTCGAGCTTTTCCTGCATCCGCCGGGCGTTGGTAGCCTTGTCGTTACCCAGGGCGGACTCCTTGAGGCGCCAGGCGACGATGTGCTTGATCATGTGGCCGTTCCTAGAAGGTGAAGAGCATGCCGGCGTTGATGGCCAGGCCGCTGAAGTCCAGGTCCTTGTGCAGGCCGCGGATGCCGAGATCCTCCAGGAGACCGTCATCCTGTTCCACGGAGGTTTCGACCCAGGTATACTTGCCTTCGACGTAGAGGGCGAGATTGCGGACCAGCTGCGCGCGCACGCCGCCGAGCAGGTAGAAGCCGCCTTCATCGTTGATTTCGATGTCGTAGGTGGTTTCGCGGGGGCCCTGCTCGCTGCTGAACTGGCCGTCGAACAGGTAATAGCCGGCGCCGGGGCCGCCGTAGACGGAGAACATGTTGTTCAAAGGCAGAAAACCGACCAGGCCCACTTCCATCGGCATGGAGACGATGGTGAAGTCGGTGTTGAACCAGCCTTCGTTCTCGATGTAGACATCCTCCGAATAGCCCGTGGCATACCCGGAGAGGCGGAGTTCGAAGCCAAGGAACTGGTTCAGATGGAACTGGCCGACCACGCCGCCGCCGATGGCGCCATCGATATCGAAGCTGTCGAGGTCGGGAATGTTCCAGTAGGACATATGGGCGCCGAGGCTGAAGCAGGAAAGCGGGGCGGAATCGGCCGGCGCCGGGGCGTCGGGACCGGATTCGGCGGCCCGGGCCGCGGGGGCAACCAACAACGACAAGGCACACAGGGCGGCAAATGTTCTCATTGAGATTCTCCTTTTGATCGCCATAAAGGCGTCCACGGGACCCACATTAAGACAAGGCCCGGACGGTGAAAAGCGCAAAACGCCGGAGGGCCGGTTTTGACCGTTGCCCGGTCCCGTGCGCCATGCTACGGTATTCCGCACAAACGCGAGGTTTCCACATGTACATGTCTGCCACCCGTCGTTGCCGGCACTGGCCTTTCTGGGTTGTGATTCTGTTCCTGGCCGTCGTGCTGGGCGTCAGCCTGCTGATCAACCTGGCCGCCGTCGGCGTGCTGACCGAATCCTCCGTTGCCACGCCTTCCCATGACGGGGAGGGGGAGGACGAATTCCCGCAATTCGCCGAAACCCATTCCTACGGGGCGGGCACGACCAAGGTGGCCCGGATCTGGTACACGGGCATCCTGACGCGCGAACTGGACGGCGGCTGGCTGGGCACCATGGACCCCGTCGAAGACTGCCTGCGGCAGATCCGCGCCGCGCGGCAGGACGAAGACGTCGCCGCGATCATCCTGGAAGTGGATTCGCCCGGCGGCGAAGTGACCGCCGCCGACGAGATCTATCGCGAACTGATGTTGTTCAAGGACAGCCGGGAGAACCGGAAGCTGGTTGTGCTGGTGCATGACCTGGCGGCTTCGGGCGGCTATTATATTTCCATCCCGGCCGACCAGATCATCGCCCAACCGACGGCCCTGATCGGCTCCATCGGCGTGATCATGCAGACGCTCAACATCCAGGGCTTGAGCGAGAAAATCGGGGTGACGGACACCACCATCAAATCCGGCAAGAACAAGGACCTGCTCAACCCCTTCCATCCGGTGGATCCGGAGCAGGTGGCGCTGCTGCAGGAGTCGGTGGACGCGATGTACGACCGGTTCGTGGGGCTGGTCGCCAAGGGCCGGTCGCTCAAGAAGTCGGACGTGCGGCCGCTGGCGGACGGCCGGCTGTTCACGGCGGACGAGGCCCTGAAGCACAAGCTGATCGATGGGATCGGTTACTGGGAAGAGGCCTTTGACACCACGGCCAAGTTGCTGGGGACAGACGACCTCTACGTGATTACCTACGAAACCAAGCAATCCTTCTTCGAAATGCTGTTCAGCGCGCGGGCGCCGCTGCCGAGCCTGCGGTCGCTGCTGACATCGGCGTCGATTCCCCGCCGCCAGTATCTCTGGCAGCCGTGAAAAAAGCCCGCCGGCGGGGCCGGCGGGCGGCAGATCCAGACGCGAACCGCGTCTATTTCTTCTTTTCGGCGCGCACCGTGGCGACGAATTCGCCCATGCGTTTCATGGCTTCGCGGATGTTGTCCATGCCGGTGGCGTAGGCGCAGCGCAGGAAGCCCGCGCCACACTTGCCGAAGGCGTCGCCCGGGACGACGGCCACGCCCTTCTCTTCGAGGAAGCGCATGGCGAAGTCCTCGGCGGAGATGCCCAGGTCGCCGATGTAGGGGAAGGCGTAGAACGCGCCCGCCGGGGTATGGCAGGAGATGCCCATGTCCTTGAACGCCGCGATGAGGTAGTTGCGGCGGCGGTTGTACTCCGCCACCATCTCGGCCACGGCCGCATCGCCGCGCTCGAGGGCTTCCGCCGCGGCCTTCTGGCCGGTGGTCGGGGCGCTCATGATCGCGTACTGGTGCAGCTTCATCATGTTCTCAGAGATTTCCGCCGGGGCGCAGGCATAGCCGATGCGGAAGCCGGTCATGGCCCAGGCCTTCGACATGCCGTGCAGGAAGATCGTGCGCTCCTTCATGCCGGGCACCGACACGAAGCTGACATGCTTCGAATCGTAGGTCAGCTCGGCGTAGATTTCGTCCGTCAGCAGCAGCAGGTCGTGCTTCTTGCAGAAGTCGGAGATGTCCTCCACGTCCTGCTTGCCCAGCACGGCGCCGGTGGGGTTGCAGGGGAAGTTGAGCATGAGCACGCGCGTCTTCGGCGTGACGGCCTTTTCCAGCATCGCGCGGGTGAGGCGGAACTGGTCCTCGCGGCGCGTCTCGACGCAGACGGGCACGCCGCCGGCGAGGATGATGCTCGGCCGGTAGCTCACGAAGCACGGCTCGTGGTAGAGCACTTCATCGCCGGGGTTGATGATCGTGCGCAGGGCGACGTCGATGGCCTCGCTGACGCCGACCGTGACGAGGGTTTCCTTCTCCCAGTCGTATTCCGCGCCGAACTGGCGGGCCACGTAGCGGCAAATCGCCTTGCGCAGCCCGGGATCGCCGCGGTTGGAGGTGTAGTGCGTCGCCCCGCGCTCCAGGGAGAACACGGCCGCCTCGCGGACGGTCCAGGGCGTGTCGAAGTCCGGCTCGCCCACGCCGAGCGAGATCACGTCCTTGCGCTGCGCCACGATGTCGAAAAACTTGCGGATGCCTGAAAACGGGAGCACCCGGACGTGCTCCGCCACTCTGCTTTTGCTGCTCATAAAACCGGATCCTTGTCTGGCTACGGGCTGATCTGGAGGCGGTCGTCGATTTTCTCGCCATCCATCAGCACGCCGTCCTGCTTGTAGGATTTCAACATGAAATGTGTGCCGGTCGACAGCACGCCGTCGAGCGTCGCCAGCCGTTCGCTGACGAACGACGCCACCGCGCGGAGGTTCTTGCCCTCCACGAACAGCAGCAGGTCGTACTTGCCCGACATGAGGTACATGTTCACCACTTCGGGGAAGCCGCTGATGCGCCGGGCGATGCGGTCGAAGCCGCCTTCGCGTTCCGGCTGCACCTTGACCTCGATCACGGCGGTGACATTGTCCTCCTTGAGGTTGTCCTCGTTCACCAGCGCGCGGTAGCCGCGGATGGTGCCGTTCCGCTCGTATTCGTCGATTTGCGCCGCCACGGCGGCCGGGGTGGACTTGGTCATCCGGGCGATATCCTCGATGCTCGTCCGCGCATTCTTCCTCAAAATGTTCAACAGTTCGTCCATACCGACCTCCTCCCGGCCCTTTTCCGGCCGAAAACAGGAATCCTACCAGCCCCCCGCGCCGGAACGCCAATCAAATTGCAGGGGATTTGCAGTCCGCCCGGATGCGGGGAAGCGCGGCTCATGTCCTGTCGGCCGGTTTTCCACACTATGGAAAATCCATGAGCCGCGCGCCCCCGCATGGGGGGAACTAGGGCGGCCGGGCCGGGGCGGGAGCCGGCGGGTCGCGGAAGAAGTTGTTTTCGCGCAGGTAGTCCCAATATCCGGACCGGTCGAAAATACGCGGGTCCACCATGGGCGTCCGGGGCCTGCCCCTCGCACCGTAAACCGCCATGGCCAGGAAAATGGCGACGAGCAACGCGGGCCACACCAGCAACCGCAAATTCCGCCGGGTTACATGGCGGGTTTCCGGATGGTGCACAGAACTGAAATACACGGCGCACAAGATGCGGGCCGCCCGATGGGGGCAAGCCGGACGCCGGGCGTAATGGGCCGCCAGCACATTCAGGAGGACGAGCAGACCGATGAATGCCGCGCACTCCCAGGCCCGCATCAGGCACAGGTAGGCTCCGTACAATCCAAGGAAAAAGGAGATGAACTGCAACTCGAAAACGCCTTCCGGCCGGTAGGCGGCAAGATGCTCATCAAGATGCCGGTCCCGGTTGGTCCATGAGTTGTGTTCTGAATGATCGAGTTCGGGCATCCGGAATTGCCGGTTCCGAATCCGTTTCCATGCGGCCAGGGTGGAGGAAGTCGCGATGGGATCAGGCGGGGGAATAACCTGCATGGCGGGGGGGCCGGTACCACCACCTACAGCGAGCGGTCGAGGATGGCGAGAGCCTGGTCGATCTGGGCCGGGGTGACGACGAGCGGCGGAACGAACCGCAGCACGTGGTCGCCGGTGGCGATGCAGAGCAGACCGTTTTCCCGCAGCTTGGCCTCGACGGGCTTGGCGGGGATGTTCAGCACGAGGCCGATCATGAGGCCGACGCCCCGGACCGCCTGGATGCAAGCGTGCTTGGGCGCGAGCTGTTTCAGCCCGTCCATGAACCGCGCGCCCATCTTCACGGCGTTGTCGAGCAGGTGTTCCCGCTCGATGGCGTCGAGCGTGGCGAGTGCGGCGGCGCAGGCCAGCGGCGTGCCGCCGAAGGTGCTGGCGTGGTTGCCGGGCTGAAAGACGTTGGACAGCTCGGGCGTGACCGCGGCCGCGCCGATGGGGAAGCCGCCGCCGAGGGCCTTGGCCATGGAGAAGCCGTCGGGCCGGATGTTGTAGTTCTGGAAGCCGAACCATTTGCCCGTCCGGCCGATGCCGGCCTGGACTTCGTCGAAGAAGAGCAGGATTTTCTTTTCGTCGCACAACGCCCGCAGGCCGGCCATGAATTCCGGCGTGGCGGGGACGATGCCGCCTTCGCCCTGGACGGCTTCGCACAGGACGGCGACCGTCGCGGGGGTGAGGGCGGCCTTGACGGAATCCAGATTGTTGAATTCGGCGTAGGCGAAGCCGGGCATGAGGGGTTCGAAGCCCTTCTGGTACTTGGTCTGGCCGGTGGCCGTCATGGTCGCCAGCGTCCGGCCGTGGAACGAGTTCTTCATGGTGATGATCTCGTACCGGCCGTCCATGGAGCCCCACTTCCGGGCGAGCTTGAAGAGGCATTCGTTGGCCTCGGCGCCGGAATTGCAGAAGAAGACCTTGCCGCCGAGCGCAAGCCCGGAGATTTTCTTGGCCAGCTGGGGCTGGAGCTCGTTGTGGAAGAGGTTCGAGCAG
>CAZMOR010000049.1:0-14387 GCA_964567795.1 uncultured Verrucomicrobiota bacterium
GGCCGCCGTTCCTCCGCTCACTCCACGCCAAACCACTGGCCGATTTTTTTCCAGACGCTGCGGGTCTGTTCCGCCTGGGCCCGCACGCTGCGGTAGCCGTGCAGCACGGCGCCCACGCCGGTGGCGTATTCCGGCACGGCCAGGTTGGCCGTCAACCCGCTCGCATTGCGGGGCACGCCGATCTCGCAGGGCAACCCGAACACTTTTTCCGCGAGCTGCGCCACGTTCTTCAGGTGGGCGCCACCGCCCGTCAGCACCACGCCGCCACCGAGGAAGGACAGCAGTTTCTGCTCCTTCAGCCGCTCGCGGATCAGCCCAAACGTCTCCTCCATGCGCAGGTGGACGATGGTCTGCAGGTCCGACAACTTGGCGGTGCGCGGAGCCTCCCCGGCGGCCGTCGGCAGGGGCAGGCGCCGCGTGCGGCCCGCCCCGCTCACCATGGCGTCGCCCTGCTGCAGCTTCAGCGCTTCGGCATCCGTCGTCGACAGCCGGAAGGCCCGTGCAATGTCGTTGGTCACGTGGTCGCCGCCCACGCCGATCACGCCCGCATCCGCGATCTTCGCCTGCGCATACACCACGTAGTCGGTCTTGCCGCCGCCCAGGTCGATCAGCAGCGCGCCCTGCAGCTTCTGCTCCGCCGACAGCGCAGCCTGCGCCGAGCACAGCCCGCTGAACAACGGCTCCACCATCTCCAGCTTCAGGGCCTTGATGACCCGCACCAGGTTCACCATGCGCGAATGCACGCCATGCACGATCAGGACATCCGCCGCCAGGTTCTTGCCCACCAGCCCCACGGGCGTCACGCCCCGCAGGCCGTCCACGCTGTACTGGCCGAAAATGCTATGCAGGACCTCCCGGTCCGCCGGCAGCGTCGCCTCCTTGGCCATCTGCAGCACCCGCGCGACGTCCTCCGGCGCGATTTCGCCGTCCACCGGGATCTCCGCGCGGTTCGGCAGCGCTTCGATCTGCGAGCCCGACAGGGCCAGGTAGACCTCGTTGATCGTGAGCTTGCCGGCCTCCTCGGCCTGGCGCAGCGCCGTCTCCACGCACGCATAGACGCTGTCGAAATGGAAAATCTCCCCCTTGCGCATGCCGCTGCTGGCGCTGTCGCCCACCGCGGTGATCATCAGCGCCCCGTCCTCGCGGGCCTCCCCGACGAATACCCGCACCCGGCTCGTGCCGATTTCCAGCGCGACGATAGGCTCCATGTTCATCTTCCGTCTTTCCTTTCCGGTCCGCCGATGGTTCCGCCCGCGGCCCGCCCGGTCAATTCTCCGCGGCCGGCGCCGCGGCCGCGGCGGCCGGGCGCCCCACGAAGTTCCGGTCCACGGTCATGTCGTACACCGCAAGTCCCAGCCCGCGCTTGCGGGCTTCGATGCGCATCGCGCGCAACTGGTCCAGCTTCTCGCGCAGGTGCGTGCGCGACAACAGCACCGTCTCGCCGGTGGTCAGCCCCACCTCGAGCTGTTCGTCGCTGGCCACGTCCACCGTGGCCACCACCAGTTCCTGCCGCATCGCGACAAAATTGCAGATCTCCAGCACCTGCAGGGCCTCCTTCAGCATCGGATCCTGCACGACGTCGCCCGGACGCAGGCCTTTGTCGCGCACGTTCAGGATCACGGGCAGGCTCGCCCGGACCGAACTCGGCCCCAGCACGTGCCCGGTGGCGTCCACCGCCAGCGGACTGCCCGCCCCCGGCCGGCCCAGCCGCGCCACGGCCACGCGCTCGGCGACTTCGATGATCAGCGTGTCCGGCAGCCGCCGGCCCACCTGCGCCCCGGCGATCACCGGCACGCCCAGCAGGGCCGCCCGGATGCCTGCCGGATGCACCGCAAACAGGTTCTGCCCTTCGTGCACCTGCGCATAGTCCCGGATGTCCGCGGCGCCCAGCGCCCCGTCCGTGGTGACTTCGATCTGCCGGATCTGGAAGAAATCGTTTTCCGTGAACAGCCCCCGCCACGCCGCGCGCCCGCCCCACCAGAGACCGGCGCCCGCCGCGGCGATGCCCAGCAGCACCGCCAGCACGCCCCCGGCGCGCCGCCGGGCCGCGCGCCGGCGCTCCACCGTGCGCACCGTCGCCTTCAGCACGCTGTCGTGCGACCGGTTGCGCCGCTTTTCCTCTGATCGTCCGAATGCCACTTGTCTTCCTCGGGGCCTGCCACAGGCAAGCCCGCACTATGCCACACCCGTCCCCGCTGAAAAACCTTTTTTCACACCCGTTTTTCCGGATTGAACCGTTTCGCCTCTTTGCGTAAAGTCCCCGCGATTTTGGAACCCCTCTAAAAACAAGCAACCAAGGACAAACGCATGATCTATTCCCATGAAGTGCAGCATATGTGCTGCGTGAAAAAGCTGCGCGACCACGGTCCCGCGCCCATCCCCGAGGAGGGGAAATGGGTCCAGGCCAAGAAGATCGAAGACATCTCCGGCCTCACCCACGGCGTGGGCTGGTGCGCCCCCCAGCAGGGCGCCTGCAAGCTCACCCTGAACGTCAAGGACGGCGTCATCCAGGAAGCCCTGGTGGAAACCATCGGCTGCTCCGGCATGACCCACTCCGCCGCCATGGCCGCCGAAGTGCTCTCCGGCAAGACCATCCTCGAGGCCCTCAACACCGACCTCGTGTGCGACGCCATCAACACCGCCATGCGCGAACTCTTCCTGCAGATCGCCTACGGCCGCACCCAGAGCGCCTTCTCCGAGGGCGGCCTGCCCATCGGCGCCGGCCTCGAGGACCTCGGCAAGGGCCTCCGCTCCCAGATCGGCACGATGTACAGCACCGTCGCCAAGGGCCCGCGCTATCTCGAAATGGCCGAGGGCTACGTCACCAAGATCGGCCTCGATGCCAACGATGAAATCATCGGCTACGAATTCGTCCGCCTCGGCGTGATGATGGAGAACATCGGCAAGGGCCTGGACCCCGCCGAAGCCCTCAAGAAGGCGACCGGCCGCTATGGCCGCATCGCCGACGCCGTCAAGACCATCAACCCCCGCCACGAGTAGGAGGAACCACCCATGGCTGACAAAGAACTGTTCGAATCCTACGGCCGCCGCATCCCCCAGATCGAGGCCGCCCTCAAGAAATATGGCATGGCCACTGTGCAAGACGCCCAGAAGGTCTGCGCCGCCAAGGGCGTCGACGCCTATGCCATCACGAAGGAGATCCAGAACATCTGCTTCGAAAACGCCGCCTGGGCCTACGTGGTCGGCGCCGCCATCGCGATCAAGAAGGGCTGTACCAAGGCCGCGGACGCCGCCGAAGCCATCGGCGAAGGCCTCCAGGCCTTCTGCATCCCCGGCTCCGTCGCCGACGACCGCAAGGTCGGCCTCGGCCACGGCAACCTCGCCGCGATGCTCCTGCGCGAAGAAACCAAGTGCTTCTGCTTCCTCGCCGGGCACGAGAGCTTCGCCGCCGCCGAAGGCGCCATCGGCATCGCCAAAAGCGCCAACAAGGTCCGCCAGCAGCCCCTCAAGGTCTGCCTCAACGGCCTCGGCAAGGACGCCGCCTACATCATCAGCCGCATCAACGGCTTCACCTACGTCCAGACGCAGTTCGACTACGCCTCCGGCAAGCTCGCCATCGTGAAGGAAATCCCCTTCTCGGCCGGCGAAAAGGCCAAGGTCCGCTGCTACGGCGCCGATGACGTCCGCGAAGGCGTGGCGATCATGTGGCAGGAAGGCGTGGATGTGTCCATCACCGGCAACTCCACCAACCCCACCCGCTTCCAGCACCCCGTCGCCGGCACCTACAAGAAGGAATGCGTCGAAAAGGGCAAGAAGTACTTCTCCGTTGCCTCCGGCGGCGGCACCGGCCGCACCCTGCACCCGGACAACATGGCCGCCGGCCCCGCCTCCTACGGCATGACCGACACCATGGGCCGCATGCATTCCGACGCCCAGTTCGCCGGCTCCTCCTCGGTGCCCGCGCACGTCGAAATGATGGGCCTCATCGGCATGGGCAACAACCCGATGGTCGGCGCCACCGTCGCCGTCGCCGTCGCCATCGAAGTGGCCTCGAAGAAGTAGGATATCGCGGCTTCAGCCGCAAACGGAAGCGCCGCGTCCCTCCCGGGGCGCGGCGCTTTCATGCTTCTGTTTTGTTGTAGCCGGGGGCGTTGACCCCGGCGGCTGTTTAGAACTTCGCCGCCGCGGCCTTGGCCTGCTCGACCGCCGCCGCCGTGCTGGCCGCAGCTTTCTCGCCGCCCGCGCCCTGCCCGGCCGCGCGCAGCACCGTCACGTCCGTCAGGCCAATGAACCCGAGCTGCGTCTTCAGCATCGGCGTCGGCGTGTCGTAGGCCGCCAGCGCGCCCTCGTACACCCCGCCGCTGGCGAGGCACACCACCGCCTTCTTGCCCGCCACCAGCCCCACCGGGCCCGCGGCCGTGTACTTGAAGGTCTTCCCCGCCACCAGGATCGTGTCGATGAACGCCTTGAGCATCGGCGGCGCGTTGAAATTCCACATCGGCGTCGCGATCACCAGCAGGTCCGCCGCCAGGAACTGGTCCAGGATCGCCTTCTGGCGCGCGCGCTTGCGCTCCGTCTCCGCGTCCGCCGGGGGCGCCCCGAAAAACGCCGGCAGCAGCTTCGCGTCCAGCAGCGGGATTTCGTCCTTGTAGACGTCGATCGTCACCACCTGCGCGTCGGGATGCTTCGCCTTCAGCGCGGCCGTGAAGGCCTGCTCGACCTTCAAGCTGGCCGACTGCTCCACCGCCTTGGGATTCGCCAATACTCTCAGTACTTTCATCTTTGCCTCCTGGATTGTCGGCGGATTATACCATATCCAGGATCTTTTCGCAAAGTTCGGGGAAACTCCAGCCGTGGGCTCGCGCCGCGTCCGGCAGCAGGCTGACCTCCGTCAGGCCCGGGATGTTGTTGAGCTCCAGCACGAAAATCTCGCCGTCCGGCCGCAGGCGAATGTCCACCCGGCCCATGCCGCGGCACCCCAGCGCCCGGAACATCGCCAGCGCCGCCGCGCGGCATTTCTGCGCCACCGCCACCGGGATCGGCGCCGGAATCACGTGCTGCGAGACTCCCGGCGTGTACTTCGCGTGGTAATCGAAATTCCCGTCCGGCGCGATGATCTCGATCACCGGCAGCACCTCGCCGCCCACCACGCCCACCGTCAATTCGCGCCCCGGAATGAACTCCTCCACCAGCGCGATCTCGTCGAGCCCCAGCGCCAGCTCCAGCGCCGCCGCCCAGTCCTCCTCACGGAACACCCGCGACACCCCCACGCTCGACCCCTGCCGCACCGGCTTCACCACCACCGGCAGCGGCAGCGTCCGTTTCTGCCCCTTGCGCAGAAACTCGTGTTTCGGCGTCGGAATCCCTGCCTGCACCATCGCCGCCTTGCTCTGGTACTTGTCGAACGCCCGCGCGCTCGCCTCCGGACTCGACCCCGTGTGCGGCACGCCCTGCTGCCGCAGCAGCCCCTGGATCGTCCCGTCCTCGCCGAACCGCCCGTGCATCGCCACGAACGCCACCTCCGTCCCCGCCGGCACCGCAAACGAGCTGTCCTCGCCCACGATGACCTCGAAAACCTCGTAGCCCCGCGCCCGCAGCGCCTTCGCCACCGCCGCCCCCGACCGCAGCGAAACCGCCCGCTCCGACGACGGCCCGCCCATCATCACCGCCACCTTCTTGAACTTCTTCTTGCCGCTCATGACGTCCTGCTCCAAAAGTTTTCCACACAATGGAAAAAGTTTTCGCCGTTTTTCCATACAATGGAAAAACTTTCGGCCATTTTTCCACACAATGGAAAAACGTTGCCGGATTTTTCCACACTGTGGAAAACAATTTTCCATGGTGTGGAAAACTTGCGCCCCACTTTACGCCCCCGCCCCCCGCCTTTCAACGCCGATTCCGCCGGCCGTATCCTAACCATACATATAGACATATGTATATATGTCTATTCTATCGAACAACATAACCGAGCGCGCCAACGGCTTGACGCTGGCCCTGTTTTCGGCGAAAACGTACCCATGAACGTCGACGGCAAGCACTACCGCACCATCTGGCCCGAAGGCCCCGACTGCGTCCGCATCATCGACCAGGCCCTCCTGCCCCACCAGTTCGCCTTCATGGACCTGCGCACCCCGGCGGAAATGTGCCACGCCATCCGCAAAATGCACCTGCGCGGCGCCGGCCTCATCGGCGCGGCCGCGGCCTGGGGCATCTATCTCGCCGTCCGCCAGTACGCCGCCAAGCCCGGTTTCACCGAAAACCTGCAGGCCGAGGCCGCCGCGCTCCATGCCACCCGCCCCACGGCCAAGAACCTCGAATGGGCTGTCGCCCGCATGCTCAAGGCCCTCGCCGGCTGCGCGGCGCCTGCCGACCGCCTCGCCACGGCTTTCCACGTCGCGCAGGAAATCACCGACGAAGACGCCGATTTCTGCCGCCGCATGGGCCAGCATGGCCTCCCGCTTCTGCGCGAAATCGCCGGCCGCAAGAACGGCCGGTCCGTCAACGTCCTGACCCACTGCAACGCCGGCTGGCTGGCGTTCGTGGATTACGGCACCGCGCTTTCGCCGGTCTACGCCGCGTTCGATGCCGGCATCCCCGTCCACGTCTGGGTGGATGAAACCCGCCCGCGCAACCAGGGCGCCTCGCTCACCACCTGGGAACTGGGCCACCACGGCGTGCCCCACACCCTCATCCCCGACAATGCCGGCGGCCACCTCATGCAGCACGGCCAGGTGGATATCGTCTTCGTCGGCTCCGACCGCACCACCGCCGCGGGCGATGTCGCCAACAAGATCGGCACCTACCTCAAGGCGCTCGCCGCCCGCGACAACCACATCCCCTTCTATCCCGTCCTGCCGTCGTCCACCATCGATTGGGACATCACCGACGGCGTGCGCGACATCCCCATCGAGGAGCGCGGCTCCGAGGAAGTGCGCTTCATGACCGGCTGGGACGACCAGGCCAACCGGCCCGCGACCGTCCGCATCTGCCCCGAGAAAACCCCCGCCGCGAATTACGGCTTCGATGTCACGCCCGCCCGCCTCGTCACCGGCATCATCACCGAACGCGGCATCGCCCCCGCCTCGCGCGAGGGGCTCCGGAAACTGTATGCCGACCTCCATCCATAGGGACGAAGGCTATATCAAGTTCTCGTTCGCGCACGAGGCCGCCCCGCCTCCCGCGCATCCCCGGCTGCACGACCTCATGCGCATCCGCGACGACCTGCACGAGTGGGAATTGATTGGCGTCCTGCCCAACGGCATCGGCTACGGCAACATCAGCGCGCGCGTCGCCGGCACGCCCCGCTTCGTCATCACCGGCAGCGGCACCGGCCTGAAATTCCCCATCGAAGCCGCGCATTTCTGCGAGGTCCTTTCGTTCGACATCGCTAAAAACAGCGTCGTTTGCCGCGGGCCGCTCCCGGCTTCGTCAGAATCCATGAGCCATGGTGCCGTCTACGCCGCCCGGCCCGATGCCAACGCCGTCATCCATATCCACAACCGCGTGATGTTCCGGATGTTGCTCAAGGAAGGCGCGCCGCAAACCCCCGCCGACGCCGCCTTCGGCACACCCGAAATGGCGCGCGCCGTCGGGCGCCTCGCCGCCGCCCTGCCCCCGGTCGCCGTCCTGGTCATGGCCGGCCACGAGGATGGCCTCATTGCCTACGGCCCCGATCCCAAGGCGGCCCGCGACGCCCTCTGGGACGTCTACGCCCGCTCCCGCCGCGACTAGGCCGCGTTACTGCTGAACCGTCAGCCGGAGGATGCTCCAAGTGTTGGGCACGGCGATGGTGCGCACGTTGAGATCGCCGGTCACCGGCAAATTCGTCACCCGGTTGCTCCACACCGTGCCCGCCACCATGGAGGTGGCTTCTTGAATCGAATACCACCGGTTCGTAGCGCCGCTCCAGCGCACGACCTGCTGGGTCGGACTGGTCGCCGGATCGAGCATCAATCGCAGGTTGTCGCTGGAATTTGCCGGCGCGGTTCCGGCAATCAGTTCGTCGCCGTCATGGACTCCATCCATGTCCCGGTCCGCTTGGAACAAGGCCTGCGCCAGGGCGTTCCAGCCCAGCGCGCCCCGTCGCCGGCCGGTGGCGTTCAGGTGGTAATCCCCCCCGCCCGCCCCGACGGCATAGGCAGACACCATCCGCTGGTTCGTCACCCCGTCCGAAATATAGGTCTGCTGAACCCCGGCCTCCGACCAGGCTTCGATGTCCGCCAGGTCTAGTAGCCACCGGCCGCCCGTCTCGCAGAAACTGCGGACATAGCGGTTGAAATCGTTGCGTGCGTCGTTGTCCGAGCCCGCCGTCTCCGTCGTCAGCGGCATCGTCATGTACACGAACAAGGTCTGCGGATACCGCGCCTCCAGGTTGGACATCATGGTGCAATAATTCGTCGGATCGGCGTAGGGATCGATCCAGCAGAACTTGTCCATCACCACGTTGACTTTCGGAAACCGCCAGCCCGACGCCACCACGGAATTGCTGAAGCAGATCAGCTTGTTCGACCAATCCGGATTGCCCCGCATGCATTCATACACGAACCCGTTGGACGTGCTGGCCGGATCGGCCGCGGCCCGGTAGTCCGCGCCGCCTTCCGAACCCGCCGTGCCGACGGCCCCGTGATAGGCGCCGTCGCTGCTGTCGCCGTCGTATCCATAAATTTGCAGGGGATACCGGGTGCCATTCTCCGCATGCAGCACGTTCATGCCGGTGACCAGGTTGCCCCCCACCGAGGCGTGCGTGAAAAACCAGCGCAGCTTGCCAACCTTGGCGGAAATGGCCGCCGGTGGATTCGTGGCGGCTGCCAGCGAGGCGTGGCCGATCACCGTGCTGCCGGCCTGGACCGGAACCGTCAGCCAGCCAATGGCGATTGCAAAGCCCAGGTTGAGTCGTGTGGCAGATATCCTCATGGTTCCGTGCTCCCAAACGGAACCATAACGGATATTGGTACTAGTTCTCCAGCCGTTTCTTCAACATCGGCCCGACTTCTTCGACGTCGCCCGCCCCGACCACGAGCACCCAGTCGCCCGTCTTCCAGCGCGCCGCCACGAATTCCGCCGCCTCTTCGAGACTCTGCGCCAGTTCGGCCGGCACGCCGCCGTGCCGCCAGAAGTGCTTGAGCAGATCCTCCGAAGTGCCCCCCTCCAGCGGCGGCTCGCTCGCGGCATACACCGGCGCCAGGATCACGCCGGCCACGCCGGCGAACGCCGGCGGAAAATCCGCGCCCAGCGCCCGCGTGCGCGTGTAGCGGTGCGGCTGGAACACGGCCCAGATCCGCCCCGCGCCGGCCTGTTTCGCGGCATCGATCAGCGCCCGGATCTCCGAGGGATGGTGGGCATAGTCGGCAATGACCCGGATGCCCCGCGCCTCGGCCACCGGTTCGAAGCGCCGCTTGGGCAGCGAAAAACCCGCTAAAGCTGCGCAAGCGGCGGCCAGCGCGATTCCGCAGCGTTCGGTGGCCGCCAGCGCGGCCAAGGCGTTCAGGACGTTGTGGCGGCCGGGCAAAGGCAGAAACAATTCGTTCCGCCGGCCAGCCGGAGCCACCACCGTGAACTTCGTCCCGGCCGGACCCGCCTGCACCCCCTCCGCCCGGAAATCCGCCTTTTCCGAAAACCCATAGGATATTCCCTTTAGCATACCCCCGAGCCGCGTTGCTTCGGGATCTTCCAGGCAATACACCAGGCCCTTCGCCTGGCGCGCGAAGGCCCGGAAGCACTCGACCATCGCTTCTTTCGAGTCGAAGTGCTCCATGTGGTCGAATTCGATGTTTGTGATCACCGCGATTTCCGGCGCGTAATGCGCCAGCGTGCCGTCGCTTTCGTCGGCCTCGATCACCAGCCACGGCGATGTTCCCGCGCCCGCCGGGGCGCCGTCCGGCGGCAGTTCGCCGCCGATGCACCATGAGGCGTCCACCCCGCAACGCCGCAGGATGTGGGCCACCATGGATGAAGTCGTTGTTTTACCGTGCGTGCCGGATACCGCCACGGTTTTCCACGATTCCGCCAGCACCGGCAGCACCTGCCCGCGGCGATAAAGTGGAATCCCCCGTTTCTCCGCCGCGTCCCGCTCCGGATGTCCCGGTTGCAGCGCGGGACTGAATACGGCCCATTCGACGCCTTCCAAATGCCGGGGATCATGGCCGGTCTTCGCCGGAATGCCGCAGGATTGCAACCAGGCCATGGTGCGCGGCGTACCGCCGTCGCAGCCGGTCACATTCAGGCCTTTCGCCGCCAGCAGCCGCGCCACTCCGGCCATGCCGATGCCGCCTACGCCCATCAGGTGCACGCGCGATCCCGGCGTCCCGATCCGGCGCCGGAGGTCATCGCGCCAGCTGCCGCCTTGCGTCGTCATGGCTTCCGCGCGCACTGCTCCACCAGCGTCGCCAAGGCGGCCGTGCCGTCTTTCACGCCTTCCTTGTGCGCCGCCTCGCGCAGGCGCGCCAGCCGTTCTGGCTTGCGCAGCGTTTGCGCCAGGTAGGCCTCGAGCCATTCCGGAGTCAGCGCGGATTCGTCCACCACGTCCGCCGTTCCGCGCTTTTCCAGCGCGCGCGCGTTGGCCGTCTGGTGATCCATCGCGGCGCTGGGATACGG
Source organism: uncultured Verrucomicrobiota bacterium (assembly GCA_964567795.1). Classification (GTDB taxonomy): domain Bacteria; phylum Verrucomicrobiota; class Kiritimatiellia; order CAIQIC01; family Lenti-01; genus Lenti-01. The sequence goes on from CAZMOR010000049.1 coordinate 10,555, forward strand.
CACGAACAGCGCCGGCACCCCGAAATAGGCCAGTTCCGCACAGGTCGACGCCCCCGCCCGGCAGATGGCCAGGTCGGCGGCGTGATACAGCGGCGCCATGTATTTCGTGAAGGCTATGACTTCGGCTTCCACGCCAGCGGCTTGATACGCGGCCCGGACCGCGATTTCATCGTCCCGGCCGGTCAAATGGGTCACCGTAAAGGCCAGTTCTTCCTTTTTCAAGCGGGCCAAGGCCTCCACGGCCACTTCATTCAACCGGTGGGCGCCCATGCTGCCGCCGACGATCAGCAGGCGGAACGGCGTGTGCACCGCGGAATCACGCAACGGCAGAGCGCGCGCCGCCTCGGTCAGTTCCTCGCGCAGCGGAATTCCCACCACGGCCAGTTTCGCTTTCCGCAGATGGTAACGGGTTTCCTCGAACCCCGCGGCCACGGCTGCGGCCGTGCCGGAAAACAGGCGCACGGCCCGGCCGGGAATCACGTTCGCTTCGTGCAGGACGATCGGCACGCCCAGCAGCCGCGCCGCACCGCACGGTCCCACCGAAGCGTAGGACCCCATGGCCAGCAGCACGTCGGGCCAGTTCCGGCGCATCGCCCGCCTGCATTGCCGCACAGCCTGCACCAGTTTCCAGGCTGTCTGGAACGATTTGAACGAAATTCCCGACGGGAAGCCGCGCGCCGGCACCTCCACCACCGGACCGTCCCAGTCCTTGCGCGCCGACTGCTCCGTGTCGCGGCCGGTCAGCCACAAGGTTACCTCGTGGCCCCGGCGCAGCAGTTCGCGCGCCGTGGCCAAGCCGGGAAATACATGCCCGCCGGTTCCGCCGCAGGCCACCGCCACTTTCATGCCTCGATCCCTTCCCTGGACAACAAATGGATTTTCCACGCCCGTCCGGACGAAAATCCGCCCAGCCGGCCACCGGCCGCCACCACGCGGTGGCAGGGCACGAACAACGGCAGGGGATTGGCACCGCAGGCGCCGCCCGTGGCCCGGACCGCCTTCGGCCGGCCGGCCTGGCGTGCGAGCTCGGCATAGGTCACCGCCCGGCCGCGCGGAATCCGCCGCATGGCCGACCAGATCGCGCGCTGGAACTCCGTGGCACCGGTCCAGGCCGCGGCGGACAGTTCGATTTTCTTGCGGGGTTTTCGGCCTTCCAGCATGGCCTTCGCGCAAACCACGGCCTGCTGCAATCCTGGATGCGGCCGGCGCGGCAGCCGGATTCGTTTCACGCGTAGCGGTGCCGGATCGCGCTTCACTTCAGGCAGGTGGCAGGCCACGACCCCGTGCGCATCGGCTTCGATGGTAATCCCGCCCCAGTTTGTCTCCACCACTCCCCGCTGGAGATCGTTCCGGGCCCCGCTCATGTGATCATCTTGAACAAGATGAAGCTCAGCGTCGCCACCATGAGGACCATGAAAACGGTCCGGGCCCGCTGGCTGCCGGGTTCCCGGCGCGCCTCGCGCACGCGCTTGAGCCCGGCGGATCCGAAATAATTGCGAAAGCGGTCATGTTCCGGCTCCATCAACCGGGCGGAACTGGCCGTGCCGCCAATTGCCGGCCGCAGCAAGTCGGTGCGCTGCAGCCGCGGCATCACCACGCGCTTGGTGTCCAGCCCGTCGGGGGCCGGCTCGAAATCCAGCGAAATCTCGCCCTCCGGCGCCGCGGCGGCGTCGCTTTCGAACACGGCCGGCTCGTTCCGGCGCCGGGCCGGATGATCGCCGCGATAACCCGCGGGCACCGCGGCGTCGCGCAACCGCGGCTCCGCCGCCAGTTGTGCGGCCACGGGCGAGTCGTCCGTCCGGCGCCGCACTTCCTGGAGCCGCGCGCGCAGTTCGGTCTTCTCGCGCTCGATCTCCTTCAAGCGCCGTTCCAGCGCACTGTGTTTCCGCAGAGCCATGTCAGAACCAGTAGTAGAAAATCATGCCGCACAGGAACAGGATCGCCAGCAGCACCATCAGCGGCAGCGTGAAGGCCAATCCCGAACGCAGCCAGTAGCCAAACCCCTGCGCGCCCTCGACTTCGATGCCCGGCGCGGAGTCGAAAGTCAGCGGCCGCACCGGAGTCGCGGCCGCGGGCGCCTGCGGATGGACCGCTTCAATTTTCGCCACGGCCTTGTTGTAGTCGGAGCGCACGTTCTCGAGCAGCGCCAGCGCCTTGTTCAGTTCGTCGAGGAGGTTCTCGTCGGTCCACTCCTCCTCGTTCAACGCCGTCACTTCATCCAGGCGGTCCTTGAACATGCGGCGGGTCTCGTCGAGCATCTGCACCAGGCGTTCGGCCTGCAACTGATCCTTCTCCATGCGGACCAGGCTTTCGTTGAGGCGCCCCTTGAGTTCGCGGCGGCCGGCGTCGAACGCCTCCTGCTTCTTGCGCATCTCTTCCAGCGTACGGCGCTCGCGCTCCAGCTCCTCCTGGCGCGCGCGCAGGCGGTCCAGCTCCTGCGCCTTGTCCACCATCTGCTCCGTGACTTCCTGCTTGTGGCGCGCCAGATGCGTCAGCGTCAGGTCGGAGATCGGGCGGTTCGGCAAGTCGCGGGAGGACGGAATATGCCCGTCCCGCGGCCCGCCGCCGCTTTCGGCGTCCAGCTTGATCTTCAGTGCGGCCTCGCGCTCGCGGACCAGATCGTCATCGAAAAAATCGGTTCCCATGTTGACAGCTCCTGTTTATGGCGGCGGGATATCCAACCGGGTGCCGACCTTCAGATTGTTGGCATCCGGCACCCGGCTTCGGTTGGCGTTGAAAATGGCCTGCCATTTGGTTGGCGTGCCGTAATAGCGCGTGGAAATCGCGCCCAGGCTTTCACCAGCCTGCACCACGTGGACCTGCGCCGCCGGTGCGGCGGCGGCGGCCGGCGCCGCCCCGGACGGCGCGGCGGATGCCGCCGGCGCGGGCCCGGAGCCGGCTTGCGTGCGCAGCGTGGCAACTTCCAGTTCGAGCGCGCGGATGCGTTCGTCGCGCATGACGAGCGCCCGCTTCAATTCCGCCGGCGCCGCGGCGATTTCCGCGGCGAAGGCCGTGCGGCAATGCGCGATCTGGCCCTCCACGTCCGCGCGGTCGGCGGCCTCCGGCCGCAGTTCCAGGTAGCGTTCGTAGTGGTAGATCGCCGGCACGTAATCCCGCTTGAAATTGTCGTACATCAGGCCGAGCTCGCGATGCGCCCGCGCGGAATCCGGCCGGCGCGCCAGCGCCTTTTCATACCACCGCACCGCACCGTCGATGTCCTGCGCGTCGCGCGCGGCCTGCGCCCGGCGCAGGTTGCGGTCGCGCGCATCACGGCCGTCCGGATTGCGGGTGCAGCCCGTGCCCCACAGAACGAGGCACGCCAGCGCCGCCGCGGCGAAAATTCCGGCCTCGATTCTGCTCCTTTTCATGCTGCCCACCGTACCAAATCCGGCGCTGAAATCAAACAAACCTTGGCCGCGGAAAAACAAAAAAATCCGCCCCCGGAAAACCGGGGGCGGATGCGGGTCGTTTTCCTCGGAAAACGGCCGTTGAACCTACTTGCCCAAGGCCGCCTGGGCCGCCGCCAGCCGGGCGATCGGCACGCGGTACGGCGAGCAGCTCACGTAGTTCAGGCCGGCCTTGCAGCAGAACTTGACGGAGGCCGGATCGCCGCCGTGTTCGCCGCAGATGCCGCACTTGAGCTCGGGCCGGGTCGTGCGGCCCTTCTTGACCGCCATCTCCACCAGCTGGCCGACGCCCTTGGTGTCCAGCGACAGGAACGGATCGACCGGCATGATCTTCTTGTCCAGGTAGTCGGGCAGGAAGGAGCCGATGTCGTCGCGGCTGAAGCCGAACGTCATCTGGGTCAGGTCGTTCGTGCCGAAACTGAAGAA
>CAZMOR010000050.1:0-11382 GCA_964567795.1 uncultured Verrucomicrobiota bacterium
CTGGAGATCAATCTGGTCCTGCGCGGCTCGGGCCAGGTCCTGCTGGAAAACCGGCGCTACCCCCTCCTGCCGGGGCACCTGCTCTGGCTCTGGCCCGGCCAGCGCCATGTCCCGTCAGACTGGTCGGCCGACATGCGGCTCTGGATCGTGGAATGGCAGCCGCCCGCCCTGGCGCGCCTGCGCCGGGCGCGCCGCGGCGATACGCCCCCCCCTGCCGATCCCGCCGCCCCCTTCTGCCGCCGCCTGTCCGCCCCGGCCCTTCAGCGGCTCGACGGCCTGCTGGATGCCACCGCGGCCCGCCACCGCCCCGATGCCTTCAACCGCGGCCTCGACTTTGCGCTTTTTGCTCTCTGGGATGAATTCCTCGCCGCCGAACCCGTGGCCGATTGCACCACGTTCCACCCCAAGCTGGCCGCGGTCCTCGCGCTGCTGGCCGATCCGGACCAGGACCTGACGCAGGCCCAGCTGGCCCGCCAGGTGCACCTCTCGCCCTGGTATCTCAGCGATCTGTTCCGCCAGCAGACCGGGCTGACCATTCCCGACTACCGCAACCGGCTCCGCCTGCAGGATTTTTTCCGGCGCCTGCATGCCCGTCCCGGCATCCGCCTCCTGCAGCATGCCCTCGATGCCGGTTTCGGCAGCTACGCCCAGTTCTATCGCGTCTTCCTGGATGCCGTCGGCCGGCCGCCCCGCCAATGGCTGCGCCAAACCGCCCCCGCCGCGCAACCCTGAGCCGCGCGCCCCCGCAGGGGGGCAAATGCGCCGGTGACGGGAGAACAGAAAAAGCCGCCCGGCCCCCCGCGGGGACCGAACGGCTCTGGCAACCGGACCGCGGCTGCTTACACGTAGCGCTTGATCAGGTTCGGCTTGGCAATCAGCAGGCGGATCCGTTCGTGATCCATCTGCATGACCTGCTTCTCATCGACGCCCAGCGCCACCAGGCGGCGGCGGTGCTCCAGCAGACGGCGGTTTTTCGCCGCGCCGCTCTTGCGCGGGCGGGTCGTATCGTTGTTTCTCGCATTGCGGGACATGGTGCTATCTCCTTACGCTTCCAAATGGATCCAGTTGGCGACCCCAACGGGAATCGAACCCGTGTTACCAGGATGAAAACCTGGTGTCCTAGACCTCTAGACGATGGGGTCGTCGCTTTCGTCCATGCAAAAGTCGGCAAACAGTAGCCTACCCGCCCCGTTGGCGCAACAGGAATCTTTGGCCTTCTTTTGACTTTGCACCGCCCCGCCCTTCCCGTAGGATGAAAGTGCCCGATTTTCTATGAAAACCGTCATTCTGCTGACCATTTCAAACTTCTTCATGACGCTCGCCTGGTACGGCCACCTGAAGTTCCTGCGGGGTTCCAAGTGGCCCATGCTGGCGGTCATCCTGATCAGTTGGGGCATCGCGTTCTTCGAATACTGCTTCCAGGTGCCGGCCAACCGCATCGGCTATTCCTCCTTCTCCGCCACGCAGTTGAAAGTCATCCAGGAGGTCATTTCCCTCGTGGTCTTTTCGCTCTTCGCCATCTCCATCCTCGGCGAAAAACTCCGCTGGAACCATGCGGTTTCCTTCCTGCTCCTGCTCGGCGCCGTCTATTTCGCCTTCCTGAAAACCAAGACCGGAGGCGCCTGACCATGCCGGCCCGGCCCGTCATCCTGGCCCTCGCCCTCGCCGCCGGACTGGCCGCCATCGCAACGCCCGCCCGCGCCACCGAACCGCTGCTCCTCGGCGATGACGAACGCCTCCTCGTGCTCGCCCCGCATCCCGACGACGAAACCCTCGCCGCCGGCGGCCTCATCCAGGAGGCCCTCGGCCTCGATCTGCCCGTCCGCGTCTGCTTCTTCACCATGGGCGACAACAACGAAATCGCCGCCCTCTTCACGCGCCGCCATCCGGCCCTCCTGCCCGCTTCCGCCCAGGCTTCCGGCCTGCGCCGCCAGAACGAGGCCCTCGCCGCCGTCACCCAGCTTGGGCTGTCCACCAACGACGTGGTGTTCCTCGGCTATCCCGATTCCGGCACGCTGGACATCTGGGACCACCATTGGCGCACCGTGCCGCCCTACCGCTCGCCGCTGACGCGCGCCAACTCCGTTCCCTACGACTCCGCGCTCACGCCCGGCTCCGCCTATGCCGGCGAAGACATCCTCGACGACCTCGCCGATGTCATCCGCGATTTCGAACCCACCCACATCCTGGTGCCGCATCCCGCGGATCATAATATCGACCACCGCGCCCTCTACCTGTTTGCACGCGTCGCCCTGTGGAATCTGGCCGAGGAAGGCATCGAACCCGCCATCCTGGCCGGTCCCGTGCACTTCACCCAATGGCCGGAAACGCGCGGCTACCAGCCCGACCGTCCCGCCGTGCCCCCGCCGTTCCTGGCCGATACCGGCAAATGGCTCGAATATGCCCTCGCCCCCTTCCAGGTCTCCAACAAGCTGGCTGCCATCCGCCGCCACCATTCCCAGTTCCTGCCGTCCTCCGCCTACCTGCAGCCCTTCATCCGCAAGACGGAACTGTTCAACCAGCTGCCCGACCCCGCCCTGCCCCGCGGTTCCGGTTCCATCGACCGGGACGAAACCGACGACACCCAGTTCCGCCCCAATCCGGACTTGTTCCGTGACCTTGCCGATGAGGCGGATTCCTGGAACGAAATCGCCGGCCAGAATGCCGCCGAAATCGAATCCCTCGACGGGTTCGACAACGATTTCGTCCACCGCACCCTCTCCGGCGACGGCCAGAACCTGACGCTGACCTTCCGCTTCCGCCAGCCGGTGGCGCCTCCCGTCGCGCTTTCCGTCCGGCTTTTCGGCTATCGCGCCGACACCCGCTTCGGCGACATGCCCAAGATTGAAATCAAGGCGGAGCCCGCGGGCGACCTGGCCGTGCTGGATCTCGACACGCCGGTCCCGGCGACCGTGGAAATCGTGCCCGGGCCGGAAAACGAAATCTCCCTGCGCGTGCCGCTCGCGCTCCTGGGCAATCCGCAAAAACTCCTGGTGGGCGCCAAGCTGGTTAAAGGTTCGCTGCCCATCGATGGCGTGCCCTGGCTTGCGCTTGATCTCGGCGACATGCCCCCGGTGGTTGCGGCTCCGACCGCCGTTCCGGCCTCCGCCCCGGCGCCCGCCCCGGCGCTGGCCCCCCCGCCCGAACCAACTGCGCCGGCGGAACCCGCCGTGGACACCGTTCCGCCTCCCGCCCCGCCGCCGGAACCGCGCGCCAAACCCAGGTCCGAAAAGAGCCCCGCCGCCAAGCCGGAACCCCGGCCTGCCGTCAAACCCGCGGCTGAACCCGCACCCCCGGCCGCCCCGCCCGCCCTGGCCCCGCGCGTCAACCTGCCCAGCCGGCCCATCCCCGAACACACCGAAGCCAACGAGCCGGTGGTGTGGTGACCCCGGCGACGGCCAGGCCCGGCACCCCGCTCCCGGCGCGCGTCTTCCTCCATGTGGACATGGATGCGTTCTTCGCCGCCGTCGAGCAGCGCGACCACCCCGACTACCGCGGCAAGCCCGTCGTCGTCGGCGCCCCGCCCGACCAGCGCGGCGTGGTCTCCACCGCCTCCTACGAAGCCCGCGTCTTCGGCATCCACTCCGCCATGCCCTCGCGCGAGGCCGGCCAGCGCTGCCCCCACGCCATCTTCGTCCCCCCCGACATGCCCCGCTACGAAATGGTCTCCGCCCAGGTCTTCGCCATCTTCAACCGCTACACGCCCTTCGTCGAAAGCCTCTCCATCGACGAAGCCTTCCTCGACGTCACCGGCTCCCAGCGCCTCTACGGCTCCGGCGCGGAAATCGCCCGCCGCATCAAGGACGACATCCTCCATGAACTCGCCCTGACCTGCTCCGTCGGCGTCGCCCCCAACAAATTCCTCGCCAAGCTGGGCTCGGAATACCAAAAGCCCGACGGCCTCACCGTCCTGCCCTTCGACTCCAAGGCCATCATCGCCTTCCTGCGCCCCCTGCCCGTCACCCGCCTCTGGGGCGTCGGCAAGGTCACCCGCCAGGCCTTCGACCGCGCCGCGCTCCATACCATCGGCGACGTCCAGGACGCCCCGCTCACCCTCCTCCAAAGCGTCGTCGGCCCCCACAGCGCCGCCCATTTCCGCGCCCTGGCCTGCGGCGAGGATCCCCGCGAAATCGAACTCGATATCCGCGAGAAAACCATCTCCCGCGAACATACCTACCTCCACGACGAGAAATCCCGCGCCACCCTCGACAATACCCTTTTTGAACTCGTCGAGGACGTCGCCCGGCGCCTGCGCGCCGACGGCCGCCTCGCCACCGGCGGCCGCCTCAAGCTCCGCTGGAAGGATTTCGAAACCTTCACCCGCCAGCGCCCCTTCCCGCGCCCCACGCGCATCGAGGAGGATCTCCAAGCCCTCGCCCAGGCCCTTTTCCGCGATGTCGTCCTCGAACAGCCCGTGCGCCTCATCGGCTTTGGCGTCACAGGCCTGATCGCGCACGACACCGAGCAGCAACTCGATCTCTTCGACCTCCCCGTCGAGACACGTTCTAAAAAGGAAAAACTCGAAACGACCGTCGACCGGATCCGGCAGGCGCACGGCCCGGGGTCCATCCGCCGCGCCCGCAACCTCCCGCCCCGCAAAAAGAAGTCCTAGGCGCCCCCATGCGCTTGCTCGCGGCTCATGCCTGCCGCGGCGGAAAAACGCCGCGAAAGTGCCTTTTTTGAGCCTTTTTGGCCTTTTTGAGGCTTGAGCCCCCCCCTCCAGGACATTGGGTTTCAGGGAACAGGCTGCGTCCGGTAAAAGCACCCCGGGTGATTCGTCAATTCCGCATCGGCAAAGGCAACGGTTCCGTCTGCCGCGGGCGTGTTGGTTGCAACCGGAATCCAATGCGCCTCGATCAGGTTGGTGCACGCCTCCACCACGACCGGTCTTCCCGGCGCCCACTGCAGGGTAAATCCGAACAGGCCGTCGGCAACTCCCAGCCCCTCCGCCTGCGCTTCCGGCAGCCATAGTGCCGTCGGGCGCCCACCGTATGTCGCCCCCCAACCCTTTGTGTCGGGCAGGAAATAGCAGGTCAAGGTGCTGGAACCCTCGAACGACCAGCTCAAGTGGGGGGCGTTGCCTTGGAAATAGACGCGTTCCAGGTTCCGGCAATAGGCCAGCGACCCGTCGGCAAGGTTGGTCACGCTGGCGGGCAGGATGTATTCCCCGCCCCGGGCCTGCGGGTACTGGACCAGCGTGCCCCGCGTCTGGTCATACAACACCCCGTCCACGGAGCAAAACACCGGATTCGCTCCATTCACGGTGTAATCCTCGATCCCCAAGCACGCCCCGAATGCAAAGACGCCGATTTCTACGACATTCGACGGAATCGTAATATGATGCACGTTGCTGCAAGCGCAAAACGCTCCTTGTGCCAAGGAAACCACCCCGCTCCCCAATACAATGTTCGTAAGTGCGGAACACCCCCAAAAGGCACTTTCTCCAACCTGCTTCACGCTGGCGGGCAGATACACCCTCCTCAGGTTTGCGCAACCATGGAAGGCGTGCTCCGCGATGTCCGCCACATGCGAACCGATGGCTGCATTCGTCATGGAGGAACACGAGGCAAACGCCCATCCGCCGATATTGGTGACCGTTACCGGGATCACAATTTGGGTAACGTTGCTCTTGGCATAAAAAGCCATGTTGGTAATGCTTGATACTGGGCGGGCTTCGATGCTCCCCGGCAGCTCGAGTTCGCCGCCCGGTCCGGAATAGCCGGTCAGGCTCAGTTTGCGATCCACATTCGTGGTCCACGTGTAAACCGCAATATCCTGCGCCGGCTGGTAGGGAACCGTCGGCCGGCCTTGCCAGGCATCCTCCCAGCCCGTCGTGCCGGAAAAGTAGTAAATCACCGCCTGTTCGGCATGATAAAAAACATCCGCGTCCGGTTCCTCGATTTCCGGAGCATTCCCCTTGAAATACACCACGGTTAAGTTTGAACAACCGCCAAAAACACGCTTGCCAACCAAGTTAATATTCTCTCCCAGCCATGCGGTGGATAAAAGTCTGCAATCCGCGAATACAAATTCAGGAAGATTGCGGACTCCGACACCGATGGTGGCGTTGGTCAGGCTGGAGCAATCCGCGCAAATGGCGGCTTCAAGATTGGTGACACTGTCGGGTATCGCAATGTCGGTTAAGCTCCAGCAATGCCCAAACGCGTAGCTATCAATTCGCAAAATGCTGTCGGGAATTTCGATCCGGCGAAGTCCGGTATGCCAATAGAAAGCCATATGACCGATCCCCGTCACGAGCCGGCCATCCAGGTTCGTGGGAATCACGACATCCAGATTCGTCCCGCCATAACCCGTGATGGTGATCGTTTCATCTTCGTTTGTAGCCCAATAGTAGTCAGCCTCCTCCTGCCCCAACCCCGTGATGGGCAGCAGCCACAAGCCCAGCATCCATCCCACCCAATGGAACCGCCTCTTCATCATTTACATGATGCCATAATGAAGGAGCCGCCACAAGTCCTTCCTCCCATGGCTTGATCGCGGCTCATGCCTTCCGTGGCATTTTTTTGTTCATTTGCGGCGGAAAAACGCCGCGAAAGTGCCTTTTTTGAGCCTTTTTGGCCTTTTTGAGGCTTGAGCCCCCCCTCCGGGCCTGAGCCGCGAGCCCCCGCATGGGGGCGTTCGGGAGGCATCGGGAGAAACCGGTCAGCCCGTGACGTTCATGCCGCCGGGAACGCGACGCCGGCGGGAAAACAACCGCAGGACGCGGTAGGTGGCCGCATACAGCCACGGGGTCCGGTCGCGCAGCCAGGTGGTCGCGCTTTTGGCGGTCCGGAACCACTTGGCCAGGCTCCGGACAGTCGCCGCATTCTGCGGATTCGCCGGTCCGGCGTCGATCAGCCGCGCGCCCAGCGCCGGATTCACGTTCGGCAGCACGATGGTGATCAGGTCCAGCCAGAATTGCGGTGTCCGATAGCCGCCCGGCCGCGCCGGATTGAGCATCGAATCGTAGGCGTCGGTCGAAAATTTCTCCAGGCTCCAGTCCTTCACGCAGCGCGCGTGGAGCGGCGTGCCCGGAAACGGCGTCAGCGAGAGGCACACGGTCCACCAGTGCGGCCGCGGCAGTTCGTTCAAGGTCCGCGCCACCGCCCGCAGGTCCTCTTCCTTCTCGTACGGGTTGTGGATGATGAAATCGATCGAGAGCCAGAGCCCCGCCGCGAGCACCGTGCGCGCGGCTTTGAGGAAGGAATCGGCGGTCTCCTTGCGGTTGTAGACCTCGCGGTTCACGCGGTCCGAGCCCTCCAGCCCCATCGTCACGTACTGCAGCCCGGCGTCTTTCAGCAGCGCCAGGCGCTCCGCGGTGACATAGCGCGGAATCATGCGCGTGATGAACGGCAGGCCGATGTCCGCCTTCCACTGCGCGCAGAAGTCCTTCAGCCAGTCATCCGAGCCGGCGTAGAAACTGTCGTCCTGGATGTTGATGCCGATGATGCGCGGCTCGGTCTGCTTGAGGTGGCGGACTTCGGCCAGCACGCGCGCAACGCTCTGGCGGCGGACGGGCGAACCGTAGACGTTGCAGCAGTAGGCGCAGCGGTACGCGCAGCCGCGCGACGTCACCAGATCGTAGTAGCGCCCATGCCAGCCGGCATGCCGCCGGTGCATGGCCCAGTCCAGCTTGCGCAACCGCCCGTTCACGAGGATGAGATCGCGGTCGAACCGGAACAGCGGAAACGGCAGCGTGTCCAAATCGAGATTCTGGGCCGGCGACACCGGATTGACCACGATGGCACCGTCCTTCCGCCAGACCAGGCCCGGGATGACCGCCGGATCGGCGCCCTCCAGGATCATCTTCAGCGGCACTTCCACGGCCCCCTGCACCGCGTAATCGGCTTCGTCCGGCAAAGATTCCTGCGGACATAGCGTCGGATGCACGCCGCCGGCCAGGATCACGCCCCGGAAGCCCGCTTCCCGCAGCGCCTTCGCCAGCGCCCGGTAAGGCTTGAGGCTGGCGGTCATGAGGTAGAAGCCGAGATGCGTCACGCCCGCGCGCTCCAGGAACCGGGCCAGCCGCCGCACTTCGGCGGTGGAGAATTCGATGGGATGCCCGAACGTGGCCAGCCGGCGCAAGATCACCAGCAGCGTGGTCCGGACCCCGAGGGATTCCGCGTAAGCCCCCAAAACGCGGATGGATAGCGGCCGCGCCTCCTCATCAATGGTGGCCAGGACCAGATGTTGCGGGGCCTTTTCTTTCACGGCCGGCCACCCTACCACGGATGCCGCGGCGGCGGCACAACAAAAAAGCCCCCGCGCTTGCGGCGCGGGGGCGGTGCTCAACCGGTGCTTACCAGTTGGGGAAGATCTTCTGGATCAAGGGGGTCGTCTTGGCCAGCATCGGGGCGATGACCAGCGCGACCACGCTCATGAGCTTCATCAGGATGTTCAGCGAGGGACCCGCGGTGTCCTTGAAGGGATCGCCGACGGTATCGCCGACCACGGCCGCCTTGTGGGCCGGGCTGCCCTTGCCGCCAAGCGCGCCCGCTTCGATGTGCTTCTTGGCATTGTCCCACGAGCCGCCCGCGTTCGCCATGAACAGGGCCATCATCACGCCCGACACCGTCACGCCGGCGAGCAGGCCGCCGAGCATCTTGGTGCCGAACACGAAGCCGATCACGACCGGCGTCAGCACGCCCAGCAGCGCGGGCACCGTCATCTTCTTGATGGCCGCGGCGGTGGAGATGTCCACGCAACGGGCATAGTCGGCCTTGACGCCTTCCTTGCCTTCCAGCAGGCCGGGGATCGTCTTGAACTGCCGGCGCACTTCCTCAACCATCGCGAAGGCCGCCTGGCCGACCGCCGTCATCGCGAAGGCGGAGAACAGGAAGGGCATCATCGCGCCGAGGAGCAGGCCCGCGGTCACGTTCGGATCCATCACGTCGATCTTGTCCAGATGGACCGTCTGGCCGAAGGCCGCGAACAGCGCCAGGGCCGTCAGGGCCGCGGAACCGATGGCGAAGCCCTTGCCGATGGCCGCCGTGGTGTTGCCGCAGGCGTCGAGCTTGTCGGTGCGCTGGCGCACTTCCTTCTCGAGGTGCGCCATTTCCGCCAGGCCGCCGGCGTTGTCGGCGATCGGCCCGTAGGCGTCCACCGCCAGCTGGATGCCGGTCGTGGCCAGCATGCCCAGGCCCGCGATGGCGATGCCGTAGAGGCCCGCCGTCATGTAGGAAATGACCGTCGCCGCCGCCAGCACGACCACGGGGATGGCCGTGGACATCATGCCGTTGCCCAGGCCCGCGATGATGTTCGTCGCCGCGCCCGTCGAGGAAGCGTCCGCGATGCGGTTCGAGGGACCCTTGCCTTCCGCGGTGTAATACTCGGACAGGAAGCCGATCGCCACGCCCGAGGCCAGGCCCGCCAGCGTCGCCCAGAAGATGCCCGCCGCCTGGTAGACCTTGGGGGTCACGCCCGGCAGCACGGCCACGGAGAAGGACGAGGGCGCAATCTGGTCGATCACAAAGTAGGACGCCACCGCGGTGGCGACCGCCGCGCTCAGGGAGCCGGCGTTCAGGGCCGTCTGGGGATTGCCGCCTTCGCGGGTCTTCACCATGAAGGTGCCGGCGATGGAGAACAGGATGCCCACGCCCGCGATGACCAGCGGCAGCAGCACCAGGTTCATTTCCGTGCCCGTGGCGCCGGCCGGTATCGTGGAGACCGCCGCCAGCACCATGGCCGCCACGATGGCGCCCACATAGGACTCGAACAGGTCGGCGCCCATGCCGGCCACGTCGCCGACGTTGTCGCCCACGTTGTCCGCGATGACCGCCGGATTGCGGGGATCATCCTCGGGGATGCCGGCTTCCACCTTGCCGACCAGATCGGCGCCAACGTCCGCCGCCTTCGTATAGATGCCGCCGCCCACGCGCGCGAACAGCGCGATCGAGCTGGCGCCCATCGAGAAGCCCGTCAGGATCGGCAGGACCGTAGAGTTCAGGACGGCATTTCCCGTGCCAAACACCCGGAAGTAGACCAGCGTCAGGCCGGAAAGGCCCAGCAGGCCCAGCCCCACCACGCACATGCCCATGACCGACCCGCCGGCGAAGGCCACCGCCAGCGCCTCGGGCAGGCCCTTGCGGGCGGCATTGGTCGTCCGCATGTTGGAGGCCGTGGCCACCCGCATGCCGAAGTAGCCCGACAGCACCGAGCAGGTCGCGCCGACGATGAAGGAGACCGCCACCAGGCCCAGGCTCTTCTGGCCCGTCACCTTGACGTTCAGGAAGGCCAGCAGGCCGGCTACGACGACGACGAAGACCGCCAGCACCTTGTATTCCCGTTTCAGGAACGCCATGGCGCCCTCGCGGACGGCCGCGCCGATTTCCTGCATCTTGGCCGTTCCGGGGTCCTGGCGGTTGATCCATTGCGTCCGCCACCAGGCGAAAACAAGCGCCAACACTCCCGAACCCAGCGCGGCATAAAGCAGATTGTTCGTGTTCATAGGTTAAGCGTTTCTCCTGTTTGTTTTTTAAAGCGTCGGGCCCAACGTTAGGGGATTTGCCCCCCCTCTGTCAAACCCGAAGGGGCCGGCCTACAGCAATTCCCCGATCTTGCCCCCGAACAGGATTTCCAAGCCGACGTGCAGCGAGGGACGCGCCTCGTATTCGTCTTCCTTGGGAAATTGGATCTGGGGCGTGATCGTGTAGTAGATCCACTTCCGGTACAGGGCGTCGCGCCAAGTGAGGTTGATGAGCGAGTCGTCCCAGTACCAATCCGAACTGCGGATATGGGGAAAAACGCTGCCCTGGGCCACCCACCCGCGCCCCTTGCCCGACCGCAGCCAGGCGAAGCGCAGGGATTGCTCGAATTCGACGTCGTCCCGGCTCTCCGACGAGCGTTCCGCCGTCCGGCTCTGGAAATAGGTCTTCGCGGCCAGTTGGCGCGTCCAGGTCACGACGGTCTGCTGGCCCAGACCGTCGTCGGAATAGTAGAACGCCCGCGGATTCAGGCAGAACTGGCCGACGCCCAACTGCCGCTCCCAGCGCCAATCCAGCGAGAGATAGGCGACCGGCTTCGAATCGCGCCACTTCAAACCGCCGCCCAGCGAAAGATCGCTGTCCTCCACCCCCTTGAACATGGCGGTCAAACCCAGGCGCGGATCGGATTCCTTCTTCATCGGATCCGTGCCCGGCAACGAGTCCCGGCCCACGTTGTCCAGCACGAGGTGCAATTTCTGCTCCAGCCCCGGCAAAGCCACGTCCCCCCGGAAACGGATCTTGAAATCGAACGTTTCGTCGCTGCTGCGGCCGCCGACGCGCGAATAGAGCCGCAACCGGAACGTCGACAGTTCGGGCTCGTACGGCTTGTCCTCGGCCAGCCACTTGAGGTCAATGGTCCGGACGGCGTTGTCCAGCGCGCAGTACAGCCGCCGGTGGG
>CAZMOR010000051.1:0-2294 GCA_964567795.1 uncultured Verrucomicrobiota bacterium
GGGCGGCAAGCTGAGCACGTATGCGGCGTGGTGGATCAAGCAGGGGATCCGGCGGGCGCTGGCGAACCAGGGCAAGACGATCCGGCTGCCGTCGCACATGGTGGACAAGCTGTTCCGGATGCGGCGGATGCAGGAGACGCTGTCGCACGAGCTGGGCCGGGCGCCGAACGCGGCGGAGCTGGCGAAGAGGCTGGGCGTGCCGGAAAAGACGGTGAAGTACTGGCTGGAGGTGTCGCAGCGGCCGTCGTCGCTGGACGCGCCGATCGGCGAGGACGGGCGGGAGAACCAGGGCGACCTGGTGAGCGATCCGGACGCGCGGTCGCCGTTCGAGGAATTGAACGACAGCCAGCTGCTCGAGGTGATGGGCGATTACCTGAAGACGCTCATCGAGCGGGAGCGGATCATTTTGGAGCGGCGGTTCGGCCTGAACGGGATGGAGGCGGAATCGCTGGAGGAAGTGGGGGCGCGGCTCAAGATCACGCGGGAGCGCGTGCGCCAGTTGCAGAACCAGGCGCTGGCGACGCTGCGGGAATTGATGCTGAAGGATTGAGGCGCCGGAAGGCGTTTTCCAGGCAAACCGGGCGGCGGCGCCGCCCAAGGAGACCGGCATGGCAGAGCAGAATGGCAAGGACATCCAGATGGACGCGGGCAACTTGTACCGCGAGGAAACGTATACCGATTTGAAGGCGGGCACGATGCGCAAGCTGGTGCCGGTGAAGGCGGACGGGACGGACGATCCGGCGCGGCCGGCGATCTACACGGCGGCGACGCAGGTGATGACGCCGGGCGGCGTGCTGCCGCTGAGCGGCGAAGTCGAGGGGGCGCAGACGCTGGCGGAAGCCGTGGCGGGTTTCGCGCCGGCGATCAAGCAGGCGCTGGCGGACCTGCGCGCGGAGATGGAAGCGATGCAGCGCGAGCGGGCGTCGCAGATCGTGGTGCCGGGGCGGGATGCGCCGCCGCCGCCGGATTTGCTGATCCGTTGAACGGCGACTCAGCCGGCGAGGGTGGCGAGCAGGTGCCGCAGGGCGGCGTCGGCCGCGGCGTTGCGGATGTCGGCGCGGGTTCCGGAAAAATGATGTTTGAACGTGGCCGTCCCGTGCGGGGCGGCCACGGCCATGTAGACGAGGCCGACGGGTTTTTCGGGGGTGCCGCCGTCGGGGCCGGCGATGCCGGTGATGGCGACGGCGTAATCGGCGCCGACGCGGGCGCGGGCGCCATCGGCCATGGCGCGGGCGGTTTCGAGGCTGACGGCGCCGTGGGCGGCGAGGACGGCGTCGGGCACGCCGAGCAGGCCGGATTTGACGACGTTGGCATAGGCGACGATGCCGCCGAGGTACCAGGCGGAGCTGCCGGGGAGGCTGGTGAGGAGGCCGCCGAGGAGGCCGCCGGTGCAGGATTCGGCGGTGGCGAGGGTCTGCCGGCGCGCGCGGAGCGCGGCGGCGATCTGCGACAGGAGCGTTTCCATGGGGAGGAGTCTACGCCGGTCCGGGCGGCTTGAAAAGTCCGTGCGGGACTTTTCGGGCGGTTTGTGGCATCTTGGATGCCTTATGAAAACGATCTTGGTCACGGGTTCGGGCGGCTTGGTGGGTTCGGAGACGGCGTTGCATTTCGCCGGGCAGGGGTTCCGCGTCATCGGCGTGGACAACAACCTGCGGGAATATTTCTTCGGGCCGGAGGCGTCGACGAAGTGGGCGGTGGAGGAGCTGAAACAGGCGTTTCCGGATTCGTTTGCGCCGGTGGTCGCGGACATCCGCGATTTCGCGGCGGTGCGGCAGGTGTTCGAGCAGGCGGGCGGGATCGACCTGGTGGTGCACACGGCGGCGCAGCCGTCGCACGACTGGGCGGCGCGCGAGCCGTTCACGGATTTCGGGGTGAACGCGCAGGGCACGCTGAACCTGCTGGAGGCGACGCGGCAGTTCGCGCCGCAGGCGGTGTTCATCTTCACCTCGACGAACAAGGTCTATGGCGACACACCGAACCGGCTGCCGCTGGCGGAGCAGGCGACGCGCTGGGAGTGCGTGGAGGGTCCGTACGCCGAAAAGGGCATCGACGAGACGATGAGCATCGACCAGACGACGCATTCGCTGTTCGGGGCGTCGAAGGTGGCGGCGGACGTGCTGGTGCAGGAATACGGGCGGTATTTCGGGCTGAAGACGGCGGTGTTCCGCGGCGGCTGCCTGACGGGGCCGCGGCATTCGGGCGCGGAACTGCACGGGTTCCTGGCGTACCTGATGAAATGCGCGGCGACGGGGCGCGAGTACCGGATTTTCGGCTACAAGGGCAAGCAGGTGCGC
>CAZMOR010000052.1:0-2676 GCA_964567795.1 uncultured Verrucomicrobiota bacterium
TGCCGGCCGCCGAATTCAAGGATTTGAGCGAAATCCACGTCGGGGACGAAGTCGAAGTGCTGCTGGAGCGCCTCGAGGACGAAAACGGCATGGTGGTGCTAAGCAAGTCGCGCGCGGAACAGCAGCGCAACTGGGATAATGTCACCTCCTCCTGCGAAGAGGGCAAGGTGGTCAACGGCACGGTCAAGGGCAAGGTCAAGGGCGGCCTGCTGGTCGACGTGGGCGGCGTGGACGCGTTCCTGCCGGGCTCGCAGATCGACGTCGTTCCGGCGCGCAACCTGGACGATTTCCTCGGCCAGACGCTGGAATGCAAGGTCATCAAGATCAACAACGAGCGCCGCAACATCGTGCTGTCGCGCCGCGACCTGATCGAAGAGACCCGCCGCGAGCAGAAGAAGAAGCTGCTGCTGGAGATCCAGCCGGGCCAGACGCGCAAGGGCGTGGTGAAGAACATCACGGACTTCGGCGCGTTCGTGGACCTGAATGGCATGGACGGCCTGCTGCACATCACGGACATGAGCTGGGGCCGCATCAACCACCCGAGCGAAGTGGTCCAGGTGGGCCAGGAGCTCGAGGTGTTCGTGCTGGACGTCAATCTCGAGAAGGAACGGATTTCCCTCGGCTTGAAGCAGAAGCTGCAGAATCCTTGGGAAGAGATCGAGCTGAAGTACCCGAAGGGGACGCGGATCCGCGGCAAGGTCGTGAATCTCGTGCCGTACGGCGCGTTCGTGCAGCTGGAAGACGGCGTGGAAGGCCTGGTGCACGTCAGCGAGATTTCGTGGACGAAGCGCGTGGCGCGCGCCTCCGACGCGCTGAGCGTGGGCCAGGAAGTGGACGCGGTCGTGCTGAACGTGAACAAGGAAGAGCAGAAGATCTCCCTGGGCATCCGGCAGACGGAAGCCAATCCGTGGGACGACGTGGCCTCGAAGTACCCGATCGGCACCCGCGTGAAGGGCAAGGTCCGCAACTTCACGAACTACGGCGCGTTCGTCGAGCTGGAAGAGGGCGTGGACGGCATGATCCACGTGTCCGACATGAGCTGGGCGCGCAAGATCAACCATCCGAGCGAAGTGCTCAAGAAGGGCGATGAAGTCGAGGCGATCGTGCTCGAAGTCTCGCCGGAGAACCAGCGCATCAGCCTGGGCCTGAAGCAGGCGCAGGAGGATCCGTGGGCGGGCATTTCCGGCCGGTACCGCATCGGCCAGCTCATCAAGGGCAAGGTCAGCAAGCTCGCCAGCTTCGGCGCGTTCGTCGAGCTGGAGGAGGGCGTGGACGGGTTGGTGCACATCAGCCAGATCAGCGACGACCACGTGGCGAAGATCCGCGACGTGCTGCAGCCCGGCCAGGAGGTCGAGGCGCGCGTCATCAAGATCGATCCGATCGACCGGCGCATCGGCCTGAGCATCAAGGCCGCCAAGCTGCCCGAAGAGGAGTTCAAGGTGGACGACAGCATGCTCGAGGGCCTGCGCCCCGGCGAAGACCTCGTGGACCTGGCGGGCGCGTTCGACGCGGCCCTCGGCACCTCCGAGAAGAAGCCCGAGGAGTGGTCCCCGGGCGCCGGCAAGAAGGAATAAGGATTCCGGCCGACCGCGGGCAGCCGCGGAACCCAGCGCCGGCCGGCTTCCGGCCGGCGCTGTTCATTTTATAGAGGGGCTGCGGCCCCGAGGAGACATGATGATCGACCTGCATTGCCATTCGACGTTTTCCGACGGTTCGCTGACGCCGGAACAGCTGGCGGACGAAGCCGCGAAGATCGGCCTGACGGCGCTGGCGCTGACGGACCACGACACGACGGCGGGGTTGCCGCGCTTCCTGGCGGCGGCGGCAGGAAAATCCTTCCGGGCGGTGCCGGGCGTGGAGCTCAGCGTGGACTGCTCGTCGGGGGTGATGCACATGCTGGGTTACTGGATGGACACGGCGAATCCCGAGCTGGTGCGCCAGATGGAGTGGATCCGCAACGGGCGCGAGATGCGCAACCGGACCATGCTGGAGAAGCTCAACGCGCTGGGGTTCGCGATGACGCGGGAGGAAGTGCAGGCCTGCGCGGGCGAGGATGTTGTCGGCCGGCCGCATTTCGGGCAGGTGATGATCCAGAAGGGCTACGTGAAGGACAAGAACGAGGCGTTCGACAAGTGGCTGGGCGACGGCAAGCCCGGCTATGCGGACCGGCCACGGCTGACGGCCGAGGTGGCGGTGGCGCTGATCCGGCAGGCGGGCGGGGTGGCGGTGCTGGCGCATCCGTTCTCGCTGCACATCGGCAAGGACGAGATGGCGTCGCTGTTCATCCAGCTGGCGGCGGCGGGGCTGGCGGGCGTGGAGTGCTATTATTCGGAGCATTCCGCGGACTTGACGAAGGAATATCTCGTGATGGCGAAGCAGGCGAACCTGGTGCCGACCGGCGGCTCCGATTTCCACGGCGAGGTTTCGCCGGGCATCCGGCTGGGCGTGGGTTTCGGGGGGCTGAAGGTGCCCGACGAGGCGCTGGCGCAGCTCGAGGCGCGGCGCGGCTGAACATTTTTGGCGCGAGCCGCGGGCAAGCGCATGGGGGAGAAGGGGTTTTGCATGTCCGCGCGCGGGGCGGAATCGGCTTGGATTCGGCGTCCGGTTGGGCTAGAAGATCAGGTATCCTTTTTCCGGAAAAGAGCCGAGCGTGGAACCGAAATTCACCCATTTGCA
>CAZMOR010000053.1:0-4154 GCA_964567795.1 uncultured Verrucomicrobiota bacterium
AATCCAGCGTGGCGCTGGGCTTCGGGTTCCGCTGCGGGTTCCTCGGGCTGCTGCACATGGAGATCGTGCAGGAGCGCCTGCGCCGGGAGTACGACTGCGACATCATCGCGACCTATCCGGGCGTCGTCTACCGCGTGCGGATGAACGACGGCACCGTCAAGGAAGTGGACAACCCCGTGTTCCTGCCGGACCCCACCGAATTCGAGGCCATCGAAGAGCCCATCGTGAAGATGTTCCTGATCTGCATGGGCGAGCAGATCGGCGACATGATGAAGCTGGTGATGGACAAGCGCGGGGTGATCGACCGCACGGAGACCCTCGACGCCAAGCGCGTGATGCTGACGTGCATCATGCCGCTCAACGAGATCCTGATCGACTTCCACGACCGCCTCAAGAGCCTGTCGCGCGGCTACGCCTCGATGGACTACGAGGAGGCCGGCTACCGCGAGGACGACCTGGTCAAGCTGGATATCCTGGTGCACGGCGACGTGGTCGAGGCCTTTTCCTGCATCGTGCACCGCGCCAAGGCGGAGGCGCGCGGCCGGCAGATCTGCGAGGTGCTGGTGGACCTGATCCCGCCCCAGCAGTTCGCCATCGCGATCCAGGCGGCCATTGGCGCGAAGATCATCGCGCGCACGACCGTGCGGCCCTACCGCAAGGATGTGACGGCCAAGTGCTACGGCGGCGATATCACCCGCAAGCGCAAACTGCTGGAGAAGCAGAAGGAAGGCAAGAAGCGCATGAAGCAGTTCGGCAAGGTGGGCATTCCGCAGGAGGCGTTCATCGCCGTCCTGAAGACCAAGCAATGAGGTCGCCATGAACTTCCTGGCCAAGCGGCGGATGAAGAAGACGGTGCACCTGGTGCGCCACCTGGTGCGCCACGCCCTGAACATGCGCGAGGACATCGCGCCCCCGGCCCACGTCGCCGCGGCCCGGACGGCCGAAGGGGCGCTGGTTGCCGCCTGGTCCGCCCGCGAGTGGGACCGCTTGGAGGGCGCTTGCGAAGCCGCCGCCGCCGCCGCCGAGCGGCTGCTGCCGCCGCGGCCGTTCCCCAAGTGGCGCGAAAACGTGGAAGTGCTCGTGGTGGCCATCTCGCTGGCGATGGCGTGCCGCACCTATTTCATCCAGCCCTTCAAGATTCCAACGGGTTCGATGCAGCCGACGCTCAACGGCGTGACCGCCGTGCCCCAGGAGGGGCGGCAGTGGTTCGACCGGCCGCCGTTCAACCTCGTCAACCTGGCCGTGTTCGGCGAGCGCTACGTCGAGATCCGGGCGCGCAACTCGGGCCGCCTGGAATACGCCGGGGTCCAGAACGACCAGTTCGTGCTGCGCATCGGCGGGGAACTTTATCCCCTGTGGCTGACCATGAAGCCCGACACCCTCTTCTTCGACCCCGATCCGGCGCACAGCATGAAGCTCTATTTCAAGCTCGGCGAGGAAGTGGCCAAGGGCCAGCTCATCGCCGCCGGGCGCGTGCGGCAGGGCGACCACATCTTCGTCAACAAGGTGAAATACAACTGCGTGCGGCCGAAGCGCGGCCAGATCATCGTATTCGACACCAACTACATTCCCGGCAAGGACCTGCTCGGGATCCGGCGCGACACCTTCTACATCAAACGGCTGGTCGGCCTGCCCAACGAGGCGATTTCGATCCGCGACCGCCAGCTCGTGGTGGACGGCCGGCCCGTCGTGGAACCGTTCCCGTTCCACCGCCTGCTGACGGATCCGCGCTACAGCGGCTACGTCACGCGGCCCGGCTCCTTCCTCAACAGCCCGGAGGCGGAAATCCGCCTGGGCCCGAAACAGTTTTTGCCCTTCGGCGACAACACCTATTCCAGCCTCGACGGCCGCTATTTCGGGCCCGTGACCGAGCAGGCGCTGGTGGGGCCGTCGTTCTTCGTCTACTGGCCCTTCGGCCCGCACTGGGGCCTGACCCGCTGAGCCACCGCCCCCATGCGGGGAAGCGCGGCTCGCGGTTTTTCCACACGGTGGAAAACTTTTTCCATAGTGTGGAAAAATTCCTCAAAGTTTTTCCATTGTATGGAAAAATCGCCGAAAGTTTTTCCATTGTGTGGAAAAATCCGGGGTTAAGGGTGAGCCGCGCTTCCCCGCATGGGGGCGCCTTAGGCGGAACGGGGGCGGAGGAGGAAGAGCAGGCCGCCGAAGAGGCTCCAGGCGGTGGCGGCGAGGTAGCCAAGGAGCGAGAGCAGCAGCGCGGGGCCCGGCGGGATGCCTAGGGGATGCAGGAGCTGGACGTAGAGGGTCTCGCGCACGCCGAGGCTGCCGGGGGTGAGCGGCACGGCGGCCAGGACGGTGATGACGGGATAGACCGTCAACAGATCGGCGAAGCGGAGGGAAAGATCCAGCGCGCGGGCGAGGGCGGCCGTGGCAGCGGCGAGCAGCAGGAGGTTGGCGACCGACAGCACCGCGGGCCACAGCAGGTGCCGCGCGTTTTTCCGGAACAGGAACAGGGCGTCGTAGGCGCGGCGCAGCAGGGGGCCGAGGCGGCCATGGTGCTGCCAGCGCGCGAGCCACGGCACGCGGTCGAACAGGTTATGCGTGAAGAACAGGGCTACGAAGACCGCGGTACCGGCCAGGAACGCGGCCATGAGCAGGACGGAGAGCCGGGCCTCCGGGTCGCGGGCGAATTCGCCGAAGCGGGGCACCAGCATGGCGCAGCCGAACAGCAGGGTGATGACCAGCCCGATGGCCCGGTCGAGGAAGACGGAGGTGACGGCTTCCGGGCGCTGGGTGGAATGGTTGTGCGCGGCATGGATGGCGCGGGCGAGGTCGCCGCCGCAGGCGCCGAACAGGAAGGCATTGAAGAACTGGCCGATGAAAAAGCCCCGGAAGGTCTGCGCCAACGGCGTAGGCAGGCCCATGGTGCGCAGGATGAAATGCCAGCGGACCACGCCGGCAAGGAGGGCCAGGAAGGTCAGCGCCAGGGCGGCGGCGATGCCGCCGGGATGCGACCGGACCGGCGCCACGGCGGCGCGGACGGATTCCCAGCCGATGGACCGGATCAGGAGCGCGATGAGCGCGAGGCCGAGCAGCAGGCGCAGGAACGGACTCCAGCGGATGCGGCTGGCCATGAATCAGGCCTTGGCGCGCCGGGCAACGATATCGGCGTAGACGGTTTCGAGGGTCTGGCGCAGGGGAATTTCCGGCTTCCAGCCCACGTGCGCGAGGATGCGGGCGGTATTGTAGGCGGGCCGGTTTTCGTTGGGCCGGAACAAAACGGGATCGACTTCGACCTGCGGGCGCACCCGGGCGATGTCGCAAAGCGTTTCCAGCAGTTCGCGCACGGGCACCATGCGGCCGGAAGCGATGTTGTAGGCCAGGCCGGAGCGGCCGCGTTCGAGCAGGAGGGCGTAGGCGCGGGCGACATCGCGGACATCGGTGAAATCGCGGCGCTGGTCGAGATTGCCGACGCGCATGACGGGCTTGGCGCCGGCGGCGATGTCGGCCAGCTGCGCGGCGAAGGCGGAGGAGACGAAGTCCTTGGACTGGCCGGCGCCGATGTGGTTGGACGGCCGGGCCACCATCACATCGAGGTGGAAGTGGGCGGCGTAGAGGAGGGCGGACTGGTCGGCGGCGGCCTTGGCGACGCCGTAGATGTTGTCCGGCTGGTAGGGGGCGTCTTCCACGAGCGGAGCCGGGGCGGGATGGGAGCCATAGACCTCGGCGGAGGTGACGACCAGGACGCGCACGGGACGGGCCAGCCGCCGGACGGCGTCGAGGACGTTCAGGGTGCCGATGGTGTTGACGGAGAAGACCAGTTGCGGCTCGGTCCAGCCCAACGGCACGAAGGCGATGCCGCCGAGGTGCAGGATGGCATCCGGCCGGACGGCGTCCAACGCGCGGGAGATGGAGGCGAGCTCGCGGACATCCAGTTCCACGCAGGCGGAAGCGCCGCAGGGGCTCTTCGTCAGGTCGCCGCCGACAACCTCGTGCCCGGCCTGCTGCAGGGCCGCGATGGCGTGCCGCCCCGCGAATCCATTGCAACCGGTGATGAGGACTTTCATGCGCTGGTGTTCCGTGCGTGAGCCGCGATTTCCCGCATCCGGGGGCCTAGGCCGTGACGGTCTTGCCCGCCTGCCGGTCCATGTCCGCGTCGACCATCATGGTGACGAGCTGTTCAAAGCTGACGGCGG
>CAZMOR010000054.1:0-11461 GCA_964567795.1 uncultured Verrucomicrobiota bacterium
CCAGCTTAGCGGCGGAAGCCTCTAGCCGGGAACCACAGGACCAACTTCAAATCGCTCACAACCCCTTTTCGTTGCAACACGCTTTCCCAGATATGATTGGAAATCACAAACGGTCAAACATCCGGACAGCAGTGCATTTTCGGGCCATTTTCGCCTTGAGCCCCCCCCTTACGAGGATTAGGAGTTCTCCGTCGCCGAGGCTTTGGGGAACAAGCCGCGATTCCCCGCATGGGGGAGGCGGGTGAATGGCCCGAAAAATGGCAGAAAAAACGTTTCGACAAAGCGGGGGCATTCTGCCAATGTTTATCTTTTTACGACAAGATTGTCGGAGGAGAAACTGGACACATGAAATTCGACCGCGCATCTGGGGTTCTGTTGCACCCGACGTCCTTGCCGGGGCCGTATGGCATCGGCGAAATCGGGCCCGAGGCGTACCGCTTCGCCGATTTTCTGCGGGCGACCGGCCAGCACCTGTGGCAGATCCTGCCGCTGGGCCCCACGAGCTTCGGCGACAGCCCGTACCAGTCGCCCTCGACCTTTGCGGGCAACCCGCTATGGATCAGTTTCGACCTGTTGATCAAGGACAAGCTGCTGCACAAGTCGCAGCTCAAGAATTTCCCGGTGTTTCCCGCGGACAAGGTGGATTTCGGGCCCGTGATCGAGGCACGCTTCGCCGTGCTGCGCAAGGTGTGCGAAACCTTTGCCGAACGCGCGACGCCGGAGCTGCAGGCGGAATTCGCCGGGTTCTGCCGGCACAACGCCGGCTGGCTGGATGACTATGCGCTCTTTTCCGCGCTGAAGGATGCGCATGGTGGCGTGCCGTGGACACAGTGGGAGCCGGCGCTGGGCCGGCGCGAACCCGCCGCGCTGCAGGCCGCGCGTGAAAAATACGCCGCGGAAATCCGCAACGTGCACATCGTCCAGTTTTTGTTCGAGCACCAGTGGGAGCGCCTGCGCGCGTACGCGCGGGAGCGCCGCATCAAGTTCGTCGGCGACATTCCGATCTTCGTGGCCCACGACAGCGCCGACGTGTGGGCGAACCCGGGCCTGTTCTTCCTGAAGCCCGACGGGCAGCCGAGCGTGGTGGCGGGCGTGCCGCCGGATTATTTCAGCGCGACGGGCCAGCTCTGGGGCAACCCGCTGTACAACTGGCCGGCGCACAAGGCCCAGAACTACGACTGGTGGATGGCGCGCCTGCGCCGCATCTTCGAGCTGGTGGACATCGTCCGCATCGACCACTTCCGCGGCTTCGAAGCCTATTGGGAGATCCCCGGCGGCGAGACCACGGCCATCAACGGCAAGTGGGTCAAGGGGCCGGACCAGCACCTGTTCGAGGTGCTCCTGCAGCGGATGGGCCCGCTGCCGATCATCGCCGAGGACCTGGGCGTCATCACGCCGCCGGTCGAGGCGCTGCGCGACCGGTTCGAATTTCCCGGCATGCGCATCCTGCAGTTCGCGTTCGGCAACGACGACCGCGCCGACGAGTTCCGGCCGGAGAGTTATCCGGCGCACTGCTGCGTCTATACCGGCACGCACGACAACGACACGACGGTGGGCTGGTTCAACAGCCAGGCCGGGGCGGGCAGCACCCGCACGGCGGAGGACATCGCCGCCGAGCGCAAGATGATCCTCGACTACCTGCACACCGACGGCCACGAAATCAACTGGGACCTGATCAATCTTGGTTCGCGTTCGAACGCGAACACCTTCGTGGTGCCGCTGCAGGACCTGCTGGGGCTCGGTTCCGAGGCCCGCATGAACACGCCGGGCGTCGCCGGCGGCAACTGGCAGTGGCGGTTCCAGTGGAGCCAGCTCACGGATGAACTGCGCGAGCGGTTTGCCTTCGTGACCCGGTCCACGGGCCGGATGCACTGAGCCGGAACGCGGTTCCGATCAACGCCCCGGGCGGTTCGCCGCGCGGGGCGTTTTTCATTCGGCCGCCAGATGGCGGGCATAGAGCCGGTCGGCAAAGGCGAGGCACCGGGCGCAGGGGCGGCGTGCGGGCGGACGGCGCCGCGGCGGCTTCGCAGCCGGCCCGGGCCAGCAGCGTGGCGCACTGATCGGTGCCGAACTCGGCGGTGAATTCGGCCGTGAGCGTTTGGATCAGCGCATAGAAGCGGGTTTTGGCGGCGAGATCGTTGGGATCGTAGCCGCCGTGCCGCAGGCCGGCCAGCAGGCCCAGGCTGGTCAAGGCGCCGCAGGTGCGGCGCAGGCCGCCGAAGCCGGCGCCCAGGGGCGCCGCCAGGCGCCGGGCCAGATCCGGCGCCAGGCCGAATTCACCGGCGTGGGCCAGGAAAATAGCCTGGGCGCAGTTGCAGCCCTGCTGGAAAAGTTCGGGCGCCGTCATGGGGTGGCCGGCGGAGGGATTTCGAGTACGATGCCGTAGGCGTCATCCCGGGTCCGGACCGCGCCGGTGATTTCCTGTAGCCGGCTGGCGGTGGGGAGGTAATCCGGGATTTCGGCATCCGAGGCATGCTTGGTGCGGAAGTACACGATCAAGGCGCGGTTGCGCGCCAGGTCGTCGGCCAGGGCCTGGCATTGCTGGAGAAACGCCGGATTGTCCTGCCGCGTGTACATGTTTTTCGTGTAGGGGATCCAGCGGACGGTGCCGACGTCGGTCAGGAGATTCACCACTTCCGGCGCGTTGGAATAGATGGTGCGGTCCCGGGCGGCGGCCACGACGAAATCCAGCAGGGGGTTGCGGTCCCACTTGCTGGAGGCGACCCCGAGGCCCTGGGCGTGGGCGGTGGCGAGGAAGGCCCGGTCCCGGAGTCCGTTCAGGGCCAGCAGATAAAGCCAGAGCAGGAGGCAGGCCCGCGGATGGGTCCGCACGTGCGGTGCCAGCAGGCCGGCCAGCAGGAGCAGCAGCAGGATGTAGAACGGCGCCAGGATCCGGTGGTCGAGGGGCGTCTGCATGTCGCTCAGCCGGATCGAGACGTTCACGAAGAGGAAATAGAGTGCGGCCAGCAGGGCGGGCACGAGCATGACCGGCTGGCGCCGGCGCAGGGCGCGGATGGCGATGACAACGATACCCGCCAGGCCGGCGGCCGCGAGGAGGCCGGCGGGCACGAGGCCGAGCCACTGGAAAAGACGATAGGGCATCAGCCATTCGGAAAACGTGGCGAGGCCATTGTAATACGTCTCGGCGGTGACCGGATTCAGGTTGAAGTACCGGTGCAGACCGGAACCCGAACGCGAGATGTTCCAGAAATAGAAGGGCAGGATCAGGGCCAGGGCCGGAAGGCCATAGGCCAGCCAGTCCCGAAGCCAGCGCCGCCGGGGGGTGTTCCAGCACGTGCCGATGAAGACCACCAGGGCGCCGGAGAGCAGGAACGCGGTGCCCGCATAGCGGGTCAGGAACGCCAGTGCCGCCGCGGAACCGGCCGCCAGCGCCCAGCCCGGGTTTGCGGTTTCGAGATAGCGGAGCAGCGCGGCGGCCAGCGCCAGCAGGAAGACGAAAAACAACGGTTCCGACATGGCCCAGGCGTGGTTGTAGACCACCGGGTAGGACACGGCGAACAAGAGGCCCGCCGCCAGGGCGGTGTGGCCATAATAGCGCCGGAAGCCGAACAGAATCAGGGCGGTGGCGCTCAGCATGGTTGCCAGGTTGATCAGCAGGGCCGCCTGGCGCACGGTCAGGTGGGTCAGCCAGACCGCGACCCGCAGCAGGACGGCATAGAGCGGGGCATGGTAGGTGGGCAGATCGACTGTGCACCCGGACTTGGCGAAAGCGAAGTAATGCCCGGTGTCGGCATGAAGCCCGAGACCATGTCCCAGGCTGGGGAGGATCAGCAGGACCGCCAGCGCCAGGAGGGTCCCGGCGGCGATCGCATACCGGCGCGGGGACATCAGGCGGCTCCGGTGTTTGGACCGGCCGGCGGCGGCCGGAGTTTTTTCAGCGCGACATCGGCGCGCCGGCGGAGGATGGCGGGTATCTGCCGCAGGATGCGGCCCAGCCGCGGCAGGGCCCGGCCCGGCCCGGAGCGTTCCCAGGCCGTGACGGGCACATTCGCGGCGCGGAGATCCTCCAGCAGCGAGGAACGGTCGAGCCAGTCCTGCTGGTTGAAGAACGTGTAGTGATGCACCACCGCGCGCGCCGCCAGCACGACCAGTTTGTGGTTTTCCGTGATCCACTTGCCCCAGCCGACCTCGTCCTGCTCCTGGACGCCGCCGATTTCCCGCCAATGCCGGTAGTCGTAGCAGATGCAGTTGATGCTGAAGCGTTCGTGGAAGGGCACCCACGGCTGTGAAACCACGGCCCGGACGCGCCGGTTGGCGTCGTCCAGATTCAGGAATTCCCGGATCATCCATTCGGCCAGGTGCGGATAAAACCAGACCGGACCGCTGGCGGAGGGATGGTGCGTGGCATGCGGCAGGCGGAGATAGGCCGCCCGCAGGTCGGGGAAAAGATTGAGCAATTGCCAGCAACCGAGGCCGTTGTTGGGAATGGTGGCCGTGACCAGCGCAAGGTCCGGGCGGTCCCGATGGGCCGCATGGGCTTCCAGCAGAACCTGGTCCCAGTCGGCGGAGACGAACGTGTCTTCGTCGAGCTTGAAATAGAGCGCGTCGGGATAGCGGCAGACGCATTCGTTCTGGAGATTGGAAATGAACCAGCCCCGGCCGCGCGGCCCGGCGATCGTGTCCCACGGAATGTCCGGATGGGCAGCCAGCAGATGGTGGACATAACGGAGATGGCGGCCCTTGACGCCGTTCAGCAGCAGCACCACGCGATCAAAGCGGCGGATCGAGCCGCCGTGGATCAGCATGTCCATGCAAAGCCGGAAACAATCCAGCCGGTGGCTGGTCAGGATCATGAGGATTTTCTTCATAAAACGAAGGATTGTGCTACCTTGTTAACACGACCGAAGAAGGGTGCCAACCCAATTCCGGGCTTCGCGGCAGGGAAAAGCGCCGCCGCCCGCGGGAGGCGAAGGAAAAGTGATTTCATGAAGCAACAGCAGAACAAAGCCGGCACGAAAACCGTGGTGGTGGTGGGCGCGGGTTTTTTCGGCGCGGTGATGGCGGAGCGTTTTGCCCATGAACTGGGCTGGAACGTGGTGGTGGTGGAGAAGCGCGGCCACGTGGGCGGCAACTGCTGGTCCTGTCCCGATCCTGAAACCGGGATCGAGGTGCACACCTACGGGCCGCACATTTTCCATACTTCCCACGAGCAGGGCTGGAAGTACCTGAACCGGTTCGCGACTTTCAACAATTACCGGCATACGGTATGGGCGACCCGGAAGGGCAAGGTCTATCCGCTGCCCTTCGGGCTGGCGGCGATCAACCTGCTATTGGGGCGGTGCCTGTCCCCGGCGGAAGCCCGGGCGTGGGTGGAAGCCGAGGCGGCCAAGGAAGGCATTCGCGAACCCCGGAACCTCGAGGAGAAAGCGCTGGCGTTGATCGGCCGGCCGCTGTACGAAGCTTTTGTGAAGGAGTACACCGAAAAACACTGGGGGCGGAAGGCCACGGAACTGCCCGCCTATATCATCACGCGGCTGCCGGTCCGGTATACCTATGATGTCGGCTATTACAACGACAAGTGGCAGGGGATTCCGATCGGGGGCTATGGCGCGATTTTCCACAAGCTGCTGAACCATCCCCGCATCGAGGTGCGCCTGAACACCGACTATTTTGCGGCCCAGTCCACGTTGCCGGCCCACGACCTGCTGGTCTACACGGGTCCGATCGATCAGTTTTTCGGCTACAAGCATGGCCGCCTGGGCTGGCGGTCGGTGCGTTTTGAAAAAGCGATTCCGCCGGTGGCGGACTTCCAGGGCACCTCGGTGATGAACGAATGCGATGGCGCCGTGCCGTATACCCGGACCCATGAGTTCAAGCACTTCACCCCGGAATTGAAATTCGAAAAAACGGTCATTTTCCGGGAGTACTCGTTTGCGCCGCAGCCAGGGGACGATGTGTACTACCCCGTTCGCACGGAAACGGACCTGGCCATCCACGCCAAGTATCAGGCGGAGGCCCGGGACTTCCCGCACGTGCTGTTCGGCGGCCGGCTGGGCGCGTATGCGTATCTCGACATGGAGAACACGGTCAGCACGGCCCTGGATACCTTTGCGGATTTTACGAAGCGGTTGGGGTAGATGGCGCTTCCCGAACAGCCGGTCCAGACCGTTAGCGATCCCGGCCGCCGGAAAATCACGTTCCTGGCGCCGAACATGGGGGGGCCTTCGCTCGGATTCGCGACCGCTTTCGCGCGGGCGCTGGCCAGCCGGCATTCCGTGCAGATGGTCGGTCCCGACCTGTGGGGCGGCGGGGTCATGCCGATGTACCGGGGGTGCTTCGATTATACCGTGGTGCCCACGCCGCGGCTTTACCGATATCCCGATTTCTTCTGGGAGATCCGGCGCCTGCAGCGGGTCATCACGGGCGAAATCCTCTTTGCCGTCAAAGCCATGCCGCAGACGGTCTGGCTGGCCTTGCGGGAAAAGCGGCGCCGGGGCTGCCCGGTTGTAGTCTGCCTGGATGAATGGGATGGCGCCCTCATGGCCCGGCGCACCCCGGCGGAACGCCGGGCCTGCTGGCGGCGGCATTGGCTGCATCCGCTGGAAGAGAATTACTATCCCTGGGTGGAGCGGCTTCTGCCGCAGGCGGACCTGGTGGTATCCACCAGCTCCTTCCTGCAGCGGAAATTCGGCGGGCGCGTGGTGCGGATGGGGGCCGACACCGACAAGTTCAAGCCGCTGGATCCGGCGGCCAAGGCGGCCGTGCGGGCTGAAGCCGGATTGGCACCGGAACACCGGGTGGTGGTGTTTGGCGGCGTGGTCCGGCCCCACAAGGGCGTGGAATTGATTCTGGAGGCGTTCGAACGCGCCGCGGATCCGCAGCTGCGCCTGCTGGTGGTGGGGCCGGTGACCGACACGCTGGCCGGCCTCCTGAAGGGTCCCGGCGGAAAATGGCTGGTGACGGCTGGAGCCAAGCCGGCCGGCGAGATGCCCCGCTGGCTCGGAGCCGGAGATCTGGCCATCCTGCCGATGGCGGATGACCTGCTGGCCCGCTCCCAAGTGCCGTGCAAGGTGTTCGAGGCGATGGCGGCCGGCCTGCCGGTGCTGGCCGGCGCAGTGTCCGATCTGCCGGAAATCGTGTCCGGCGCCGGCGGGGTTTTTGCACCGGGAAATGCCGAGGAACTGCGGACCCGGATGCAGGAACTGTGGCGCGATCCGGCCCGGATGGCGGCGGTTGGGCGCGAAGCCCGCCGGAAATGCGTGGAGCAATACAGTTGCGCCGCCACGGCCCGGGGCCTGGCGGAAGCCTTGGAAACCGTGACGGCTGGCGTGCGCGGCCGGTAACCGGCCGGCGGGCTCACGGCGCGGCGGGCAGGTCCATGTTCAGGAGATCGTTGTCCGGCGCCAGAGGTTGGCCATCCGCATAGGCGCGGAGCAACCGGTAGAACTGTCCGGCGGTCACCCGGTGTTCGGCATCCACACGTCCGGCCGTTTGGCCGGGATACTTGATCATCAGCGGCACGTGCTTCCACTCGCTGACCGGATTCGGATCCTCGAGATCGCTCCAGGACTTCGGCCGGGCGGGATCGAAGCGCCAGTTGTGGTCACTGGTGAAGATGATCACGGAGTCGTCCCAGCGGCCGCAGTCCCGCAGCGCCTGGCAGATCTGGCCGATGACGACATCCATGTAATCCAGGTTGTCCATGTAGTTTTCCACCGTGTGCGCCTTGGCGGCCTCCGGTGAAATCCGGCCGCTTTTGCGGCCGGCGCGGTTCCAGATGTAGGGATAATGCGGCCAGCCGTAATGGAAGTAGCCCAGCATGTTGGCCGTGTGGTTGCGCAGGACTTCCAATGCGAATTGGTGGACCTCCATCTGCGGGTACCAGTCCGGATCCACGACATAGTCGAAGCGGACGCCCAGGATGCGCAGGAAGGAAAATTGCGAAAGGACGAGATGGCGGAACTCGCCGCGGAACGTCCGGCGCACATTTTCGCTTTCAAACCGCAGCGCCAGGTCCGTTTTGCCGGCCAGGATGACGGGATAATTCAGGGTGAATCCGATGGCCAGGCGCAGCCAGGTGTCCGGCACCAGATCGAACAGCGCCGGCCCATCGTGCCGGAGTCCCTTTTCATTGAAGGAATAGACCTCGTGGAACGATTTGCGCAGGAAATCCGGATCGTTCGAGAAAAGCAGCCGCGGCAGGCTCACGCGGGTTTCGCCGCCGAGGCTGTAGGCCTGGGTATACAGGGTGCTTTGATCCGCCAAAGCCGCCACGGCCGGGAACCGCTCCCGCCAATCCGCGGCGCCAAAGGTGCGTTCGAAAGACCACTCATCCATGATGAAAATGAGGAAATTGCGCCCGCTGGCCGTCTTCCGGGCTGCCGCCTGCTCATCCAGGCGGGCGTCATACTTTTCGAAGGTGGTCCAGGTCGGGGAGGTGAGCAGGAAGAAGGCCAACAACAGGGACAATGCGGTATACAGACGGTGCAGGCTATGTTTGGCCCCGGCCGGGAACCGAAGAATGAGCGGTACCGGAAGAACGACGTAGAGCACCAGTTTGGTCCAAGGGCTCCAGAGCAGCTGCAACATGGGGGGCGGCAGGTTGTCCAGGTGCACCAGCAGGGCCGACAGGGTCCGCAGTCCGATGAAGACCAGCCAGATCAGGCAGAGGGCATCCGCCCAGGCCGGATGGCGGAGGCGCCGGGCCACGGCCGTCAAGGTCCGCTGCGCGGCCAGAAAGAGGACGGCCAGGACCAGCGTGGCACACAGAATCGCCAGGTGGTAGGTCCGGGACCAAAGCATGGTGTAGCGGTTGCTGGCGCTGTACACCAGGTAGAATTGCGGCAGCAACGCAACGAACGCGGCGCTCAGACAAAGCCACAGGTCGGCCAGGAATTTGCGAATGGCGGGATGCATTCAGCGACGAAAGTGGCAAAGTTGCGGAGCCTTGTCATGCCAAAAGCATGGCGGGGAGCAGGTTCGCGCACGGAAAGGCGGGTTTTGCTGGACGGGGAAAGGGGGGAGGGCTAGCATGGCGCGTTTATGGAATTGTTGATCCAGCGAGCGAAGGGTTTTGGCGGTAGCGTTGTGCTGCCGGAAGGCCATGACCCGCGCGTGATGAAGGCGGCGGCGGAGATCGCCCGCCGCGGTTTTGCGCGCGTGTCCGTGCTGGCCACGCCGGCCGAGGCCCAGCAGGCCTGCGCGGCCGCAGGCGTGCTGCCGTCCGGCTTCGAGGTCATCGATCCTACGTGTCCGCCCTGCTTCGAAGAGCTGGTGGCGGCCTACCATCGCAAGCGCGCCGCCAAGGGCGTGACCGAAGAGCAGGCGCGCCAGGCGCTGAAAAACCGTCTGTACATCGGCGCCATCATGATCGAGACGGGGTACGCCTCGGGCATGGTGGCCGGCAGCATTGCGTCCACGCCGGACATGCTACGGGCGGCGTTCCACTGCGTGGGCACGGCGCCGGGCATCAAGACCGCCAGCAGCTGTTTTCTGCTGCGGCTGAAAACCCCGACCATCGCGGGCGAAAGCACGCTGCTGTTTGCGGATTGCGGCGTGAATCCGAATCCGACGGCGGAGCAGCTGGCGGAAATCGCGATGTCGACGGCCCAGACGCACCGGGCGCTGATCGGCACGCCGCCGCGGGTGGCGCTGCTGAGCTTTTCGACGCGCGGCAGCGCCAAGCACGAGCTGGTGGACAAGGTCGCCAAGGCCACCCAGATGGCGAAAGGCCTGGCGGCGAAGTTCGACCCGGAAATGGTGGTGGACGGCGAGTTGCAGACGGATGCGGCGATCGTGCCGCATGTCGCGGCGCAGAAGGCGCCGGACAGCCCGTTGAAAGGCGCCGCCAACATCCTGATCTTCCCGGATTTGCAGGCCGGCAACATTTCGGTGAAGCTGGTGGAGCGGCTGGCGGGCGCGATCGCGCTGGGGCCGATCCTGCAGGGCCTGGCCAAGCCGGTGAACGACCTGTCGCGCGGCTGCAGTGCCGAGGATATTGTGGGCGTGGCGGCGGTGACGATGTGCCAGGCGGCGGCCATGGGCGTGCCTGCCAACGTCAAGCCCAGCGGCGTGGCGGCGGCGGCTCCGGCCGCGGCCTGCGCGGCGGGCCTGCTGTCGGACGACGAGATCGAGGCGATTGCGCGCCGCGTGGCGCAGGACCTGCTGGCGAGCCCCGCGGTCGCGCGGAGCGTGCGGAGATTTTAACGAGGAAACGAACATGAAAAACATCGATTGGAAGAGCCTGGGATTTGCATACATGGACACGAACTGCCATGTCCGCTACGTGTGGCGGGACGGCAAGTGGGACGGTGGCGAACTGGTGAAGTCGCCCTACATGCCGATCCACATCGCCGCGACGGCCCTGCATTACGGCCAGGCGGCGTTCGAAGGCCTGAAGGCGTTCCGGCGCAAGGACGGCAAGGTGAGCCTGTTCCGGCCCCAGGAAAACGCGAAGCGGATGCAAACCACGGCGCGGCGGACCTGCATGGCCGAAGTGCCGACGGACCTGTTCGTGGATGCGTGCCAGCGCGTGGTGAAGGCGAACCTCGAGTTCGTGCCGCCCTACGGCACGGGCGGCTCGATGTACGTGCGGCCCCTGCTGTTCGGCAGCGGCGCGCAGATCGGCGTGGCGCCGGCGGACGAATACACGTTCCTGGTGCTGGTGACGCCCGTGGGCGCCTACTACAAGGGCGGCCTGCAGGCGGTGAAGGCCGTCGTGTTCGACGAGTACGACCGCGCGGCGCCGCAGGGCACCGGCCACGTCAAGATCGGCGGCAACTACGTCGCCGGGCTCTATCCCCACCAGCTCGCGAAGAAGATGGGCTACCCCGTGGAACTCTATCTCGACGCCAAGGAGCACAAGTGGATCGACGAGTTCGCGACGAGCAACTTCCTGGCGATCACCAAGGACGGCACCTACGTGACGACGAAGTCCAGCTCCATCCTGCCCAGCATCACGAACCTGACGCTGCAGCAGCTGGCCAAGGACAACGGCATCCACGTGGAAGTGCGGCCCGTGGCGTTCGACGAAGTGACGAACTTCGCCGAAGTGGCCGCGTGCGGCACCGCCGTGGTGGTGACGCCGGTGTGCCAGATCGAGCGCGCGGGCAAGGTCTACAAGACCGGCCCGGAGACCGGTTGCGGCCCGGTGCTGCAGAAGCTGTACAACGCCGTGCAGGGCATCCAGTACGGCGAGCGGCCGGACGCGCACGGCTGGAACGTGGAAGTCGAGTAGGCCCGTGATGACGCTCGAACAGCAATTCGCGAAGATCACCGCGCGCCGGGTGGATCTCCACAGCGCGGACGAACTGAAAAACCGCCTGGCGAAGTCCATCGCGGAGAAAAGGCCGTTGCGCATCAAGATGGGTGCGGATCCGTCGGCGCCGGATCTGCACCTGGGCCATTGCGTGGCGCTGAACAAGCTCCGCGAATTCCAGGATTGCGGCCACACGGTGGTCTTCATCATCGGCGACTTCACCGGCATGATCGGCGATCCGTC
>CAZMOR010000055.1:0-1613 GCA_964567795.1 uncultured Verrucomicrobiota bacterium
CATGCCGTAGGACGGCGTGCAGATCAGCGCGGTCGTGCCGTAGTCCTTCATGATCTGGATCTGGCGCTCGCTCTTGCCCGACGACACCGGCAACACCGCGGCCCCCACCGTCTCCACCCCGTAGTGGTGTCCGAGACCGCCCGTGAAGAAGCCGTAGCCGAACGCGATCTGCACGATGTCGTGCGCCGTCATGCCCGCCGCCGTCTGCAGCCGCGCCATCAGTTCCGACCAGGTCGCCAGGTCATTCTTCGTGTAGCCCACCACGGTCGCCTGCCCGGTCGTCCCCGACGACGCGTGAACCCGCACGATTTTTTCCATGGGCACGGCAAACGCCTGGTACGGGAAGCAGCCCCGCAAGTCATCCTTGGTCGTGAACGGCAGCTTGACCACATCCGCCAGCGTGCGGATGTCCCGCGGTTTCACGCCCGCGGCCTCCATCTTCCGGCGGTAGTACGGCAGCTTGTCCCATGCGGTCTTGACCACTTTCTTCAGGCGCTTGAGCTGCTGGACTTCCAGGTCTTTCCGCGGCATGCACTCGCAGGCCGGATTCCAGACGCGATTCTCGGGCTTCGTCGTCACGTTCATAAGTTGCCCACTTTAGTCCCATCCCCCGCTCCCGTTCAACCCCGAATCCACCCTCCCCCGCCTTGCACTTGCTTTCCGCTGCCGGCCCGGAGAAAATGCCCGCCATGCCTTCGATGTACGACATCTACCAGCGCCATCACGTCGAATACGACCGCCTCGTCAACGCCGAGGACCACGCCCGCCGCCTGCCCGCCTGCCTGCAGGCCCTCGCGGACTGGCGCGGCAAAACCGTGCTCGAAGGCGGCCTCGGCACCGGCCGTGTCACCGAGCTCTATCTCGAACACGCCCGCCGCGTCACCGGCTGCGACCGCGAGGCCCACATGCTCGCCGCCGCCCGCCGGCGCCTCGCCCGCTTCGCGGACAAACTCGACCTGTGCGTGGCGGACAACCTGGATTTGCCGCTTCTGCCGGAAAAGGCGGACATCTTCATCCAGGGCTGGAGCTGGGGCCACGCCATCGTCGACGGTCCCGGCGCCGTCGAGGACATCGCCGCCGCCCTGTTCGCCCAGGTGCGGAAAAACCTCGCCCCCGGCGGCCTTGTCATCTTGATCGAAACCCTCGGCACGAACTCCCTCACCCCCGCCGCGCCCCACCCCCGCCTCGCCGAATTCTACCAGCTCTTGCAATCCCGCCACGGCCTGCAGCAGGTCGCGCTGGCCACCGACTACTGCTTCCCCTCCGCGGCCGCCGCCGCCGAAACCCTCGGCTTCTTCTTCGGCGACGCCATGGCGCAGGCCATCCGCGCCGCCGGCGCGTCGGTCGTGCCGGAATGGACCGGCGCCTGGTATGGCCCGCTCCAGCCTTGAGGCCCGCCTCCCCCCATGCGGGGGCTCGCGGCTCGTCCCCCGTAGCTTCAGCGAAGGGGGGCTCATGCCTCGAAATAGGCAAAAAACGCCGCGAAAGCACTGCTGTCCGGATGTTTGACCGTTTGTGATTTCCAATCATATCTGGGAAAGCGTGTTGCAACGAAAAGGGGTTGTGAGCGATTTGAAGTTGGTCCTGTGGTTCCCGGCTAGAGGCTTCCGCCG
>CAZMOR010000056.1:0-2947 GCA_964567795.1 uncultured Verrucomicrobiota bacterium
GCCGCCGTTGAAGGTGAACGGACCCCAGGACGCATTGCTGGCACCATTGATGAAGTGCCGGATGTAGTAGGTCGTCGGCCCGTTGGTCTTGTTGATCATGCTCTGGAAGCTGATGTTGGTGATGCCCATGTCGGATTCCGGCGTCAGCTCGACGTGCCAGTACTTGGTATTGGCCTGCCAGCCGCTCTGCCGCACGGCATAGCCGCCCGCGGTGCTGTTCGTGACAAACCGCGGCGTGCTGACCGTGCCGTTGAGCGTCTCGCACATGAGCTTGCTGGCCTCGATGCTGCCATCGGCACGGGTGGCCAGCAAGGTATTGGTCGTGGTGAACAGCCACTGGGCCAGGATGCCCGAGCGCGGACGCATGGTCGTCAGCGTCATGCGCGGACGATCGGTGTCATCATCCACCACGCGCATCTGCCCCAGGTTGCCGGAGAACGGCAGGGCATCTTCCGCCCGGTCGATGTCCGCGTCCACGGCGTCAATCCCCAGCGAAATGCCCGAACCAACTTCGGAGGCATTCACCCAATCGGTGATTTCCGATTGCGTGAGCGAGACATCCCACCACAAGGTGGAATTGTTGGTCTTGCCATCGCCGGTCTTCTGGGTTGCGTCAAGGGTGCCGGTCTTCGCGCCCATCCGCATCACCGTCTTGTTGGTTTGCAGGCCGCTTGCGGCGTCATACACGTTGCCTTGCAGATGCAACGCATTGCCGGAGCTGGCAATCTGGCCGTCCGTCACGACGAACTCGTCCGGCGTGCCGATCAACTGGATGTTGTCCATGCGGAAGGCGCCGCTCGAACCGCCATATCCCGGTCCCAGCACGAAGCGCAGATAGACCCTGGAGATGGAGTTGGGAATCACACCCGACAGGGTGATGAAGCGCGCGCGCCAGGCAGACGCATCGGTCATCGTCCAGGGCGTCCAGGCGGAATTGGTGACAAACGAACCGTCCGTGCCTGTGGCCGACCATTGGACCGACACGTTGGTGAAGCTGTTGGCGCCGCCCTGCTCCGCCCACGACAGGTAGATGTTGGTGGCCGCCACCAGCGGCAGCTCGAATTGGATCCACGGCACGTTGTTCGAGTCAAACCCGTAGGTGCCGATGCTGCTCATGTACAGCGCGCCTTTGTTGACCTGGCCATATCCGTCGAACACGTCGTTGATGCCCGTGCCGGTCTCGGTCGGATCAATCAGTTCGTTGGTATATGCCGCGGTCCAGGTGATATAGGCATTGGTCATCAGGCTGCCCGACCACGGCCGCGACGCCTCGGCCACCGTGCTGTTGGTGAAGCTCCAGGCGGTGAACACCACTTCGTGCTCGCCGGACTGCTTCAGCAGGTTCGTATAGTTGCCGGCCGTACCGATCTTCAGGACGCTGTTGGTGCCCACCGCCGGCTGGACCTGGTCATCGTCATAGGCATGGAACGTGATATAGCCGCCCAGGCCGACTTCGCGGTCATATACGCCGGCGGTCGCAACAAAGTTCGTGTAATTCGGGAAGTCGTTGCTCCACCCGCGGAAGTCCCATTGATTGGTATTGACCCGCTCGGGGTAGTACCACGGCACTTCGGCGTCCGCCAGCCGGCGCATGATGTACCGCTCTTCATTCGGCCCGATGCCGCAGACATCAATCCACTCGTTGGTGTTCGAGAGGTGGAACAGTGCCACCGGATCGTCGCCGCTGACGTTCAGCAGGTCGTTCGAGCTGAACAGATACGGCCGCCCCGCCGCCTGCATCGCCGCCACCAGTTCATTGGAGACGGTGTTCATGTTGGACACCGAACCCCAGCGGCCGCCATTGAGGATCGCGATGGTCGTGCCGTGTTCCAACCAGTAGTTGGTGGCGGACAACCGGGACCAGTTGGCCCAGTTGGTGTATTTCTTGGTGCCCGTCTGGCTGGCCAGGATGTACTGGCTCAGGTCGATCGCGCTGCCCGTGCCGTTGTAGATTTCCACGTACTTGTCGTAGCTGTTGCCTTCGCCGAATTCGCCGAAGAACAGGTCGTCCGCGCCGCCCATTTCCGCCAGGACGATCGTGTTGGTCATCTTGCCGCTGGTGGACACCGCCCACACGCGGGCGGTGTAAACGGCCAGTTCCACTTCATTGGTCACCAGGCGGTTGGTGACCGTGTTCGTGAACACCTGCCGCCCGCTGGGCAGGTCATTCGACCAACCGGCCACGACCACGGGATTGTAGAGCCAGTTGGTGCTCTCCTGGTCCAGCAGCGTGAAGTAGGTGTTTGTGATCTTGGTGCGGTGATAGACCGTGAAGTCCACCCGGTAATTATTGGTCGGTTCGGCGGCGGACAACTGGCCGTCGCTGACCCAGTTGGTTTCCGTCATCTGCATGCCCGCACCGAAGTCGTAGACGCTCGGATAGGTGAAGTTCAGGACTTCGTCCCACGTGCTGCCCACGCGGACTTCATCGAAGTACACATGGTCGAGGGACTGACCGTCGTTGGCGACGATGCCCGCCCCCAACCGGATGCCGGTGATCGTGCCGATGTTGATGGAGGCATTGCTGTAGGTCGCCACCGGCTGGGCCGTGGTGTAGTTCTCCGGGATCTCATAGCCCTGGTCGCGGTGGTAGACCCAGATCCGCGCCGTGTGCTGGGTGGCGTTCCACTCGCCCACCACCATGTAATCCTGGAGGTGATTGGCGTTGATGGTATAGGTCGCACCGCCCATGTTGGTGGTGATGGCGGTGAAGGCCGTGTCCGGCTCGTAGATGCCGGCATCGTTGGCGTAGGTCGTCGGCTTGCCGAAGAAGATCTCTTCGTTCGTCGCGCTGCTGCCGCTGCAGAGCGACAGCCCGATGAACTTGTTGGCGCCATTCGTGTTTCCGGTCTTGTAGTTCATCATGAAGGCGACAAACGTGTTTCCATTGCGCGGGGCGGCGAGTCTGCGGTAGATGACCGCGCTGTTGGTTTCCGCGGAGTTGTGG
>CAZMOR010000057.1:0-21757 GCA_964567795.1 uncultured Verrucomicrobiota bacterium
GCCCGGCATGTGGCGGGCGATCTGGAAGCCGCCGCGGCCGATAATGACGACCTTGCCCAGCCGGGCCAGGAGGTGGATGTCCTCCTCGATTTTTTTCTGGATGCGGTATTCCTGGGGGGTGCCGATCAACAGCTCATAGACCATGCGGTGCACGCCGCCCGAACGGTACTTGTCGTTCAGCAGCATGTCGTAGTTTGCGTCGAGGCTCTTGTTCTGGGCGATCAAGGCGCAGAGCTTCTGGTCGAAGAGGTCCCAGCCGGAGTTCAGGTCGGGATCGGCGTACTCCGCCAGCTTCATAATGATAAAGCGGCCGATGGCATGGCCTTCGGTGCCGGCCTCGCGGGAAATGGTGATGAGGGGAAACCCGGTATCGCGGAAATCCACGTCGCGCGGATTCAGGAGATAGCGCCTAACGACATCGGCTTGGTTCATGCCGGTTACGCTAGCAGAAGGATCCGGGTGCTCCAACAAGAAAGTGGGGCGCGGGAGTCCGCTTTTGCCTTGCAGTTCGGGGCGCAATCGCCACAATACGCCGAATTATTGAAGCGTCATGACGGAGCAACCTCCATTGGCGTCGGGCGGACAGCAGACCATCGGCTTGGCCTGGTCGATTCCCGTCCTCCTAGCGGTGTACCTATTGCTGGGCTACTGGCTGGGCGGCCTTCTGGGGTCGCGGTTTGCGGGGATCGTGGTGGGCTGGCTGGCTGGCATGGGGGCGGTTTTTTATGAAATCCGCAAGGTCCTGCGGAACGGTGCGTCCGGGAAAAAAGCGAATTGAACCGTTTTAGCCCGCCATGGATGCCATCACTGCCACCAATGTTTTGATTTCCACCGTTCCGGCCGCGGACCGCAAGGTGCTGGTGCATGAATATATCCAGCACCATGTGCTGTACCATGTGGCGGATGGCAATCCCAGTTCCTGGAACCTGCCGTTCATCCGCATTCCGCTGCTCGACATTTTCCGCAATGACGGAGTCATGCTGGCGACCGGCTTGCTGGTCTTGATTGGGATTTTCGCTTTCCTGTACCGGCGGGACGAGGAAGTGCCCCACGGCTGGAGCAACCTGCTGGAACTGTTCGTCTTGTTTGTGCGCGACCAGATTGTCCGGCCGGCGTTCACCGAAGAGGATTCGCGCCGCTTTGCGCCGCTTTTCTGCACCTTCTTCTTCCTGATCCTGACCTTGAACCTGCTGGGGTTGTGCCCGTTGTTCAGCGCGGCCACAAGCAACATCAGCGTGACGGGAGCGCTGGCGCTGGTCTCGGGCACGTTCATGGTGGGCATGTCCGTGTGGCGCAAGGGGGTGTTGGGTTTTTTAAAGAACTTCGTGCCGGCGGGCACGCCCAAGATCCTGCTGCCGTTGCTGGTGCCGATGGAAGTCATCAGCTTTTGCACCCGGATCTTCGCCCTGGCCGTCCGCTTGTTCGCCAACGTGCTTTCGGGGCACATCCTGATTTTCGTGCTGGTGAGCATGGCGGTGCTGTTTGGCTGGCTGGGCCTGCCGGCGGTCCTGCTGGCGGTGGCCATCTACTTCTTTGAAATCTTCATGTCCATTCTCCAGGCCTTCATCTTCTCCATGCTTTCGGCCATTTTCATCAGCCAAATGGTCTACGACCACCATTGAAAATTTAAAAAAGAACGCAAGACGAGGAATACGCATATGGCAGACATGACAAGCATGACGGTATCGGGGTTTGCGAGCATTGGCGCCGGCTTGGCGGCAATCGGCGCCGGCGTGGGCATCGGCCTGATCTGGGCGGCGGGCATCCAGAGCATCTCCCGGCAGCCGGAGATGTCCTCGAAGCTGCAGACCTCCATGTTCATCGGCGTGGCGCTGGTGGAAGGGCTGGTGCTGTTCGCCCTGGTGATCTGCTTCCTGCAGATGTAGGGCCGGCGGAGCTGGAAGAATCCCGGGCATGAACGAAACCCCGACCCTCCCCGCC
Organism: uncultured Verrucomicrobiota bacterium; assembly: GCA_964567795.1. Classification (GTDB taxonomy): domain Bacteria; phylum Verrucomicrobiota; class Kiritimatiellia; order CAIQIC01; family Lenti-01; genus Lenti-01. Next base: position 1,942 of record CAZMOR010000057.1, read on the forward strand.
GCGGACGCCGTCCCGGCGCCGGCGGCGCCGCCGGACACGACGGTGGCGACAACGGCTCCCGGCGCGCCCGATACCGGCAGCGTGCTGGCGGTCAACGACGCCATGGTGGCGGCGACCTGGCTGGCCTTCCTGCTGGCGTGCTTTGCCCTCTACAAGCTGGCCTGGAAGCCAATCTGCCAGGCGCTGGACCGCCGCGAAGACAAGATCCGCCAGAGCTTCAAGGAGGCGGCGGACATCCAGGCTCAGGCCGCCATGGACAAGGAAGCGCAGAAGCTGATGCTCACCGAAGCCACCCGCGAAGCGGCGGCCATCGTCGAGTGCGCCCGGGCCGCCGCCGAAGCCACGGCTAAAGCGGTCGAGGAAAAGGCGGCGGCCGATGCCGCCGCCGCCGTCCGCGAAGCCCAGACGGAAATCAACCGCGCCCAGGAAAAGGCGGTGACGGAACTCCGGCGCGAGGCCTCGGGCCTGGCCCTGGACCTGGCCGGCCGGGTGCTGGAGAAGAAGCTGGACGCGGCGACGGACCGCGAATTGACCGAGCGGCTCATCCGGGAGATTCCATGACGTGAGCCGTGCGCTCCAGATCATCCGCCGGTATGCCAAGGCCCTGCTCGACGTCGCGGAGCGCACGGGCGCCGTGGCCGCCGTGCGGGCGGACGTGGCGGAAGTGCGGCGGTGGCTGGCGGCGGCGCCGGCCTTCCAGGTGTTTGCCGCCTGCGACCGTTTGGGGAGCAGAAACGCCCGGGCGGCCGCGCTTCGGGAGCTGGCGCAGGCGGCGGGCCTGGGGCCGGCCATGACCGAATTCCTGGTGCGGGTGGAGGCGGTACAGGAGTTGGAGCGCCTCGGCGCCATCCTGGCCGAATTCGAACGGCAGTGGCAGGACCGCGCAGGAGTCGTCCGCGCGGAGATTGTTTCGGCCCGGCCGTTGACCGCAGCCCAGAAGGCCGAACTGGCCCGGCGCTTTGGCACCGGGCGGGAGCTGGAGATTTCATACAAGGAGGATCCTGGAATCCTTGGGGGCTTCGTGGCCCGGATCGGCGAACAGATTCATGATTACAGCGTTTCCGGCCGGCTGGCGCGCTTGCGCCGCCGGTTGGCGGAGGCGTGAAGGAGCGCAACCCCATGGCCGTTGAACTGAAACCCGAAGAGATATCCGCGATCCTCAAGCGGCAGATTGAGAACTTCGACCTATCTGCCGACGTGTATGAAAGCGGGGCGGTGCTGAGCGTCGGCGACGGCATTGCGCGCATCTACGGCCTGAGGAACGCCATGGCCGGCGAACTGGTTGAATTCGCGGGCGGCATCCGCGGCATCGTCCTCAACCTCGAGGAGCAGAGCGTCGGCGTGGCCATCATGGGCGAATCCTCCGGCATCCGCGAAGGCGACACAGTGCGGCGCACGAAGCTCATCGCTTCGGTGCCCGCAGGTCCGGCGCTGGCCGGGCGCATCGTGGACGCGCTGGGGGCGCCCATTGACGGCGGGCCGGCGCTGGCCGGCGTGGAATTGCGGCCCATCGAAACCCCGGCGCCGGGGATTCTTGAGCGCCAGAAGGTGCGCGAGCCCCTGCAGACCGGCATCAAGGTCATTGACGCGCTGACGCCGATCGGCCGCGGCCAGCGCGAACTGATCATCGGCGACCGCAAGACCGGCAAGACGACGCTGGGCATCGACGCGATCATCAACCAGGCCGACAAGGGCGTGAAGTGCTTCTATGTGGCCATCGGGCAGAAGCGCTCGACGGTCACCCAGGTGTACGAGCGGTTGCGCAAGCACGGCGCGATGGAGTACACGACCATCATCGCCGCCACGGCGTCCGATCCGGCGCCGCTGCAATACCTGGCACCCTTCGCCGGCTGCGCCATGGCCGAATACTGGCGCGACAAGGGCGGCCACGCGCTGATCGTCTACGACGATCTGACCAAGCAGGCGCAGGCCTACCGGCAGCTTTCGCTGCTGCTGCGCCGCCCTCCGGGCCGCGAGGCGTTTCCGGGCGACATTTTCTATTTGCATAGCCGGTTGCTGGAACGGGCCGCGAAGTTGGGGCCGGCGCAGGGCAGCGGCAGCCTGACCGCGCTGCCGATTGTGGAAACCCAGGCCAACGACATCTCGGCCTACATTCCCACCAACGTGATTTCGATCACCGACGGCCAGATCTTCCTGGAGGCCGGGGCCTTCAATGCGGGCCAGCGGCCGGCGATCAATCCCGGCATTTCGGTGTCCCGCGTGGGCGGCGACGCGCAGACGAAAGCCATGAAGAAGGTAGCCGGCACGCTGCGGCTGACGCTGGCGCAATACCGTGAAATGGCGGCGTTCTCGCAGTTCGCGGGCGATCTGGACAAGACGACGCTGGCGCAGTTGGAGCGCGGCAAGCGCCTGATGGAGGCCTTCAAGCAGGGACCGCAGATGCCAATTCCCGTGGTGCAGCAAATTGTCTTTCTCTATGCCTGCAACGCCGGGTTCTGCGACAGCGTGCCGGTGAAGCAGATCGGCGAGTTCGAACGGCAGCTGGCCCTCGCGCTGGCGGGTCCGTATGCCGTTTTCCGGGAGAAGCTGGCGAAGACCGGCGACCTGACCAACGACCTGAAGACGGAGCTGGATGCCCTGCTCGCCAAGTTCAAGGAGTCGTTCCACACGACCTGACGGGAACGGAAACCGCGCCATGGCCAATTTCCGGGAATACAACGCCAAGATCCGGCAGCTGCAGAACATGCGCCGGGTGACGCTGGCCATGAAGATGCTGTCCACCACCAAGCTGGCCCGCGCGCAGGAGGCGCTGACCCGCGCCCAAGGGTTCGGCACGGAATGGGGCGGCCTGGTGCAACTGGTCGCAAACATGGGCGGCGGGGTGAAGCATCCGCTGCTGAAGCCCCGGGAAAAGCCGGAATCGGCCTTCATGCTGATGATCAGTTCCGACATGGGGCTGTGCGGCGGGTTCAACAACAACCTGAACCGGCTGGTGGGGGGCTGGCTGGCGGAGAATGCCGGGAAATACCGCATCCTGCGTTTCAGCTTCTGCGGCCGGAAGGGATACCAGTTTGCACGGGAGCGGGTCGAGGTGCGCGCCTTCTACGAGGATGCGGTGCGCCGTCCGAATCTGCGGTTGGCGGCGCGCATCGGCCGGGAAGTCTTCGAAACCTACGCCGAAGGCAAATACGACGAGGTGTACATCGCCCGCAACCGCTTTTTCAGCCCGTTGTGGCAGGAGCCGGTGATCGAGCGGCTGCTGCCGCTGGATCTCGAGGCGTTTCCGCCACCGGCGGAGGGGCAGTCCCGGTTCGTGCTCATGGAGCCAAAGCCCCAGCGGCTGCTGCACCACCTGCTTTCGCTGCACGTCTGCCAGCGCATTTACGGCGCCCTGCTGGAGAACGCCAGCGGGGAACACGCCGCGCGCATGGCGGCCATGGACAACGCCTCCAAGAACATCGACTCGCTCTGCAGCACCTACACCCTTTTGAGAAACCGGGCCCGGCAGGCCTCCATCACCACCGAACTGATCGAAGTGGTGTCCGGCGCGGAGGCGCTGCGCTGACCGCCGGCCACGACAGGAAAGACGACGCATGAACACGAATCCCGCCTCCTCCGTCCCGCAGAATACCCGGACCGGCCGCATCACGCAGGTGACCGGCGCCGTCGTGGACGTGGAGTTCGCCCCCGGCGAACTGCCGCCCATCTACAATGCGCTCAAGACGAGCAACCCGTCGATCAACGACAAGCCCGACAACCTCGTGCTCGAGGTGGCACAGCACCTGGGCGACAGCACGGTGCGCGCGATCGCCATGAGCCAGACCGACGGCCTGGTCCGCGGGATGGAGGTGCGCGACACCGGGCACGAAATCGAAGTGCCCGTCGGCCCCGGCACACTTTCGCGCGTGATGAACCTGCTGGGCGAGCCGGTGGATGGCGGCGGGCCGATCGAGGCGGTCCGGCACATGCCGATCCACCGCGCCACGCCGTCGTTTGCCGAGCAAAGCACCCAGGAGAAGATCCTGGTGACGGGCATCAAGGTGGTGGACCTGCTCACGCCGTACCGCAAGGGCGGCAAGATCGGGCTGTTCGGCGGGGCGGGCGTTGGCAAGACCGTGCTGATCCAGGAGCTGATCCACAACATCGCCAAGAGCTACGGCGGCTATTCGGTGTTCGCGGGCGTCGGCGAGCGCACGCGCGAAGGCACGGACCTGTACCAGGAAATGAAGGATTCCGGGGTCATCAGCAAGGCCGCGCTGATCTACGGCCAGATGAACGAGCCGCCCGGCGCCCGGGCGCGCGTGGCGCTGACGGCGCTGACGGTCGCGGAGCACTTCCGCGACGAGATGCACCAGGACGTGCTGCTCTTCATCGACAACATCTACCGCTTCACGCAGGCCGGATCGGAGGTCTCCGCGCTGCTGGGCCGCATTCCCTCCGCCGTGGGCTACCAGCCCACGCTGGGCACGGACATGGGCGAGCTGCAGGAGCGCATCACGTCGACCAAGAACGGCTCCATCACCTCGATTCAGGCTGTCTATGTGCCCGCGGACGACTATACCGATCCGGCGCCGGCCACCACGTTCGTGCATTTGGATGCCACGACCGAGCTTTCGCGCGCGATCGTCGAACTGGGCATCTATCCGGCCGTGGATCCGCTGACGTCGTCCTCCAGCCTGTTGAATCCCTATGTCGTGGGCGAGGAACACTACCGCGTGGCCCAGGGCGTGAAGGAGATCCTCCAGCGTTACAAGGACCTGCAGGACATCATCGCCATCCTGGGCATGGAAGAGCTCTCCGACGAGGACCGCAAGACCGTGGCGCGCGCGCGGCGCGTGCAGCGCCTGCTCTCGCAGCCGTTCTTCGTGGCCGAGCAGTTCGTCAACATCCCCGGCTGCTTCGTGCCGCTGGAAAAGACCATCCGCTCCTTCAAGGAGGTGCTCGAAGGCCAGCATGACGACGTGCCCGAACAGGCCTTCTACATGGTGGGTTCGATCGACGACGTGCTGGCCAAGGCCAAGACGCTGAAGGAGCGGCCGTGACCGAGTTCCGCCTGGTCATCCGGACGCCGGACCGCCAGTATTTCGACGGTCCGGCCGAAGGCGTGACCGCCCCGGGCCAGGGAGGGGAATTCGGCGTGCTGGCCAAGCACATGCCGATCATCGCCGGTCTCAAGGCCGGCCCCGTGCTGGTGCGCGCCCCGGGCGGCCGGACGCTCTGGTTTGCCTTGGACGGCGGCGTGCTCGGCGTGGACAAGGAAGGCGTCGTGCGCATCCTGACCCTGCGGGTTGAGGCCTGTCCCACCCCGGAAAGCGCGCGGACCGCGGCGGCGGCCCTGGCCAAGGATGCCGGCTGAAAAAACGGGGCGGCGGGGAATGCGGTTTGCATCGGGCGGGGCAGCGGCGTAGGATGGTTTTCACGTTCAACCCGGAGGAGAGCATCCATGAAAAGAATGTGGTTGGAGATCATGACCTGTCTGGCTGCGGCGCTGCTGCTGGCCGCCTGCGGGAAGAAGGCCGAACCCAAGTCCCTGGTGCTGGGCACCGACGCCAAGTTTCCGCCGTTTGAAACCCTGGGCGGAGCTTCCGGGAACGACGTGATTGGCTTTGACGTGGAGATCGCCAAGGCGGTTGCCTCCCAGGCCGGGCGGCCGCTGCGGATCGAACGGATGGACTTCGACCAGCTCCTGCCCGCGCTCGCGGCCGGAAAAGTGGACCTGGTGCTGGCCGCCCTGTCCATCACCGATGCGCGCCGGCAGCAGGCCGATTTTTCCGTGCCATACTACAAGGCCACCCAGGTGGTGCTGATCCTGGCCGGCGGTCCCGTGCCGGAGTCGAAGGACGAACTCAAGGGACTGCGGATCGCCGCGCAGGCCGGCAGCACCGGCGCCGCGGCCGCCGCGGAACTCACCTCGACGGAAAACATCCGCCTCGTCGGAGCGCCCAAGGATGCGGTCGTGCTCCTGCTCAACAGCCAGGTGGATGCCGTGATCATCGACGAGCAGCCCGCCCTCCACCTGGTGGAGATGGATCCGCTGCTGATGCTCATCCGGCCGGCGTTTGAGGAGGAGTTCTATGGTGCGGCCGTGGCCAAGGGCAACACCAACCTCCTGGAAACCGTGAACCAAACGCTGGCGGCCATGTCGGCCGACGGGCGCTACGATCAGTTGGTGAACGACTGGCTCGTGCAGGCCCCGGAACCCCAGGAGTAGGGCATGGCCTGGCGCAAGTTTCTCCCGGTCCTGCTCCTGCTGGCCGCGGCGGCCGGCTTGCCGGCCGCCCGCGCCGGGGTGGAATGGGGCGGTTGCCTCGAGCCGGGCCGCAACCAAAACCTGCGGATCACCGGCGGAGCGGTGCTGGATTTCCAGGGCATGATCGCGGAAACCCACCGCAAACTCTATGACGTGACCGGCCACACCTGGAAGCAGGACAACGCACTGACCTTTGATTCGAGCGACTTCAACCTGCACGGTCCCTATGGCACGGCCGGCTTCTCGCTCGACATGGCGTGGAAATTCGTGCGCCTCCAGATCGATTCCAGCTTCATGAGCCCTTCGACCGAGGCCACGGCCAAGCGGGATTACTACATCGCGGTGGGCGAGGACATCGAGTACCAGGGCCAGAACTACGACCATCTCATGATTCCGGCGGGCACGCCGTTTACCGCCGACCTGACCGGCAACCTGACCGACCTGAACTTTCTGCTGGTGCCCGTGGGTTTCAACGCCGGCAATGTGTTGCGCCTGAATCCGTCGCTGGACGCGGGCCTCCTGCTGTTTGGCGGCCAGTATGACATCGATGCCGGTGCAACCACCGGCACGAAGACCTACCAGTACCCGCCGGAGGAGTTTGCGGTCGGCGGCGAGTCCAGCGGGTTCGCGGTTATCGGCGCGCCGCAGTGGGGGCCCGGAGTCCAGCTGCGCCTGGGCCGGGCGGATGGCATTCAGCTTGATCTGCAGGTCCATTATCTCTTCGCCCACTACGATGGCCCGCTGTCCTGGATCAACACGGCCGACCATAACGAAAAGAACGCCAATTTCGACCACAAGAACCTGCGGGTCCGCGGGCAGATCGAAATCCCGCTCCGGCGGGTGGCGGTAAACCTGGGCGTGCAGGTGCAGTGGATCGACACCGACGGTTCGATCACGTCCACGGCCACGGATCCGGCGGAAATCCTGGCGCGGCAGGAGCGCTTCGACAAGGATTTCTCTTTGAAGGTGACTTCGGTCATGGGCACTTTGGGCATCACGTTCTAAGGGCCGCCGGCGGAGCTTGAACCGCGGCGGGGAAGGGGCTAGGTTTCCGGCATGCAACTGAACCTGACGGCACTGGAGGCACGCATCCTGGGCGCGCTGGTCGAAAAGGAACTCGCCACGCCGGAATACTACCCCCTGACGCTCAACGCGCTCGTGGCGGCGTGCAACCAGAAGAACAACCGCGATCCGGTGATGCAGCTCGGCGCCGCCGAGATCACCGCGGCGCTGAACACCCTGCAATACGACAAGAAACTGGTCGGCACCTATGCCGGCGCGGGTTCGCGCGTGGTGAAATACACACACCGCCTGCTGGAGACGCTGGCCGTGGATACGCCCGAACTGGCGATTCTGTGTGAATTGCTGCTGCGCGGGCCGCAGACGCCCGGCGAACTGCGCGGCCGCGCCTCGCGGATGCATCCATTCGCCGCGCCGGCGGAGGTGAAGCTGGCGCTCGACGCCCTGGCCGCGCGCAAGCCCGATCCCTACGTCATGGAACTGCCGCGCGGCGCCGGCTGCAAGGAAAACCGCTTTGCCCACGCCTTGGGCGACCGCCTGCCCGAAATCCCGGCCGCCCCGCGCGTTGCCGCGGCCGCGGCCGCCGCACCGGCCCCCGCGCCGGAAAATGGCCGGATCCAGGAACTCGAGCGGCGCCTGGCCGAACTTGAAGCGCAGATTGCCGCCCTGCGAAAGACGTGAACTGCCGCGGCCGGGGGTCGGGTCACAACAGGGTGTAACGCTTTATTCCGGCGCCGGTTCCGGACTTGATCCTGGCCGGCGCCATGCCATGATTAGGCTCCGTGGATTCTTGAAACAGGCCGAGGAGGGTTGGCGATGAAAAAGATTCTAGCCGGGATGGTGTTTCTGGGATGGGTGGCAAGCGCTTCGGCGGATGTCGGCTGGTTGAACAGCTACGTCTACGTCTGGCCCGGGGCGGATCCCGACATCTGGTACGATCTGAACGGCAGCGACCAAGGCAAGAATTTCGAGGCCGCGGACCTGGGGGATTATTCCCTCAGCGGCTCGCTGTTCCTCAACAGCCAGTTGAACGCCTGGGCCGACAATGGCGACTACTACACCGACAGCTCGTTCCGGCTCTATTACCGCGTCTACGAAACCGGCGACACGCCGCCGGGCTGGAGCTATTCGCAATCCACTTCCTTCTCGAACACCGGCGGCAACAACTGGCAGGCCTCCACGCCCGGCGTGAACATCCTGCAAGGCCTGGCCGCGGGCAGCTACAGCGTGGACGTTTTCGCCTACAAGATTCACTACTGGGACACCGCCGGCGGCGGCTCGTGGGAAGAGCGCATCTGGCAGAACGGCGAAGACAACAACGCCTTCACCGCCGAATTCCAGGTCGTGCCCGAACCGGGCACCCTCAGCCTGCTGGGCCTGGGCCTCGCGGCTTTCGCCGGCTTCCGGCGCCGCCGCTGAACGCCGCGCCCCCCTGCGGGGGCTCGCGGCCCGGGTTTTGGAGAAAATTTTTCCACACTGTGGACCCGCCGCGGCGGGTTCCATAGTGTGGAAAAATCCGTGAAAGTTTTTCCATAGTGTGGAAAAATCGCGGCCTGGGGCTTGAGCCGCGAGCCCGCGCATGGGGGGCCGCCGTGCGGCTTGACGGGTCAGGGCAGTTGCGGCGAAACCCGGTAGTAGCGGTTGGTGGCGGGCGGGGGATTGGTGTCGCTCCAGGTGTCCGCGCCCAGGCCGAGTTGCGTCACGGTCCATTGGCCGATGACGAGGTCGTCGCAGTAGTGGATCTGGTAGACGCGGCCGGTGGAGGCGGGCCACGTCACGGTCGGCGGATTGGTTGGCCAGGTCTCAATGAAGGACATGCGCGGATAGGAATCGGCGTCGTCGGGCGCGGTGTCGGCGATGTATTCCTGCCAGGTGGGGAAGCCGTCGGGCTCGATGTCGTTGGTGGCGACGGCGTCGAAATCGTTGGTCCAGCCGAACTGCGTGAGCCACCATTCGGGGGTGTTGCTGGCGGCGAGGTTTTCGGCGAAGTGCGCCGTGAGTGTTTTGGGCGCGTCCATGAACAGGCTGAGCGGGTTGTTGGTGGTGGCGGCGGCGCCGGTCCAATTGGTGAAATGATAGTAGGCGTCCGCGGTGGCCGTGATCTGGGTGGCGCCGCCGCCGGGCTGCCAGGCGTCGGCGACGTTCACCGTGCCGTGCGCGCCGGTCTCGGTGTCGAGCCAGAAATTGGTGGTCCACAGCCACGTGAGCACGGCGTCGTTCGTGAGCGTCATGGAGAAGTTGGTGCCGCCGCCGGCGACGGGATCGTTGCCGGGCAGGGCCCAGCCGGTGCAAACGAGCTGCGTGCCGCCGGCATCCGGCGGCACCGCCACGGAGTTGGTCAAGACCGTGTTGTACCAGTTGGTGTAGCTGCCCGGGAGAGGCGTGGTGGTCCCGTGGGCGGAGGCAATGGCCAGCGTGCATTGGCCGTAGGTGCCGGCGAGGAGCAGGTTGGTCTGCGGCAGGAGCGCATCGCTGTGGAAGGCGAGCGCGGCCTGGTAGACGCCGGCGGTGGCCGGGGCGAACACCACCGTGAAATTGGAGACGCCGCCCGCGGCGATGACCGCGGGCACGCCGGCCACCTGGAAGGCGGCGGCGCCCGGACCGTTCGTGGTGCAATTCGTGATGGTCAGCGCGGCGGTGCCGTTGTTCTGGAGACTGAACAAATTCGTGCGCGGCTGGGCCCACGGCACGCGGCCGAAATCCGTGCCAGGGGCCAGCGCGGCGGGTTCGCCGTTGGTGACCACGGCGGCATTGGTGCCGAGCAGCGCCAGCTGCGGCGATGAATTGCAGACATAGAGCGGCAGGGTGGTGCGGGACTGCGCCTCCACGGCGGAGCCGTCCCGCGCAATGAAATCGAAGGTGTGGAGTCCGTCGGCGAGCGTGGCGGTGTTGAAGTTCGTGGTTGCGGCCAGCACGCCGTTGGTGGGCCGCACATGGAACAGGATGGAGGCCCGGGCCCGGGTGTCGTCCGGATTGTCCTGCATGAAGGCGGTGAAATTGTAATTGGTGACCAGGCCGCTGGCCGGGTTGACGGGATAGACCCGGAATTCGACCTGGATGCCGGTGCCGTCGGGGCCGGGGGTGCGGGCGAAAAGCGCGCCGTAATAGGTAACCAGGTACGCCTCCTTGGCCAGCCGGTCGTAGCGCACGCCGTTGGTGGCCATGAGGGTGCTGTTGGAATTGACGACCGCCATGAAGCGCTCGAGGATGTTGCGCACGGATTCGCCCTGCGTGCAGACCAGCGTGTTGGTGACGGCCACGCCGTTCGTCAGCGTGATGATGTTGGTGATCGTGTCGCCGGCATTGGCCCCGGCGCTGAAGGGATTGGCGTAGAGATACACCATCTTGCGGGCGGGATAAATGGAGGGAACGAGATTCGTCGCGGCCAGGCCCACGCCCAGGGTCAGGCTGGACGCCGTGCCGGTGGCGGTCGCCGCGGAAACCGGAACGTAGTCGCCGTCCCGGTTGAATTGCTTGTAGATCAATTCGAGCCGGTCGCCGTAGGCGGTGGCGGAGACGATTTGATTGGTGTCGGCATTGACGGCCTCGGCCAGGGCGGCCACGCCTTCGCACAGGGTGTCCGTGGCGCCGCCGAAGGTGGCGGTGTTGGTCCGGCCGTTGACGGCCACCGCCAAGCGGTTGCCGTTGGCGGGCGCGAGGTCCGCCAGGTTGGCGTGGTACGCGTCATCCACATACAGGTCCAGGCCGGCGGCGGGAACGCCGTTGGACCGGGCGGTCGCCGTCACCTGCAGGGGCACCGTGCCGGTGACGATTTGATACGGCACCTGCGAGGTGACGGAAAGCACGGGCGGCGCGGCGAAGGGGGCGGCGAGCGGATCGCCGGCCAGCAGGCCTTGATAGGGCGCCGCCACCGCCATGTAATAGGCTTCGCCGGCCGTGAAGCCGCGCGCGTACAGGAAGGCCATGCGGGGATCGGCGAATTTTTCCAGGTAGGCGCAGGGTTCCTGCACGGTGCCGTAGGACGCCGTGGCGCCGATGCCCATCCAGTCGAGAACGGTGGACTGGGACGTGACGTTGGTGAAGCCGGCGATCATGCCGCTGTAGGAAGTCAGGATGTCGGCGCAGACGCCGGGCAGCCAGGTATTGTTGTTGCGGATGGTCGACTCGATGTAGGAATAGCCGTCCTGATAGCCGATCACGTTGGTTTTGCCGCTCAACAACTGATAGTAGGGCACGAGGACGCACGAAGCGGCGATGCCCGGAAGGGAGAGGAAGCTGAACTGGGTGTCGGCAAAGAGCTGTTCGCGGACGCCCCGCGCCTGGTCGCCCAGGTTGGCGAGGTAAAAGGTGGCCGGCGGAAACGAGGCTTGGGCGGCCGCGCCCCGGTCCGCCACGAGCTTGGCCGTGGGCAGATTGGAGGCGATCAGGTGGAAGGCGATGAAGCCGTTGGTGGCATTCCAGCCGTCGGCCGAATGAAACGCGCGTTCCGCGCGATAGTAGGCGTTGGCCGTGTAGGCCGGCAGCTTGCAGCCGGCCGGCGCCTCGAAATATCCCGGGGCGTTCTTGAAGCCGTAAAAAAGGCCCGGGGTCACCCCCTCCACGTCGCGCACGCGCGTGGGGAAGTCCCAGCAGAGCACCACGTAGTCGATGTGGCCGGACAGGCTGTTGGTGGCGAGGTAGTTGGTGATGGGGGCCAGCAGCCAGGAGCGGAATTCATTGGAGGTGACGGTGGCGAGGTTGGTGGTCAGGCCCAGCCGGCAGATCTGGCGGGCGGGGATGCCGTGCCGGCCCGCGTAGTACGTGCCCAGTTCCACGGAATCGGCGGAGTTGGTGTTGACCACGACCAGGGTGTTGTACGGGCCGCCGCCGGCAAATCCGGCAATTGCCGTCAGCAGCCAGCCGGCCAGGGCGGCAAGCCCGCTGCGGTATGGACAAGGTGGCCGCATGCAATTCTCCTCCACGTCAGCATAACCCCGGGCGCGCGGGAGTCAACTTCCGGACGGGTCAGGCCGGCGGATTTTGGGGCGTCCGGGGCGGCAGGACGTCCCGGACGGTGACCGTGGTGCCGCCGCCCAGCTCCGAGGCGATGTGGAATTCGTCGGACACGCGCCTGGCGTTGGGCAGGCCCATGCCGGCGCCGAAGCCGAGCGACTTGACCCATTCGTTGGCGGTCGTCCAGCCCTCCTGCATGGCCAGGTTCACGTCGGCGATGCCGGGGCCCTGGTCCTTGGCGAGGATCTGGATTTCGCCCTCGTCCACGCGCAGGGTCAGCGTGCCGCCGTCGGAATGGACGACCAGGTTCATCTCCAGTTCGTAGGCGGCGATGGCCGCCCGGCGGATGATCTTGGGGTCGATGCCGCGCTTCTGCAGCGTATTCTTGATTTCCGTGGCCGCCGTGCCGGCGTTTTCGAAGTCGGACCGGGCGATGCGGAACGTCTTGAAGTAGCAACTGGCGTTTTCCGGGACGGGGATGATGTACTGGTTTTCGATGCGCGCCAGTTCGCGGAACAGCTCGACCAGCAGGCGGGTGTTGATGGAGCGGGCGGTGATGATGCCGACCGCCTCGTTGCGGGCATTGAGCACGGGGAACCGCCGGTACTCGTACTTGTTGAAATAGGACAGCACGATGGCCAGCGGCATGTCGTCCTCGACCGTGACGACGTTGGCCGCCATGAAATTCGCCACGGGTTCGTCCATCCGGTTTTCGTCGAGCGCCTGGATGAGGTCCTCGATGCTGACAATGCCGAACAGGCGCCGCTCCTCCACCACGGGCACGCCGGAGATGCGGCGCGCCTGCATGAGCTGCTGCAACTCGCGCATGGTGGCGGCGCGGCGGATGGTGACGAGGTCGCGCACCATGACATCGCGGACGCGGAGCTTGTAGAGCAGCTCCAGGAAGAGCAGGGGGGACTGTTCCGCGCTGATGGGAATCGGATTCATGGTTTGCCCATCGCAGGATTCAGCACGGAACCGGGCCGGATGGCAAACGAAAAGTGGCGGAACGGGCGGCTACCCGGGCGGGCTCGCGGCTCAAGACTGACCGGCCCGTTTTTCCACACAATGGAAAAAGTTTCGGCGATTTTTCCATACAATGGAAAAACCTTGATCGATTTTTCCATAGTGTGGAAAAAAGTTTTCCACAGTGTGGAAAAATTCCCGAGTCCACCGTCGGCCAGGGCGAGCGTGGACAAGCCGCGATTCCCCGCATGGGGGCGTTGCGGAAGCCGGGTGCGGGATGATAAGCTGGGCGCATGAAAAAGGCATTGTTGGGGCTGGCCGCCTTCTGGATCCTGGTGTTCGCGGGGCTGGGGATCTTCATTTTCACCGCAAGCCGGGACATGCCTCCGCCGGACGAGGCGGAGTTCGCCGCGTCGCGTCCGGACGTCGCGCCCGCGGACAACGCCTTCACCTATTTCCTTGAGGCGACGAATTATCTTTCAGAACCGACAAATACGACTTTGCTGAAGGATTATCTTTCGGGCAAATCAGTGGATGAAACAAAACTCCGGGATTTGTTGGAGCAAAATGCTGACTGCCTGAGGATGGTTAAACGGGGAACGGAGTACGCAATTTGCCAGACGCCTTCGGTGGAGAATATTGAGACATTAGTTCTATATCTTCCGCCGTGGATTTCAATGAGTCGCATACTAGCTGTTCGAATACGGATGGAGCGCGTAGAGGGGCGGCATACGGAAGCCGTAAAAGATTGCATTATGGCGCTGAAGTTTGGCGATTTGATCCAGAAGGATGCGGCGTGTCTTATCAATTATCTGGTGGGAATTATGACGATACAGCTTGCGCTTGAACAGGCCCAAGATTTGGCAAAAGATACGAGAATTTCACCAAAAGAATTAACAATGCTATCACAGTCCCTTGAGATGATCAGGACTTTTGATCGCGGCCTGGTGTTGTCAATAAATTCGGAATATAGAATGGCCGCCAATGTCATAGACCAATTGCAAGACAGCAAAGGTCAAAAGGATTTGCAGGAGTCGATCGGCCTAGATCTCAAAATAGCGAGATTCCTCCCTAAACATGCAAAGGGGGCTAATTACTTTTTTCAGCCCAATCGGAGCAAACAAATGTTTGCTGATTTCTATCAAAAAATGATTAGGAACACATCTTTGCCGTATGCTGAAGGGAAATCATACGACAAAAAGAATATTGGAAGAGACAAATTGGGCTTATTACGGCCCAATGCCATTGGGCGACTTCTGCTAAATGTTTTCGTTCCTGGAGTCATAAAGGCGGTGGGAAACAAATGGCAGACGGAGTGCAACTTTGTTGGCACGAAGCTGGTGGTGGCGTGCAACCGGTTCCAGCGGGACAAGGGCCGGTGGCCGGACGCGCTGGGGGAACTGGTGCCGGATTATCTGGTGGAAGTTCCGCGGGATCCGTTCGATGGCCAGCCGTTCCGCTATTCGGCGGAAAAGGGCAGGGTCTGGGCGGTGGGAACAAACCTGACAGATGAAGGCGGTTCGACACGGGTGCCGGGAGCGGACAAGGAATACGTGGCGAGCCGGAACCGGCGCCAAGCCGAGGATTTCGTATTCGAGTTGAAGCCGACGACAAAGGCGGAGTGAGGCGATGAAGTTACCGATGTGGCAGGTGGATGCGTTTGCGGGGCGGGTGTTCGCGGGGAATCCGGCGGCGGTCTGCCTGCTGGAATCGTGGCCCGACGACGGGTTGCTGCAGGCCATCGCGGCGGAAAATAATTTGTCGGAGACGGCGTTCCTGGTGCGGCAGGCGGAAGGGTTCGACCTGCGCTGGTTCACGCCGGCGAAGGAGGTGGCGCTGTGAGGCCATGCGACGCTGGCCGCGGCGAAGGTGCTGTTCGACCTGCGCGGCTGGCCGGAAGAGACGATCCGGTTCCGGACGCGGCGGCACGGCGTGCTGACCGTGGCGAAGCGCGGCGAGTTTTTCGAGATGGATTTTCCGGCGCTGCCGGCCTACGCCGTGCCGGTGCCGGAGGGGCTGGGCGCGGCGCTGGGAGTGGAGCCGCGGCAGGTACTGGCCTCGACGGACGACTGGCTGGCGGTGCTGGATGACGAAGAGACGGTGCGCAACCTGAAGCCGGACCTGGCCGCGGTGGCGACATTCAATTGCCGGTGCCTGGTGCCGACGGCGCGGGGGCGGACGGCGGATTTTGTGTCGCGGGCGTTTGCGCCGCGGTACGGGATTCCGGAGGATCCGGTGACGGGCTCGGCGCATTGCACGCTGGCGCCGTACTGGGCGGGGGTGCTGGGGAAGCAGGAGCTGCGGGCGGTTCAGGTTTCGGCCCGCGGGGGCGAGGTGCAGTGTCGGGTTGCGGGAGACCGGGTGAAACTGGCGGGGCAAGCCGCGGTGTATCTGGCGGGGATGATTGACGTGTAAAGGCGGGGGCGGCTTCGGCCGGTTCGCCGGAGCCGGGCGGCAGCCATTCGATCTGGGCCGGCTCGAGGATCTGGATTTCCCAGCTGTTTTCGAAGGGCATGAGGACGCCATGCAGGCGGATGCGTTGACCTATCAAGACCTGGCTGACTTTTCCACCCAAGGTTTCTTCGATTTTGCCCCGGCAACGATCGGGGATGAAGCCAAAGAAGGCCGGATCCACATCCTTGAACAACAACCGGCCATGACCGTCCAGGCGGACAAACGACTCCACGGTGCCGCTCAAGACCACATCCTTGTGGACATAGGAGTTGAAGTCCTGGATGTTTTCCAGGTCGAGCGGGAACACCTGCGGGCCGGGAGGCGTGTTGGCGTCAAAGGGTGCCGTGGCCAGAATGGCTTCCATGACCGGTGAAAGTTCGATGGCGGGATCCAGGTCGCGGGCCAGCGCCAGCCAGAACGCGGTGCGGGAGGTATCGAGCGGGAGCAGGAGTTCGGCGACCTTCACGTAGCTGGTCGGGTTGTTGGGCTCCAGGGCGACGGCTTCGAGCCGGTCGGACAGCCAGAAGGATTGCCGGAAGCGGGCGGCGACTTCCGGAACCGTGACCGTGGACCAGGGGCCGGCCCGGCGCGTGCCGCGGTCGGCCAGGAACCATGCCAGCCAGTCCTGCGCGAGAGAATTCGACGGGCTGGATTCGGTGAATTTCAACAGTGCGGCCAATGTTTCCTGGCGGGCCGACCAGGCCAGGGGATCAAATCCGGATTCCGTGGCGTGCAGACCGCCGACCGCTTCGGCGAGTTCGGGCAGCCAGGGCAGCGTTTCCCGGTTGGGGACCAGTTCCACAACGGTGGCGATGCCATCGCGCGAGGCGGCAACCAGGCGTTTGCTGTCCGCCGAGAAGGCGAGGCTGGAAATCTCGCCGTCCGCCAGCCGGAGAGGCGTGATCACTTCGCGGCCGGTGGTCGCATCCCAGATGCGAACCAGGCCATGATCGGAGCCGGCCGCGACCCACCGGCTGTCGGAGGAAAAGGCGAGCGTGGAGGAACCGCCGGCGACACCGTCGTTGATTTGCAAGAAAGAGGTGAGCGGAGCGCCATCGCGGGCCGACCACAGGCGGAGGAAGCCGTCGTAGGAAACGGTGGCGAAAAAGGTTCCGTCCGGACTGAATTCAGCCTTCCAAATGGCATCGGCATGGCCGTGAACCACGGCCACTTCCGCCGTCGAATCGGTCTGGAACAAGTGCGCGGAGTGATATTCGCCCCACAGGCCCAGTTTTCCGTCGGGACTGAAGTCGACGTCCCGCACCCAGCCTCCGGTGCCAAGTTTTTTCGGGGGGGCGTCGGGTTGATCCAGATTCCACAGGAAAGCATCATGGTCGACGCCGGCCAGCAGGTACTTCAAGTCGGGGGAGATGGCGAGGCTCCGGACGGTTCTCTCGACCGGGAAGCTGGCGATTGTGGCCAGGGAATGGGCGTCCAGGACCAGGATCTGGCGGTCATCTCCGCCCACGGCGAGATAGCGGCCCTGCGCATCGAAGGCGAGGGCGCGGATGGTATTGGTGAGGGTGTCGATTTGAGCGATGACCTCGCCGGTATCCGGGTTGGCCAGGCTGACTTGGCCACGGGCGGTGCCGGCCGCGAAGCACCGGCCGTCGGGCGACACAGCGGAAACCCAGACGTATCCGTGCAGGCGAATCGGTCCGGAGAGCCGTACTCCCGTATAGGCAGAAAACCGGCTCATGCCGTCGGACCCTGTGGAGAGGACGACGCGGTTCCCGTCCGGAGTGAAGGCGGCCGAGGTCATGAAACTGCCGGTTTTGATGGGAATGGCGCATGCATTACCCGGCCGGAGGTCCACCATGCGGAACTGCGGGGTGGAATTGGTGAAGAGCGCGAAATACGCCTTGTCGCTTGTGAATTCACCGGTTGAATCTTCGAGGGCGAAGAAGGATTTATGGATGGCGCCGGGATGCCTGAGATCGAGGAATTGATAGAGCCCGGTTCGGAAGCCCAGCATGAGACTTTCTCCCGCCGGCGAGAAAGAGAAGCTGGCCGGCTGGGCCAGGAGGGAGATGGGCGGACACATTTCCTTGTTTTCAAACCGGTCAAAAAGATGGAGGCGGCGATCCCCGGCGGCCAAGGCAAGGATGCGCCCGTCGGGGCTGACAGCGGAACGGGACGAAGCCGTGGCGGGGCTAGGGAAGGGACCGATGGATTTTCCCAGGGGGGTGAATGGCGAGTTGGTTGGAATCACCTGCAAAACGATTTCGGACCGGTTCTGCTGCGTCACGGCTACCAAACGCTGTGCAAAGGGAGCGGGTGGCGAGCTGGGATGGATGGAGCCTTCCTGGTCCAAGCCGGCGCGCGCCGGGAGAACCCAGTCGCCGTGGTTCAGCAGGTCCAGGGTGCGGGCGGTGGCAATCTGGTTCGATGGATTCTGACGCAGGGCCGAGGCCAGCAGGGCCAGGGCTTGCGCCGACTCGCCGGCCTCGATTTTCGTGGTGGCGGCGGCTTCGAGGGATTCGGAGAGAAGGCGGCGGGATTCAGCCAGGGCCGTTTGGGCGGCCTCTTCGCCGCGGATGGCGCGGAGCCGTTCCTGCTGGGCAACCTCTTCGCCGCGGACGGCGCGGAGGCGTTCCTGCTGGGCGACTTCTTCGCCGCGGATGGCACGGAGCCGCTCGCGGTTGATCCAGATGGCGCTGGCGGCGGCAACGACCAGCAACGTGGAGCCAGCCACGGCAAGCGAACGGCGCAGGGCGCGGATGCGGGCGGTTTGGCGGGTTCGCTCTTCCAGGCGCTGGCGCACTTTCTGGGCCAGTTTGTGCTGGGTTTCGTCCTCTTCCTTCAGCAGCGAGAGGGCAAGGTCCAAATCACCCTGGTCCAGAGCGGTCCGGGCATACTGCAGGGAGGCTTCCTTCAGACCATTTTGAGCGGCCTGGTTGTCCGGCCAGAGGCGCAGGGCCTGGCGATAGCCGAAGACCGATTCCGCATAGTCGTCGTAGCATTTGGAGGCGAGGGCGGCCTCGAACCGTTGCCGGGCCAGAACGGCGAGCCGGTCGCTTTCTTGGTGTTCGCGGAAAACGCGGATGGCGGCCTGGAAATCCTTGACGGAGGCATAGCGGTCTGCGGGTTCCGTGGCCATGGCCTTGCGGGCGATGTCCTGGAGTTCACCCGGCGTCTTGGCGGCGGCGATCTTGTTGAGCCGGGCGGCCGTCAGGGCATCCGTCGGGTCTTCGCGGCCCATGAGATGCGGGGGGGCACCTTCGAGGATTTCAAAGAGGATGGCGCCGAGGAGATAGATGTCGCTCTGCGGGCCGATCCGGTTCCAGAGGCCGTGGGCCATTTCGGGGGCCATATAGGCCGGGGTTCCACACAGGGCGGTGCTTTTGGAAACGCGCAAGGCGGGCGAGCCGGTGGTGATGGCGGCGGCCAGGCCCCAGTCCATGAGCACCACTTCGCCGTATTCCCCCAGCATGACGTTCTGCGGCTTCAGGTCGCGGTGAATGACGCCGCGGCTGTGGGCGAAGGCGACGGCATCGCCGACCCGCAGCAGGATGTCCAGGTTTTCCTGGAGGGTCTGGTGCCCAATGGTGTCCGACCACGGACGGCCCTTGAGTTCCTTCATGGCATAGAACAAATGGCCGGCTTCATCCATGCCCAGGTCGTAAATGGGGACGATGTTGGGATGATCCAGTTGTCCGGTGACGAGGGCTTCGGCCAGGAACAGCGCCTGCCGGTCCTGATCATCGGATTTTTCGGAGCGCATCATTTTGAGGGCGATGGAGCGGGAGATGGAGGTTTGGCGGGCCTGGTAGACCAGGCCCATGCCGCCCTGTCCCAGCATGCTGAGCAGCTGGAAGTCGCATTCGGCATCCGGAGAACCGGCGGCGCCCACCCGGCGGAGCTTGACCGGAGGCTTTCCCGGCACTTCGGGGGGGACCACATGCGAACGGATGGTTTGGGTGGCCATCTCTTTCGCGATCCGCAGGGTTTTATCCGGCATCGTTTCCATGGCCTGTTGAAAAAGACAGGCGGGGCAAAGTCCTTCCGGGGCATCCGCCGGCAGACGGGCCTGGCATTTGAGGCATTTCTTTTCGGTCGTCATGTTCTGTTGTCCTACCGGGAACGTTTTTATGTTCCCTTCACCCAGTACAGAAGAAAAAAGGCGCCAAGGTTACAGGTCCAATGAAATTCATGGATTCAAGGCCTGGAACAGGTGCCGGATTTCCTCGTCGACTTCGTCTGGATCCGCAA
>CAZMOR010000058.1:0-7477 GCA_964567795.1 uncultured Verrucomicrobiota bacterium
GCGGCGATCTGCCGCGAGCTGGCGGCGCGGGGGGCCGGCGTGGTGGTGCACTACCGCCATGCCGAGGCCGAAGCCATCGCGCTGAACCGCGTCCTGAAGCACGGCGTGTTTTCGGTGCGCAGCGATCTGGCGAACCCCGAAGAGCGCGAATGGACGTTCCGCGAAGCCGCGGAATGGATGGGGCGCGTGGACATCCTGGTCAACAACGCCGCGCTGTTTGCGCGCGACGGGGAGATCGAGCCGGCGGTACTGCACGCGGTGAACGTGGACGCGCCGCTGGATTTGGCGCGGCGGGTGGCGGCGCAGGCGGGCGGCGGCTGCGTGATCCACATGCTGGATGCGCGCATCGCGCGGCCGGAGGCGGGGCCCTTCCGGCAGTATGCGGCGACCAAGCGCGAACTGGCGGACTCGGTGGCGCGCCTGGCGCGGGAATGGGCGCCGAAGACGCGGGTGAACGGGGTGGCGCCGGGACCGGTGCTGGCGCCCGAAGGCGTGCATGAACGGGCCGGCGAAATCCCGCTGGGGCAGCGGCCCGCGCCGGAGGACGTCGCCCGCGCGGTGGCGTTCCTGGCGGAGAGCGAGGCGATCACGGGCCAGATCCTTTTCGTGGACGGCGGCCAGCACCTGGCCGGAGGAGCGGGCGGTGCCTAAAAACAACATTCCGATCGACACGACCGGGCTGCCGCAGCTGGATGCGGCGCTGACGGGCATCCTGGCGGGGGACAACATCGTCTGGAACGTGGATGACATCGAGCAGTACCGGCGACTGGCGTTGCCCTATGCGGAGGCGGCGAAGCGCGACGGGCGCAAGCTGGTGTATTTCCGGTTTGCGCGGCACGAGCGGCTGGTGCCGGAAGGGTTTTGCGAGGAGTGCCGGCTGGAGGCGGAAGAGGGTTTCGAGGTTTTTCTGCATAAGATCCACGCCGTGATCGGTGAAAAAGGGCTGGGTGCCTACTACCTGTTCGACTGCTTGTCGGACCTGGCAACGAACTGGTGTTCGGACGCGATGCTGGGCAATTTCTTCATGCTGACGTGTCCCTATCTGTACCGGCTGGAGACGATCGCCTATTTCGGCCTGCTGCGGGGCCGGCATTCGCGGCATGCGGTGGATCCCGTGCGCAGCACAACACAGCTTTTCCTGGAGGTGTACGGCCATGCCGGGAAGTTCTTCGTGCTGCCGATCAAGACGCAGTTCCGGCATTCGCCGACGATCCACCTGATGCTGGAATGGGACGGCGCGGAAACCTTCACGAGGGTACGGTCGAGCGCGCTGCTGACCGAGGTGATGGGCCGGGTGCAGCCGAATTCGACGCGGATCGAGACCTACGGCGACGATGTGGTGCGGCGGGCGGAGGAATGCCTGCGCGCCGGCGGCGGCCGCGGCCCCGAAGCGGAGGAGCTGAAGCGGCAGCTGGTCGGCATGATGATCACGCGGGATGAATCGATCCTGCCCCTGGTGGACCGCTACCTGACGCTGGAGGACGTGCTGGAGGTGCGCTGGCGCATGTTCGGCACGGGGTTGATCGGCGGCAAGGCGGTGGGCATGCTCGTGGCGCGGAAGATCGCGGAACGGGAAAGCCCCGACCTGGGCGCGAAGCTCGAGGTGCACGATTCGTTCTACATCGGTTCCGACGTGTTCTACAGCTTCCTGGTCCGCAACGGGCTGTGGGAAATCCGCGAAAAGCAGCATTATCCGGAGACCTTCCTGGACGGCGTGGAGGAGGCGCAGGAGCGCATCCTGAACGGCAAGTTCTCGCCCTATGAACTCGAGCTGTTCGAGAAGATGCTGGACTACTTCGGGCAGTATCCGGTCATCGTGCGGTCGAGTTCGCTGCTGGAAGACGCCTACGGGAACTCCTTCGCCGGCAAATATGACAGCGTGTTCTGCGCGAACCAGGGGGACATTGCGGAGCGGCTGCGGAATTTCCTGGATGCGATCCGCGCGGTCTATGCCAGCAGCATGAGCCGCGAGGCGCTTTCCTACCGCGAGCGGCACGGGCTGCTGAAGCGCGACGAGCAGATGGCACTGCTGGTGATGCGGGTGACCGGCGAACTGCAGGGGCGCGCATTTTATCCGCACCTGGCCGGCGTCGGGTTTTCCTATAACCCGTTCGTCTGGGGGCCGGAGATCGACCCGAAGGCGGGGGTGCTGCGGCTGGTGTTCGGCCTGGGCACGCGCGCCGTGGACCGCGTGGATGACGACTACACCCGCGTGGTGGCGCTGAATGCGCCGCTGCGCCGGCCGGAGGGCAGCCTGGACGAAATCGTGCGCCACACGCAGCGGAAAGTCGATTACGTGGATCTGGAAGGCGGCCATCTCGGGGTCGGCGATTTCGCCGGCCTGGCGGAGCACGCCCAGGGCGTGCCGCTGGACCTGTTCACCACCGAAACGGATGACGGCGGCCGGTTCCTGACCTTCGACGGGCTGCTGACCCGCACGAGCTTCGTGAAGGATTTCCAGAAGCTGCTGAAGACCCTGGAAGGCGTCTACGGCAAGCCGGTGGACATTGAATTCGCCGTCAATTTCATGCCGGATGGTACGGGGTATTCCATCAACCTGCTGCAATGCCGGCCCCTGCAGGTGCAGGGCACGCACAACCCGGAGATGCCGCATGTGGAATGCCCGGTGGAGGGGGTGCTGCTGGTCGGAAGCGGCGCGGTGGTGGGTCACAGCCGGGTGGAACGCCTGGACTGGCTGCTGCTGGTGGTGCCGGAGGTCTACGGGCCGATGCCGGAACGCGAGCGGCACGCCGTGGCGCGCGCCGTGGGCGCGGTGAACCGCGCGCTGGCGTCCGTCGAGGTCGGCGTGCTGGCGATCGGACCGGGGCGCTGGGGCACCCATATGCCTTCGCTGGGCGTGCCGGTGCGCTTCTCCGAAATCAGCCACGTGACGGCCATCTGCGAAATCATGATGATGCACGAATTCCTGACGCCGGACGTTTCGCTGGGCACGCATTTCTTCGGCGAACTGGTGGAGATGAACATCCTCTATTTCGCGCTGTTCCCGGGACGGGAGGGGAACCGGCTGAACCTGGGGGCGGTGATGAAGGCGCCGAACCGCCTGGCCGAACTGGCGCCGGAGGCGGCAGACCAGGCCCATGTGCTGCGCGTGGTGCGTGCGGACGACCTGAATCCGGACGGCGTCTGGCTGGTGGCCGACGGCGTGGCGCGCGAAGTCAACGTCAGCGTGTGCCCGCCGATGCTGCGCGGATCCGTGGGCGTGTAGACCGCGCGGACGGGGCGCCGGACCGCAAAAAAGCCCCGGCCGGAGAACCGGCCGGGGCGGGCAGAATCCGCAGGCTTACACGAGACCCTGGTCGAGCATGGCGTCCGCGACCTTGACGAAACCGGCGATGTTGGCGCCGGCGACATAATTGCCCGGCTTGCCGTATTCCTTCGCGGTTTCAAAGGCGCTGTGGTGGATGGCCACCATGATCTGGTGCAGGCGGGATTCGACTTCCGCGCGGGTCCAGTTCAGGTGCATGGCGTTCTGCGCCATTTCGAGGCCGGAGGTGGCCACGCCGCCGGCGTTCGCCGCCTTGCCGGGGCCGTAGAGCACCTTGTTGTTGATGAATACATCCACCGCTTCGGGGGTCGACGGCATGTTCGCGCCTTCGGCGACCAGCTTGCAGCCGTTCTTGACGAGCACCGCGGCATCCGCGCCGCTGATTTCATTCTGCGTGGCGCTGGGGAAGGCGCAGTCGCAGGGGATGGACCACGGATTCTGGCCTTCGCGGAATTCGCATTTGAACTTGGCGGCGTACTCTGAAATGCGGCCGCGCTTGACGTTCTTGAGATCCATCACGAAAGCCAGCTTTTCACCGCTGATGCCGTCCTTGTCGTAGACCGTGCCGGCGGAGTCGGAGAGGGAGACCACCTTGGCGCCAAGCTGGTTCAGCTTTTCAACTGTGTACTGGGCGACGTTGCCGGAGCCGGACACGGTGCAGGTCTTGCCCATGAACACTTCGCTGCGGGTCTTGAGCATTTCTTCGGCGAAGAAGACGCAGCCGTAGCCGGTGGCCTCGGGCCGGATCAGCGAACCGCCCCACTTGAGGCCCTTGCCGGTCAGCACGCCGGTGAATTCGTTGCGGAGGCGCTTGTACTGGCCGAACAGGTAGCCGATTTCGCGGCCGCCGACGCCGATGTCGCCCGCGGGCACGTCGGTGTGGGGGCCGATATGCTTGCTCAATTCCGTCATGAAGGACTGGCAGAAGCGCATGACTTCGTTGTCCGACTTGCCCTTGGGGTCGAAATCGGAGCCGCCCTTGCCGCCGCCCATGGGCAGCGTGGTAAGGGAGTTCTTGAAGATCTGCTCGAAGCCGAGGAACTTCAGAATGGAGAGGTTGACGGAGGGATGGAAGCGCAGGCCGCCCTTGTAGGGGCCGATGGCACTGTTGAACTCGATGCGGAAACCCCGGTTGACCCGGTAGTTGCCGGCGTCATCGATCCAGGGCACGCGGAAGATGAGCTGGCGCTCGGGTTCGACGATGCGCTCGAGGATCCGGCCCGCCTGGTATTTCTTGTGGCGGACCACGACGGGTTCAAGGGTTTCAAGAACTTCCCGGGCGGCCTGGAGAAATTCGGGTTCGCCGGGGTTGCGGGCTTGCAGTTGGGTCAGGACTTCCTGGACGTAGCTCATGTTCAGCCTTTCCTTGGGTTGCTTTTCGGGCAGGGAGGAGAAACCTTCTACCCGGTAATTTCTGGCCGTATAAATGAGGCCATAAGGCAAAATTCACAACGAAAATGGCTATATATTTTCGCTAATATGGCAATATTGCCGTTTGATATGTGCGTATAGATGCATTATACGGCATGTAACGGCATTGATATTTTTGTATTTTGAACAGGAATGGCAGGCATGCATCCAACCAGGGATGAAATCAAGCAGCGGATTTTAAAGGTACTGCACCGGATTGGCCGGCCGGCCGGCGCCACGCAGGTGGAGGAACTTCTGCGCGGCTGGGGCGTGGAGTTGAGCGAACGCAGCATCCGGCTGTACCTGCTGGAACTCGACCAGGAGGGCTTCACGCAGCTCCAAAGCCGCCGCACCGGCCGGGTGCTGACGGCCAGGGGCACCGCCGAAGTTGAAAAGGGCGCGGTGCTGGAGCGGATGGGTTTCGTGGCCGGCCAGATCGACGACCTGAACTATCGCATGGGATTCAACCTGCGCGCGGGGGCGGGCACCTTGGTGGTGAACACCACCCTGCTTGCGGCGCGGGAAGAGACCGCCGCCCTGGACGTGGTCCGGCCGATTTTCGCGGCGCGGCTCACGATGGGTTCGCGCCTGCTGGTTTTGCGGGCGGGCGCCACCTATGACGTGGCCCGCGCGGCCGTGGTGCCCCGCGGGAAAATCGCCATGGTCACCATCTGCAGCGTCTCCCTGAACGGCATTCTCCTCAAGGAAGGCGTGCCGGTCACCTCGCGCTTCGGCGGGCTGCTGGAGTACCGGGACCGGCTGCCCGTCCGGTTCGTGGAGCTGCTGGCCTATGGCGGCACGACGCAGGATCCCATGGAATTGTTCATCCGCGCAAAGATGACCAGCGTGCGCCAGTGCGAAAGCTCCGGCAACGGCCTGGTCGGGGCGAGTTTCCGCGAGTTCCCGTCGGTGGCCCTGCCGGTGGTCTTGAAGATTCGCGACCAGTTGCGGCTGCTGGGGCTCGATGGAATCGTGGCCATCGGCGTGCCGAACCAGCCGCTCTATGGCATCCCGGTGGGCGAGGGCCGGACCGGACTGGTGGTGCTGGGCGGACTGAATCCGGCGGCGGCCATGGTGGAGGCGGGCGTGGCGAGCGAAAGCCGCTCGCTCGCCGGCCTGCTGGAATACCGGCAGTTCCCGGAATTCCGCAACCTGAACATGCTGACGCGCCGCGGCGAATAAGCACGGTTTTGCTGAAACAGGAATTTCGGCCGGTTTCCGGCCGGTTGTGCTATATTTCCAATCCATGCGGACGGAACACGACAGTCTGGGCCCGATGGACGTGCCGGATGGCGCGCCATACGGCATCCACACGCAGCGCGCGCTGGGGAACTTCGGCGCGGGCGGCCGCGCGGTGCGGCCGGAGCTGATCCGCGCGTTCGTACTGGTCAAGAAAGCCTGCGCCCTGGCGCACAAGGAGCTGGGCGCACTGCCGGCGGAGGTCGCCGACGCCATCGCAGTCGCCAGCGATGACGTGCTCGCGAGAAAACACGCCGCCGCATTCCCGGTGGAGGCCTTGCAGGGCGGGGCCGGCACCTCGACCAACATGAACGTCAACGAGGTGCTGGCGAATCTCGCGATTATCCGGCTGGGCGGAAAGCCGGGCGACTATGCGCGGGTACATCCGCTGGACCACGTGAACCGCGGCCAGTCCACCAATGATGTCTATCCCACGGCGCTGCGCATCGCGGCGATCTACCTCGTGCGCGAACTGGCCGACGCGCTGGCGAAGCTGCAGGAGGCGCTGCAGCAGCGGGAACAGGAATTCGCGGACATTCCGAAACTCGGGCGCACGCAACTGATGGATGCCGCGCCCATCATGCTGGGGCAGGAATTCGGGGCGTGGGCGCAGGCCATTGCGCGCGACCGGTGGCGCATTTATAAAGTCGAGGAGCGCCTGCGCCAGGTCAATCTCGGCGGGACCGCCGTGGGCACGGGCGCGGCCGCGGACAAGCGCTATGGCTTCCGCGTCATTGAAATCCTGCGCGACCTGACCGGCCTCGGGCTCGCGCGGGCGGAATATCCGATGGACCTGACGCAGAACCAGGATGTTTTCGTCGAAGTGTCCGGCCTGCTGAAGGCCTGTGCCGTCAACCTGCTCAAGATCACCGGCGATTTGCGCCTGATGAACTCCGGTCCGCGCGGCGGGTTCGGCGAAATCCGGCTCGAACCGCGGCAGGTGGGCTCGTCGCTCATGCCGGGCAAGGTCAATCCGGTGATTCCCGAGCATGTCGCCCAATGCGCGCTGCGGGCCATCGCGAACGACACGGCCATCACCCTGGCCGCGGCCAGCGGGCAATTGGAGCTGAACGCGTACGTGCCGCTGATCGCCGATGCGCTGTTGGAATCGCTGGCGCTGCTGCGCGATGCCGTGGCCCGCCTGCGCGAAAAATGCATCGAAACGCTGGCGGCGGATGCCGCCGCCTGCGCCCGGCACTTGAACGCCTCGACCGCGCCGGCACTGCTGCTCGTGCCCGAACTGGGCTATGACGCCGCCGCGGCCCTGGCCAAGGAAGCGCTTGTCACGGGTAAAAGCATCCGGCAACTGGTGGTGGAAAAGAAATTGCTGCCGCCGGAGCGCATCGAACGCCTGTTCCCGGAGCCGCGGCCATGAGCCTGAACGAGACTCCCCGCGGCGAACGCGTGCACATCGCCATCTTCGGCCGGCGCAACGTCGGCAAGTCGCGCCTGATCAATGCGCTGACCGGGCAGGAGGTCTCCATCGTCTCGGAGGTGAAGGGGACGACGACCGATCCGGTCTCGAAGGCCATGGAACTGCTG
>CAZMOR010000059.1:0-4284 GCA_964567795.1 uncultured Verrucomicrobiota bacterium
GGCCGACGACGTTGTTGATCTTGTGCGCGCCGGTATGGGTGCAGTCTTCGCGCTTGAGCCAGAGGCGCGCGCCGCCGGCGTGCGCGGAGAGGCGTTCGATGCAATCGAGGGGGGTGGGCCGCCCGGCATAGTCGCGCAGCATGTCGCGGAAGGCGGCCATGAAGGCGGGATCGCGCTTGGCGGACTGCCACGCAGCCTCGACGTCGAGGAGGGCGGACATGAGGGTTTCGCCAACGAAACGGCCGCCGTAGGGGCCGAAGTGGCCGGTGGCGTCGGGGTATTGACCGATGTATTTCATAATTTCTAGTGAAGGATTACGAAGGAAGAATCATTTCCGTTCACGAATCAGCTTGGACATCCGCGCGTGGGCTTCGCGCAGGAGTGTTTCGGTGGTGGGCCAGTCGATGCAAGCGTCGGTGACGGACTGGCGGGGGTTGAGCCGGCGGGGATCGGCCTGCATGGGCTGGCTGCCCCATTCGAGATTGCTTTCGAGCATGAAGCCGCGGATGGAGCGGTTGCCGGCTTCGACCTGCGCGAGGATGTCCTGCAGAACCGGGCCCTGGTGTTCGGGTTTTTTGCCGGAGTTGCCATGGGAGCAGTCCACCACGATGTGCGGCGGCAGGTGGGCTTCGCGGAGGGCTTTTTCGCAGGCGGCCACGCTGGCGGCGTCGTAGTTGGGCTTTTTGCCGCCGCGGAGCACGACGTGGGGATAGGAATTGCCGGTCGTGGAGAAGACGGCGGGCAGGCCGTCCTCGGTGACGCCGAGGAAATGGTGCGGGCCCATGGCGGAGCGGACGCCGTTGATGGCGGCGTCGAGGGCGCCGTCGGTGCCGTTCTTGAAGCCGATGGGGGTGGAGATGCCGCTGGCGATTTCGCGGTGGGTCTGGGCTTCGGCGGTGCGCGCGCCGATGACGTTCCACGAAACGAGGTCGCCGATGTACTGGGGCATCAGGACGTCGAGGAGTTCGGTGCCCGCCGGCAGGCCGATCTCCGCCACGCGGAACAGGAAATGCCGGGCCATGCGGATGCCTTCCTCAATGTGGAAGGTGTCGTTCATGTAGGGATCGTTGATGAGGCCCTTCCAGCCGATGGAAGAGCGCGGCTTTTCGAAATAGACGCGCATGACGACATAGATGGAATCGGCGATTTCGGCGGCGAGCGTCTTGAGCTTGAGCGCGTATTCCGCGGCGGCCTCGAGATTGTGGATGGAGCAGGGGCCGACCACGGCAAAGAGACGGGGATCCTCGCCATCGAGGATGTGTTCAATGGTTTCGCGGCCGCGGGCGACCGTGGCGATGACGGCGGCATTGAGGGGAATGGCCGCTTTCATCTCGCGCGGGGTGGCGAGCGGGACGACCGATTCGATGTTGATGTTTTCGAGACGCGGATGGCTCATGGAGTTCCTTTCCAGGAAAACAGCTGGGGCGGCACGGGCAGGTTGCGCGCGGCCCGCAGGAAGGCGCGGACGGCGGCTTCGTCCTTGATGCCCGGTTCGGTTTCGACGCCGGAGGAGGCGTCGAAAGCCGCGGCGCGGCTATCGCGGGCGGCGGCCATGAGGTTTTCGGGATTCAAGCCGCCGGCGATGGCGAAGGCGCGGAACTGGGCGAGCGGGGCGGCCTTGCTCCAGTTCCAGGCGATGCCGTTGCCGCCGGGCAGGGCGCCCCGGCCGCACTCGACCAGGATGCCGACGCCGGGCGGCAGCGCCCGGGCCGCGGCCAGCAGTTCGGGGCCCGTGCGCTTGATGGCCTGTACCACGTGAAAACCTTCGCGCCGCACGGCCTCGATTTTCTCGACGGTTTCCTCGCCGTGCATCTGGATCGTGTCGAGACTGGCGATGCGGGCGGTCCGGACCATGGTATCGACGGAAGCATTGACGAAGACACCGACGCGGGCGATTTCCTTGGGCAGGCCGCCGAAGATTTTGCGGGCGACGGCCGGGTCAAGATTGCGCGGGCTTTTGGCATAGAAGACGGCGCCCAGGGCGCCGGCGCCGGCTTCGGCGCAGAAGAGCGCGTCCTGCCTCCGGGTGATGCCGCAGATTTTGATGTGGGGGAGAAACATGGATAGCCATTTACGAGTTGAAAATTTGCGGGACAGGCAGGGAAAGCCATTGCTTGAGGAGCGGGACGGGATCCGGTGCCTTGACGAGGGTTTCGCCGATCAGGAAGCGCCGGATGCCGGCGGACAGGGCTTTTTGAATATCGGCCGCCTCGTGGATGCCGCTGGCGGCGACGACGGCGGCACCCTGCGGCAGCCGGGCCGCGATGCGGGCGGCGCGTTCCGGGTCGGTGTGGAACTGCGCGAGATCCCGGTTGTTGATGCCGACGACGGGAACGTCGAGGCCGGCGATGCGCCGGGCATCCGCCTCATCGTGGATTTCCACCAGCGTTTCCAGGCCGATGCCGTGGGCCAGGGCGAGGAGGGAAGACAGCTGCTCGTCGTCGAGGATGCGGACGATGAGCAGCATGGCGTCGGCGCCCATCGCGGCGGTTTCGTAGACCTGGTAGGGATCGAGAATGAAATCCTTGCGCAGGACGGGCAGCTCGACGACGTCGCGCGCGCGCTTGAGATCCTTGGCAGAGCCCTTGAAGAAGGCCGGTTCGGTCAGCACCGAGATCGCGGCGGCGCCGCCGGCCTGATAGGCGGCGGCGAGGTCGCCGGGGTGCAGGTCGGGCCGGATGTCGCCCAGGGAGGGCGAGGCCCGTTTGATTTCGGCGATGACGCGCACGCCGGGGCGGGCGAGGGATTCCGCGAAACCGCGGAAATCCTCGCGGGCCGCGGCGAGTTTTTCCACCTCAGCCTGCGGCTTGAGGTTCCGCGCAGCGGCGATTTCCTCGCGCTTGGCGGCGATGATTTGTTCCAGGAAGGACATATGACTGACAGGATTAACAGGATTTCACGGGATGAACAGGATTAAAGCTCCTAGGACCGGGAAAAGGCGATGAGTTTTTCGAGTTTGTCGAGTGCGGCGCCGGAATCGAGGGACTGGGCGGACTTCCGGATGCCGTCGGCGAGATCGGCGCAGCGGTTGGCCGCCAGCAGGGACGCGGCGGAATTGATCAGCACGATGTTGCGCTTGGGACCGGTGAGCTTGCCCTCGAGGATGCCGCGGGTGATGGCCGCGTTGTCGGCGGGCAGGCCGCCTTCGAGCTCCGCGTTGGTGCAATAATCGTCGAAATAGACGGTGGGATCGATGTCGTAGGTTTTGACCAGGCCGTCCTTGAGTTCCGAGCAGCGGGTGGTGGTGGTGAGGGTGATTTCGTCCATGCCGTCGTGGCCATGAACGACGAGCACGCGGCGGGAACCGAGCTTCTTGAGCACCTCGGCAAAGGCCTCGGTCAGATCCGGCGCGAAGACGCCGAGGAGCTGGCAGGGGGCGCCGGCGGGATTGGTCAGGGGACCGAGGAGGTTGAACAGCGTGCGCACGCCCATTTGCTTGCGGACGGGACCGGCAAAGCGCATGGCCTTGTGGAAAGAGGGGGCGAACATGAACGTGATGCCGATTTCATTGAGCGCCTGTTCCATGATTTCCGGAGCGGCGGCCAGGTTGAAGCCGAGGCATTCGAGGCAGTCCGCGCTGCCGCTCTTGCCGGAACTGGCGCGGTTGCCGTGCTTGGCGACCACGGCGCCCGCGCCCGCGGCGACGAAGGCGACGGTGGTGGAGATATTGAAGGTCATGCCGCCGTCGCCACCGGTGCCGACGGTGTCGAGCGTGTCATGGGCCAGGGATTGCACCCGGATGGCGGCGGCGCGCATGGCGCGGGCGGCGCCGGCGATTTCGTCGATGGTCTCGCCCTTGGCGGCCAGGGTGCCGAGGAAAGCGCCGATCTGGCCTTCGGTGAATTCACCGGCGAGGATGGCCTGGATGGATTCGAAGGCTTCGTCCTCGGTGAGATCCTTGCGGGCGATGAGCTTTTTCAGCAGGGCGGGAATGTTCATGGGGCTTCTCCGGTCGTGGCGGTCTTGAGGAAGTTGCGCAGGATGCGCTTGCCGACGGGGGTCATGATGGATTCGGGATGGAACTGGATGCCTTCGACGGCGAACTGCTTATGGCGGATGCCCATGATTTCGCCGTCATCCGCCGCGGTGGCGGAGATTTCGAGGCAGTCGGGCAAGGATTCGCGTTCGAGGGCCAGCGAGTGATAGCGCATGGCCTTGAACGGCCGGCTGTCGAGGCCCTTGAAGATGCCCTGGCCGTCGCAGACGACCTCGGATACCTTGCCGTGCATGAGTTTCTTGGCGTGGATGACCTGGCCGCCGAACACCAGTCCCATGGCCTGGTGG
>CAZMOR010000060.1:0-6259 GCA_964567795.1 uncultured Verrucomicrobiota bacterium
GTGAAGGTTTTCCATTCCATGTTCCTCGGCCCGCGCCGCGCGGAATACGCCGCGGTCCGCGAAGTGCCCGCCCCCATGCTCGCCGGCATGGCGCTGCTCGCCGTCTTCGTCGTCGCCGCGGGCCTCGCGCCCCAGCCGTTCATCGACCGCCTGATCCAGCCCGCCGTCGAAGCCCTCGTCGACCGCGCGGGCTACGTCGCCGCCATTCTCGGAGGAATCTGACATGGACCTCTTCCAAACCCTGCAAACCGGCGCGGGCGCCTGGAACCCGCTGCTTTGGCTGGTGGCGCTCGCCATCGGGCTCGGTGTCGCCCTTGCCATCCGTTCCCGCGGCCGCAAGGATTTCCGCGAAGGCGCCGGCCGCAAGCCGTTCATCTCCGGCAACGAGGAACCCGGCGGCGGCGGCAGCCACATCCCCGCCTCCAACATGTACTGGGGCTTCGTCGAGTCCCTCAAGGGCTACTACGCCCGCCTCGTCCCCGTGCACACCGGCGTGCCCACCGACTACGTCGCCTGGCTCCTGGGCGTCATGGCCATCATGCTCATCATCGGACTCGCAACATGAAACTCTCCCAAACCCTCGGCAAATCCCTCTGGGCCTTCCTCTTCAATTCCGGCTCCTGCAACGGCTGCGAAATTGAAACCGTGGCCTCCGTCACCCCGCGCTACGACCTCGAGCGCTTCGGCATCAAGGTCGTCGGCTCCCCCCGGCATGCCGACGTCCTCCTGATCAGCGGCCCCGTCACCCGCAAGATGGCCCCCCGTCTCAAGCGCGTCTATGAACAGATGCCCGAACCCCGCATCGTCATCTGCATCGGCACCTGCGGCACCTCCGGCGGCGCCTTCTACGATTCCTACACCCTCGTCGGCCCCGTCGACCAGGTCGTCCCCGTCGATATGTATGTCCCCGGCTGCCCCCCGCGCCCCGAAGCCATCATCGATGGCGTCGTGAAGGTCCTCGCCCGCCTTGAAGCCTCGGAGAAGAAAGCATGAACCTCCTCACTCCCCAGGAAATCGCCGATGCCCTGCAGGCCGCCGCCGGCTCGGGCTTCCATTCCGCCCGCTGCACCGAATGGGCCGAGGGCGCCAAGGGCCTCAAGAGCAAGCAGGTCTGGGTCAAGCTCACCCGCGAAGCCCTCATCCCCGCCCTCCAGCGCCTCACCCAGATCCATTACCCCCACGTGGCCGTCATCGCCTACGCCGACACCGGCGCGCAGGTCGACCTGACCTACCACTTCTACATCTATTGGGGCATTCCCCACGAGGAGATCCTCGTCACCCTCACCGTTTCCCTCGACAAGACCGACCTCAAGGTGCCCACCATCACCGGCATCATCCCCGGGGCCCTCACCAGCGAGCGCGAAAAGCAGGAAATGCTCGGCATCGAAGTCGTCGGCATCCCCGACGGCCGCCGCCTCTTCCTGCCCGAGGACTTCCCCCAGGGCGTCTACCCCTGGCGCAAGGATGCCTCCGGCGTCCCCGCCGACATGATCAAGGACCTCTGGGCCACCGGCCGCGAAAATGTGAAGTTCGAGGACAATCCTCCCCCGGCCCCGACTGCTCAATAGAACCCAATAACCAATATCCAACACCCAACATCCAATGACCAAGGAAAGGCCATTCAATCTCCAGAACCGCTTAATCGACTTTGCGGTGCGGATTGTGCGCCTTTGCGAGGCCTTGCCCAGCACAAAGTCGGGCAACCATGTTGCTGCGCAGTTGTTGCGCAGCGGCACTTCGCCTGCCGCCAATTACGGCGAAGCCCAAAGTGCCGAATCCAAGGCCAATTTCGTTCACAAATTGAAAGTCGCGCTCAAGGAACTCCGCGAAACCCAAATCTGGCTCCAAATCATCGCCAAAGCCAGCCTGCTTAAATCGGCCACGCTCCTTGATCCGCTGTTGAAGGAAACCGACGAATTGATTGCCATTGTGTTTACCAGCATCACCACCAGCAAGAAACGTTCCGATCCCGGTTCCTGAACCTTGGTTATTGGAGATTGAGTGTTGGCTATTGGATATTGAGAATTTGAAAATATGAAAACCATCGAAGTCAAGCATCCCACCGGCTACTCCACCCAGCTCGGGCCCGCGCATCCGGCGCTCAAGGAGCCCGTCATGTTCAACCTCGAGATCGAGGGGGAACGCATCAAGAAGGCCGATTTCGCCCCCGGCATGGCCCACCGCGGCGTCGAGTGGATGGGTCTCCGGCGCAACTGCATCCAGATCGTCTACCTGGCCGAGCGCATCTGCGGCATCTGCGGCATCACCCACTCCATTTCCTTCGTCCGCGACGTCGAGCAGATCGCGCAGATCCAGGTCCCCGTCCGCGCCCACTACATCCGCTCCATCGTCGGCGAACTCGAGCGCATCCATTCCCACCTGCTCTGGGCCGGCGTCGCCGCCCACGAGCTCGGCTTCGATTCCGCCTTCTACCTCGCCTGGCGCGTCCGGGAAAACGTCATGGACCTGCTGGAATACCTCACCGGCAACCGCGTCCACTACGCCATCATCCAGATCGGCGGCGTCCGCCGCGATATCACCCGCGACCAGTTCCCCCGCATCGAGGAGTCCATGAAGTTCTTCGAGGATGCCTACGGCAAGCTCGCCGCCGTCTTCCTCGACGACACCACCGTCCAGATGCGCTGCCGCGACTGCGGCGTGCTGACCTACGACGAAGCCCGCCAGCTTTGCCCCGTCGGCCCCACCGCCCGCGCCTCCGGCATCAAGAAGGACGTCCGCATCGACCACCCCTACGCCGCCTATGCCGACATCGAGTTGGAATACATGACCCCCGATGTCCTCACCGGCGAAGTCCGCGGCGACGTCTACGACCGCATCGTCACCCGCCTGCTGGAAGTCAAGCAGTCCATCGGCATCGTCCGCCAGCTCCTGGCCATGATGCCCGACGGCCCCCTGCTCGCGATTCCCAAGCCCGCCGTCCTCCTCGCCAAGCTCAAGGGCGCCACCGGCGAGGCCGTCGGTCGCCACGAAGCCCCCCGCGGCGAAGTCATGCACTACGTCCGCCTCGGCGGCACCGAAAATCCCGTCTCCTGGAAGGTCAAGGCGTCGTCCTACTCCAACTACCTTTCCTGGATCCCGATGATGGAGGGCGAACAGATCGCCGACATCCCCATCATCGCCGCCTCCATCGACCCCTGCATCTCCTGCACCGACCGCGTCGCGCTTGTCCGCCCGGACAGCCGGCAGATTTTGACCAAGGAAGAACTGCACCGCCTGTCGGTGGAGAAGACCCGCCGCATTCAGGCCGCCCTTTCCGCGAGGTAAGATTCCCATGAACATTGACAGCATCATCCTGGCTTCCGGCGGCGCGCTCGCCCTGGCCGTCTTCGGCATCCTGGCGGGCCTCTGGTTCGCCGGCATCGACCGCGTCCTCGCGGCCCGCATGCAGTCCCGCATCGGCCCGCCCATCCGCCAGCCGTTCATCGACATGGCCAAGCTGATGGTCAAGCAGAACGTCGTGCCCGCGAACGCCATCCCCTGGCTGTTCAACGGCGCGCCGCTCGTGGCCCTCGCGGCTTCCGTCACCATCCTCCTCTACATCCCCATGGCCGCCCTCCCCGGCCTGCCGGTCCTGAACCTCCACGGCGACCTCGTCCTCATCATGTACCTCCTCCTCCTCCCCGCCCTCGCCATGGTCGCCGGCGGCCTCTCCTCCGGCTCCCCCTACGCCACCATCGGCGCCCAGCGCGAAATGGTCACCATGATCGCCTACGAGCTGCCCCTCGCCACCACCATCATCACCTTCGCCTGGAAGTTCGCCAGCCTCGACATCGAGAACCCCTTCTCCCTCGCCACCGTCGCCGCCCAGCCCGTCTGGACCCTCGTCGGCCCCGTCGGCTTCATGGGCCTGCTCCTGCTGCTGGTCACCATGCTCCTCGTCGTCCCCGGCGAACTCGGCCGCATCCCCTTCGACGCCCCCGAGGCCGAAACCGAAATCGCCGGCGGCCTCCTCGTCGAATACTCCGGCCGCAACCTCGCGCTCTTCTATCTCTCCCTCGCCGTCAAGACCATCGTCGTGACCTCCCTCATCGTCGGCCTCTTCTTCCCCTGGAACCTCACCGACATCCTCGCCGTCGCCTGCTGCCCGGTCACCGCCGCCCTTCTCAACATCGCCTTCTTCCTCTTCAAGCTCTTCGTCGTGATGTTCTTCGCCGTCACCCTCGTCCGGATTTCTGTCGCCCGCTTCCGGATCACGCAGGTCGTCGACGTCTACTGGAAGATCCTGGGCGCCCTGTCCCTCGTCGGCCTCTTCCTCGTGATGGTCGACGCCCGGTTCTAAAGGAGATCCCGCCATGACGTTCCCCATCGTTCCTGAACTGCTCGGCAGCCTCTTCAAGAAGCCCAACACCAATCCGTTCCCCGCCGCCCAGCTCCCGCCCACCGTCACCGGCCTCCTCGAGAAGGTCGGCAAGGGCGAAGCCACCCTCAATCCCCCCGTCCCCGTGCCCGAAAAGCTCCGCGGCAAGATGACCTACAACCGCGAGACCTGCATCGGCTGCAACCTGTGCATCAAGGTCTGCCCGGCCCACGCCATCGACCCCATCCCCGCCGCCAAGAAGATCCGCATCTTCGTCGGCCAGTGCATCCAGTGCGGCCAGTGCACCGACATCTGCCCCAAGCAGTGCCTCGCCCTCTCCGGCGAGTTCCTCAACGCCTCCCACGACCGCTACGACAAGTCCCTCGTCGTCGAGAAGTAAGCCTCCTCCGGCGCCTCCGCGCCCCGGATGCCCCCCCATCGCGGCCCGCTCCCGGGCCGCGATTTGCTTTCTCCAGCCCGTTCCCTTTGCTTTCTTCTGCGGGTGGATTAGATTGCTGGGCAATGACGGCGGATCTCAAATTCCCCCGCGGCCGGAAATCCTGGCTTCTGGCTGGCTCGCTGATGGTCGCGCAAATCGCCGCGGCCGCCGTCGAAGACTGGCCCGGCCGGGCGGAAATCGAATTTCAGGCCACGTCCACCCTGCACGATTTCTCGGGCACGGTCCGGACCGAACCGTTCCATGCCCTCGTGGATCTGGATGGCGCGGTCGCCACCCTGGGCGGCACCGCCGTCGTCGCCGTGGCGCAGATGGATACCCGTCACCTCAAGCGCGACGAAAACATGCGGGCCATGTTCGAGGCCGTCCGGTTTCCGCTCATCACCGGCATCCTGGAACCGACCCGCATCGATCCCGCCACACCAGCGCCCGTTCCGCTCCGCCTCCAGATCCGCGACCGCACCCAGACGGTTCCCGTCACGCTTGCGGATTGGCAGGTGAAGGCCGATCGCATTCAATTCGACCTGACCATGGTCCTGTCGCTTGAAAAGTTCGGCCTGAAGCCGCCGGTTCTTCTGGGATTCATCAAGGTGGGCGACTCCGTTACCGTCCGCATCCGCGGCACGCTGGAAAAACCGCCGGCCCCACCCGCCACCCCGTAACCCCGCGCCATGCCTCCGCTTCGGGGTTGAAAACCGGCTCCGGAATCCGCACACTCGGCCCATGCATACCGAATTTGAATTCGCCCCCGTCGCCCAACACTCCCGCCGCGGCTTCGGCACCATGCTGGTCGTCATGCTCGGCTTCACCTTCTTCTCCGCCAGCATGTATGCCGGCGCCAATCTCGGCAACGGCCTGCACGTGCCCCGGTTCCTGCTCGCCGTCCTGGCCGGCAACCTGATTCTCGGCGTCTATACCGGCCTGCTGGCCTATATCGCCGCCCACACCGGCCTCTCCACCCACCTGCTCGCCCGCCGCGCCTTCGGCCAGCAGGGCGCCATCCTCCCGTCCGTGCTCCTCGGCGTCACCCAGGTCGGCTGGTTCGGCGTCGGCGTGGCCATGTTCGCCTTGCCCGTCGCCCAGCTCTTCCCCCACTTCCCGCGCCTTCTGCTTATCCTTTTGTCCGGCGCCTGCATGAGCCTCACCGCCTACTACGGCATCAAATCCCTCACGATCCTCTCGATCATCGCCGTTCCCGCCATCGTCCTGCTCGGCTGCGGCTCGATGGTCAAGGCCTTCCTCGATTTCGGCGGCATCGCCGCCTGGTTCGCCGTGGAGCCCTCCAGCCATCTCCCCCTCGCCGCCGCCATCGGCATGTGCGTCGGCTCGTTCATTTCAGGCGGCACCCTCACCCCCGATTTCACCCGCTACTCCCGCACTCCGGCCATCTCCGTCTCCTCCACCGTCATTGCCTTCCTGATCGGCAATTCCCTGATGTTCCTCTTCGGCGCCGTCGCCGCCGCCTTCTACCAGACCAACGACAT
>CAZMOR010000061.1:0-5264 GCA_964567795.1 uncultured Verrucomicrobiota bacterium
GGCCTACGCGATCCAGGGCCGGGCGGCCTACATGATTCGGCAGATCCGCGGCTCCTACACCAACGTGGTGGGGTTGCCGCTGACGGAACTGACGGAAATCCTCGCGACCGAATTCGGCGTCGAGCCGACCTTCCACGGCGCGGCGGGCGCCTAGCCGTTCGCCGCGGCGCCCGGGCGCCGGTGCGCGGCGAGCAGGGTGTCGATTTCCTCAGCGCGGCGCCGTTCATCCCAGCCCAGCAACCCGGCCATGGCCTGGGCGCAGCGGGCGAGAGTCGCGCGCTCCGGCAGGCCGAATGCTCCCAGCTGCGAACGCCGCAGGACCACGTCTTCCAGGCGGACGGCCATTTCCTCCCGGACGGCTTGTGCGACCAACTGGTCGAGGTCGGCAGGGGCTTCGCGCCAAGGAAAGGGTTCGTCCGCCGGCCGAACGGAACGGGGCGCCAAGATGTCGGCGACTTCGTCGGCAGTTTCGAGGGCCGTCGTATACTTCACGCCCTGGACGATCCACAAGCCGGGGGCGGCGGGCACGATCTTCGTATTCGCGGCGGGTTCGGTGGCCTGGGCGCCGGCCGCCTGGGCGCCGGCATGGGCCCGGCAGACGTCCGCCATGGCAAGCGGGGCGAAAAACCCGGTTTCGTTGATTTGGCGCACGAACTCCGCGATTTCGCTTTCGGTGGCCGCCAAGGGATCCTGCGCCGGGTCGTAGGAGACGTAAAACGTGCCGAACAGGGTGCCGTTTTGCCAGGGCACCACGAAGAAGTTGCGGTGGCCGCGCTGGATCACCGCCTGCGAGTCGTAGGAGGCGGCTTTGCTTTCGATCGCCAAGGCGCAATCCTCGACCAGCTTTTTTTTCAGGACCAAATTGATGGCTTTGACCCAGCGGGCGGCGCCCGTGCCGGGCGCCAGCGGTCCGGCGCCCGGGCCGGCGGCGCAAACCACCTGCCGGGCCCGGATTTCCAGGGGGGCGCCCGTCAGGGCGTCGACGGCCTCGGCTCCGGCGATGCGCGTGCCTTCCTGCCGCCAGCGGAGGGCCCGGACGTAATTGGCCGCAACGGCGCCGCGCGCGGCGGCGGCTTGCACGAAGGCCAGCGTGAGCCGGTCGATGTCCTGGGCGATGGCGTCATGCCAGACCATGCCGCCAGTTTCGTCGCGGAACCGGCCGGCCGGCACGCGCGATTCCAGTCCGGCGCGCGAGATGAGCCGGCCGGCCGGCAGGAACCGGCCGGGCGGCACGCCGCGGTTGCGGTCCGCGCTGAGGAGCGCATTCGCCGTCAGGGCGGCGAGCAGGGCCGCGGGATGGCGCAGGCCCCAGCCGCGTCCGGGCATGATGCATGCCAGCGGCACGACGGTGTCCGGCGCCAGTTGCAGGAGGCGCCGCCGCGCGCGGATGGATTCCCGCATGCGGACCAGATTGGCGTGCTGGAGATAGCGCAGGCCGCCGTGGATGATCTTGAGGCTGTTGGCGCTGGCCCCCGAGCCCCAATCGGCGGCGTCGATCACGGCCACCCGCAGGCCCCGGCCCGCGGCGGCCCGCGCGATGGTGGCGCCTTGAATGCCGCCCCCGACCACCAGCACGTCAAACGGTTCCGTTTCCAGGGCGGACAAGTTGCGCGGCCAGCTTGCCGCGGGTAATGAAGGGGCCGTAGGAATGGCGTTCTCCTTGTGAAAGTGGATGGATGGTAAGGGCTGCCGGATGGTTCGACAAGCATTATTTGCGGCAACGGGTTATGGCAACGCCATACCTTAAAAATAATTATGGAAGAGCCGATTGTCGAAAAAGCGGAGCTGTGCAAATATAGAGGCCTGTGAAAGTATTGTTGTTGGCGCCCGAACCATTTTACGAGGAACGCGGAACGCCAATCGCGGTCCATCTGCTGCTTCAGGCTTTGTCAAACCGGGGGGAAGAGGTGGACGTCTTGACCTATCCGGTCGGCGCAGACCAGCAATATCCCGGGGTGACCCTGCATCGTATCCCGAGGATCCCGGGGATCAAGCGGGTGCCGCCGGGGTTGTCGTTGCGGAAGCTGGCATGCGACGTTTTCATGGTCTGCCGCGCGTGGCGGATGGTGCGTCGCAAGCGCTACGATCTCGTCCATGCGATGGAGGAGTCGGGCTTCATGGCTTGGGCCATCCAACGGTTTTTCCGGATTCCCTACGTGTACGACATGGATTCCAGCCTGTCGCACCAGATCGTGGACAAATTCCGCTGGCTGGGGGTGCTGAAGGCCGGCATGGAACGGTGCGAAGGCGCGGTCATCCGCTCGGCCGCGGCCGTGGTGCCCGTCTGCCAACTGCTCGAGCAGGAAGCGCGGCGGCAGGCGGCGCGGAAGACGTTTTTGCTGCGCGACATTTCGCTGCTGAAGCCGGACGAGCCGACGGCGGCGGAACGGGCGCTGTTTCCGCCGCCGGAAGCCGGTTGCCGCTTCTTCTACGTGGGCAACCTCTCCTCGTACCAGGGCATCGGCCTGATGCTGGAGGCGTTCCGGGACATGGGCGCGGACGAGACCTCCCGGCCGGCCCAGCTGGTCATCGCCGGCGGCACGGACACCGAAATCCGGCGCTACCGCGCCCAAAGCGCCGCCTTGGGAATCGCCGCCCGCGTGCATTTCCTCGGCCCGCAGCCCATGGCCCGCCTCGGCGCGCTCCTGGCGTTGGCCGACGTGGTGGTTTCCCCCCGCACGCAGGGCATCAATACCCCCATGAAAATCTACTCCTACATGGCCTCCGGGAAACCGGTGCTGGCCACCGACCTGCCCACGCACACGCAAGTGCTGACGCCGGAGATCGCGCAGTTGGCCGCGCCGGACCCCCGCGCCTTTGCGGAGGGCATGCGCCGGCTCGCCGCCGACGCGGATCTGCGCCAGCGCCTCGGCGCCGCCGCCCGGGCGGTGGCGGAACGCGACTTTTCGATGGAGGCCTTCCGCCGGAACGTCGATCACATCTACGACTGGCTGGCCGACGAACTGAAACCGGCCGCGGCCGAAACGGCCCCGTGACAATCCAGATGCGGCGCACTTCCAGAAGGGCGGATCAGTCTTGGGCGCGAAAATCATAAATGAAATCCAGCGGGGGCAGGGCTCCATGCTGGCGCGCTACCGGGCGATGACCGCCGGGGATGCGGGCTGGGGCTATTTGCTCCGGCTCGAGCTGTGCATGCTCCTGTTCCGGAACGTGCCGGGGGCGTTGGGATTGATCTTGCGCAAGATCTTCTTTCCGGGACTGTTCGGGGCCTGCGGCCGGGGGGTGCTGTTCGGGACGGGGCTGACGCTGCGCAATCCGCGGGCGATCCGGCTGGGGGACAAGGTGGTGATCGACGAGAACGCGGTGCTGGACGCGAAAGGCATGGCGCCGGGCGGCATGACCGTCGGCGACGAGGTTTTTCTGTCCCGGAACGTCCTGCTCGTGGCCAAGGGCGGGGAGATCCACGTGGGCGCCCGGTGCTCCCTGGGCCCGAATGCCATCGTCCACAGCCTCGGTCGCGGGCGGATCGCGATTGGCCGCTGCACGGCCATCGCCGCCAACTGCTATCTCATCGCCGGCGGCAACTATCGCAACGATCGAACCGACGTGCCCATGATCGACCAGGGGCAGATGGAGGAGCAAGGCATCGCGGTGGGCGACGACGTGTGGCTGGCCGTGGGGGTCGTGGTGACGGACGGCGCGCGGATCGGCACCGGTTCGATCGTCGGCGCCCAATCGCTCGTGCGCGGCGAGATTCCGGACTACAGCGTGGCGTTCGGCGTGCCGGCCACCGTCCGCCGGTCGCGGAAGCCGGGCGAGACGCCGGCATGAGTTCCCCGCGTCGGAACTGGGGCCGAATTTTCCGCCTGGGATTGGGGACGGCGGCGTTTGCCGCCTTGCTGGCGTTCTCGCGGCCGGCGGAAATCGGGCGGATCCTCGTGGAGGAAAACCTGGCGTGGCTGGGGGGCTCCTGCCTGCTTCTGCTGCTGGTGATGGTGATCCGCGCCTGGCGGTGGCGGTGGCTGCTGGCGGACTTCGGCCTGCCGGTGCCGTACCGGGTGTTGCTGGAGTTGGTGCTGATCGGCAACTATTTCAACTTGTTCCTGCCCGGCAGCTTGGGCGGCGACGCCTATCGCGCGATCGGACTCGCCCGGTACAGCACGCAGACGCTGCGGCCGGTGGCCACGGTCATCATCGAGCGCTTCACGGGGCTCATCGCGTTGTTCACGATCGGGCCGGTGGCCGCCTGGCTGGCCCGGGACCGCCTGCCGGTTTCGCCGCATCTGCTGGTGCCGGGGGGGGTGGGCCTGCTGGCCTGCACGGTGGTGGGACTGCTCGTGCTCCTGCACGTGGAGCCGCTGTTTGCGCGGCTGCGGCCCATCCTGCCGGCCATGCTGGTGCGGCGGCTGTCTCCGGAAAAGCTGGGCGTGCTGTTCGGAGTGGTGCGGGACCTGCGCCGCCGGCCCCGGGCCTTCGTGCGCGCCAGCGCCATCAGCATCCTCCTGCAGCTGACGGTGCTGACGACCTATTACGCGATGTCGCTGGCCCTGCACGGCGACATTTCCCCCGCGGTTTTCTACGGCGTTTTTCCCGTCATCGAGTTCGCCAGCCTGATTCCGGTCACCATCAACGGGCTGGGGGTGCGCGAAGGCCTGATGGTCTGGTTCCTGGAGCAAGCCGCCGTGCCGGCTTCTTTTACGATGGGGCTGGCGATCATGAACCGGATGCTGGGATTGGCCATGGGAGCCCTGGGGGGGGCGATTTTGATTGCGCGGCGCCGGTCGCCTGCGCGCCCGGACGCGTCCGGGACGCCGGCCGAAAACGGGACCGGGGCCGCGAATTAATCGGTTGCCCCGACGCGCGGGCACCCCGTACAATGTGAACATGCTTGAGCGAGAGGAACACCACCGCGTGCAGGGCGGGCCGGCCGGAGGGGCGGGGCGTCGGGCCGGACCCAAGCTGGTTCTGGCGGCGCTGTCCCTGGCCTTGGCCGCCGGGGGGGCGGAGGCGTTGTTGCGCCTGACGGAGAAGCCGGCCCCGTCCATGCTGTTCGCGCCCTTCGCGGCGCACATGACGAAAAACCATCTGGACGACTTTCTGGGCGTGGTCCAGGACGATCCGGATTTGTTCTGGGTGCTGGCGCCCAACCGGCGGCTGCCGGACGACGCCTGGCCCATCCGCGGCCTGATTTCGAATGCCGCCGGATTGCGCGAGGACCACGAGATCGCTCCGGAGAAGCCGGCCGGCGAGGTGCGCATCCTGTTCCTGGGCGATTCGTGCACCTTCGGCTTCGGATCCTTGGC
>CAZMOR010000062.1:0-12264 GCA_964567795.1 uncultured Verrucomicrobiota bacterium
AAATCCTCAGGATCTTGGAGGTGCACGCATTCGAGAAACTCCCTCTCGTGGAACTACTTGCGGATTCAGGCCCGCAGAATCAAAAGGATGTAAATTGCAACCAATTGCAATTGTTCAACTTATAACCGGACAGCAGTGCCGCGAAAGCGCCTTTTTTGA
This sequence comes from uncultured Verrucomicrobiota bacterium, assembly GCA_964567795.1. GTDB lineage: Bacteria > Verrucomicrobiota > Kiritimatiellia > CAIQIC01 > Lenti-01 > Lenti-01. Next base: position 160 of record CAZMOR010000062.1, read on the forward strand.
GCCTTTCGGGCCCTTTCCGGCCTTGAGCCCCCCCCTGCGCCTTCGGCGTTGACCGCATCCCGCCCGGGGCCTATCCTCAAGGTGTCGGAGATGAACCCGCCGGGGATGATGGAGGCGCCGGATGAAATACGATGCAGACAAAGTGGACGACATGACGCTGGCGCTGCTGCACCTCGTCACCACGGGGCGCCAGGCGGGCTACGGGGCCCGCGCGTGGAAGGGCCTCGATGCCAATACCCTCGGCCGCCTCTACAAAAAAGGCTGGATCGAAAACCCCAACGACAAATCCCTTTCGCTGCGCATCACGGAAGAGGGCTGCCAGCGCTCGGAGCAGCTCTTCCAGGAGTATTTCGCGCCGCAGGCATGAGCCGCGAGCCCCCGCATGGGGGCCGCCGTCCGGCTCACCCGCCGCACAGATGGCAGGCGTGGCCGTCGTTGGCGCCGCAGGCGTGGCCCGTCTTCGATTTGCCGTAGTAGATGCAGGAATCGTTGTGGCGCACGTTGGATTCCTTCGTCAGCCAGAAACGCGGCAGGCCGGCTTCGCCTTTCTTGAGCGCGTGCGGAAATTCCTCGGCGCGGTTCGGAAACAGCACGACCATGCGCAGCCCGGCTTCGATGCTCTGCTGCTCGATCATTTCCAGTTTGTGGCGGCTGTTGTTGCGCAGGCTGGCCTCGCCCTGCGCATAGGAAATCACGGCCAGGACCCCGGGCCGGCCCGTGGCATGGGCGTAGTGCAGCGCCTGCCCGATGCCTTCGTGCCACTTGTCCGGAAATTCCACTTCGACCGCGGCGTTGGTGGTCAGCACATCCACCCGGCCGCCTTCGATGACCTGCTCCGTCTGGCCGTGCCACTCCTTCGCGAGGGCGTCGCGCCAGAATTTCTCCTGCGCCCCCGATGGCAGGTCGAACGTCAGGCTTTCCCACGCCCGCGCGGAAACCGGCGGCAGGAACGCCAGCACGCCCAGGAAACCGGCCAACCATGGAATTGAAAAACGGCGTTTCATGTTTGGATAAGGTTACACCACCACGCGCCGCAAGGCAACCGGCTCGGGAATCAAGGGAACGCGCGCGGCGGCAGCACGTGCCAGAGAATGGCGAAGTAGTGGCAGGCGCTGCCGGCCAGCACGAGCAGGTGCCACACGGCGTGATGGTATTTCACCCGCTTGAACAGGTAGACCACCGCCCCGAGCGTGTAGCACAGCCCGCCGGCCACCAGCCACCGGACCCCGGCGGCCGGCATTCCCGCCAGCAGCGGCTTCAACGCGAACACGATGATCCAGCCCATCAGCAGATACAGCGCCGTGGAGGCCTTCTTGAACCGCCCGGTGAAGAAACCCTGGAACACCAGCCCCGCGGCCGCAATGCCCCACACGATGCCGAACAGCGTCCAGCCCAGCGCCCCGCGCAGCGTGATCAGCACGAACGGCGTGTAGCTGCCGGCGATCATCAGGAAGATCATCTCGTGGTCCAGCACCCGGAACACGCGCTTCACCTGCGGATTCGTGAAGCTGTGGTAGAGCGTGGACATCGTGAACATCAGCACCATCGCCGCCCCGTAGATCGCGCACGGCACGACCTGCCACGCGCCCTCCCCGCGCGTGGCCGCCGCCACCATCAGCACCGCCAGCCCCGCGATCGCCAACAGCGCCCCGACCCCGTGGCTGATCGCGTGCGCGATTTCCTCGCCCAGGGTGTACGCCGGTTTGGAGGATGGTTGTTGCATGCCGGGTCTGCCTATCGGGTTTGCGGCGCCGGAACCTGGACCCGGTAGATCCGCACGGGCATGCGGAAGGAGGTCCACCCCATTTCGCCGGGCAGCCAGACATACGTGGGACGCGCGGCGGCTTCGGACAGGGCGGGCTCCGGATGCAGCCAATCGGAATCCAGGTTTTCTTCCGTGGCCAGCGTGTACCCCACGGTTTCCGTGACGTTGGTGTAATCGGCCTGGCCGGTCAATAAATTGTAATAAGCGTAGGCGTCGCCCTCCCCGCGCTCCTGGTCCAGCAGGATGTGCGTGATCCCCCGCGCCCGGGCAATCTCGTAGGTCCGGGCCCCGGGCAGCCGGTCGCCGAAGAACTCCGCCGTGGCGCGCAACCCGTCCAGATTCTCCCAATACAGCGAGCCCACGCCGGTGCCGATTCCGAAATAGTAGGCCGCCGGCGCCATTTCCAGGGGCAGCATCCACCGCCAGGCGGCGCCCCCGGCGGGCTGCGCGGTTTTCAACTGCATCATGATATTCCGCTGCAGCATCATCCGGATCCAGATGTCATTCATCCGTTCCACCCGGTTCAGGCGGATCAAGGTCTGGACCTGCCCGGTCGCGGCGGTGACCACCGGCAACCAGGCCAGCAGGGCCGCCGCCACGCAGATGAGCCCGCCGGTTCGCGGCCACGCCGTTCCGCGCAGGCCTTCCACCAGGGCCAGCCACGCATACGCCACCCACAGCGCCAGGACCGGAATCAGGAGCTGCTCCCAGCGCACCTGCCAGCAGGTGAGCAGGAACAGAATCAGGGCGCTGCCCCCCAGCACCTGTTGCGGAATCTGGTGGCCCGGCTTCAGGCGCCGGCACCGCCACAGAATCAGGCCGACGAGGCCGGCCCCGCACCCCGCCGCCAGCAACGGCAGCTGGTCGAAATGCCGGCTCAAGCTGCCGGATTCCAAGAGCGAACGGAATTCAACGATGAATCGGTCATGCAGCCGCAGCAGCAGCGCGGTCCGCGGCAGGTACCAGCCGGCCGGCCCCCGCAGAACGAGCGCCGGCAGGACCGCGGCCGCCGCCAGGCCCAGCCCCGCCGCCAACCCGTCCCGCCGGCCGAAGGTCTGCGGATTCTGTTTCCAGCGGGCCAGGGCCCGCAGGCACTCGCTGACCCCCAGCAGGCACAGCGCATGCAACGGATGATTCGCCTCCAGGCGCATGGCGCAATGGCCGGGCGCGTATTCGATCAGGTAGAAAACCAGCGCCGTGAGCGCGCCCGTCGCGCCCCACCAGCGGAACAGCTCCGGCCGCAGCTCCGCGCCTTGCGCCCGGGCCGGACCGGCCGGCAGGCTGACGATGGCCCACATCATGCCGGCCCCCAGCGCCAGCAGGAAAAACTCGAAAACCGTGGCGCCCACCCAAAGCGCCAGCCCGCTGAACACACCGGCCAGGATGAAACTCCGCCGGGCCCGGCGATACGCCGGCCACTCGCCGTTCCCGGATCCGGCCGGAGCCTGGCTCCAGCCCAGCTGCCCGCCCAGCAGGCACACGACCGTTCCGATGAGAAAGGCGATTTGAAACCCGTGATGATCGGGCCGCAGGGTGTGGAAATTGTACTGGGTGTAGACCGCCAGCGAAGCCGCCGCCAGCGCCGCGAACAACCCGCGCCCCCGCCGCGCCAGGGCCAAAAAAACCCCCGCGGTAAACACAAATCCGGCCAGGGGCATCAGCGCGCGCCCGGCCAGTTCCAGGGCCAGCGGCGGTGCCAGCCCGGCCACCCGCTCCAGCCCCCAGGACAACCCCGCCAGCAGCCAGACCGGCAGGTTGGACCAATACACCTCCCGGCCATAGGGCGCGTTGTCCGCCAGGGTCCAGCGCACCCGCAGGCCGGTCGCCGCCCGCAGGTCCCGCGCCATGGCAAGCCACTGGTAGGAATCCGGATCAATGAAAAACCGGTGCGTGCGCCACGGTTCCTGGATCGAGGGATCCGCCGGCTGGATCGTGCTGAAATCCTCCACGCGCCGCACCCCCCGGTCCGTCCACCAGGCCATGCCGCCCAGCCAGAGCCCCAGCAGACAAACGGCTCCCGCCAGCACCGGGAGCCGCAACCTGGACGTCCAGTTCATCCCGTTTGTATATCACGGGCGGCCGCTGGAGGAAACCTGGACATGCCGGCGCCGCAATCCTACCGCTTGTAGATCTTGCGCTGGTGGTAGTGCGTGTGCAGGAGCTGGTGCGATTTCTTGCCCAGCGGCGCGCCGAGGAAATCGGCGTAGAGCTTCTGCACCATCGGGTTCTCGTGCGAGCAGCGGTGCGTGCTCTTCTCGTCGTCCCGGTAGATGCCCGCCGCGCGCTGCCGGCGGATCTCGTCGGTGGCGCCGTAGGGCTGGCCGCCGCCGCCCACGCAGCCGCCGCGGCACGCCATCACCTCGATGAAGTGGTACGGCGTCTCTTTGCCCTTCTCCCGCGCCGCGCGCACCTTGTCGAGCACCTTCTCGATGTTGCACATGCTGTGGGCCACCGCCACCCGGACTTCCTTGCCGGCGACCTTCAGCGTCGCCTCCTTCACGCCGTCCAGGCCGCGGATTTCCTTCAGCTCCATCGAGGGCAGCCGTTCCTGAGTCAGCGCCCAGTGCGCCGTGCGCAGCGCGGCTTCCATCACGCCGCCGGTCACGCCGAAGATCGTGCCGGCGCCCGTATAGTCGCCCAGCAGCGAGTCCACGTGCTCGTCGTCCGGCAGGTTCCGGAAGTCGATGCCGGCGCTCTTGATCATCCGGCACAGCTCCCGCGTCGTCAGCGAAATGTCGATGTCCTGCTGCCCCGAGCTGCTCATCTCCGCGCTGCGCTGGATCTCGAACTTCTTCGCCGTGCAGGGCATGATCGACACCACGAAGATGTTCTTCGGGTCCAGCCCTTTCTGCTGCGCGTAGTAGGTCTTCGTCAGCGCGCCCACCATCGCGTGCGGCGATTTCGCCGAGGAAAAGTTGGGAATGAAGTCCGGCGCGAACTTCTCCATGTAGTCCGTCCACGACGGGCAGCAGCTCGTGATCAGCGGCAGGTCGCCCTTGCCGTGCACGAAGCGCTCGATGAATTCCGTCCCTTCCTCCATGATCGTCAGGTCGGCGCCGAAGTTCGTGTCGAACACCGCGTCGAAACCCAGGCGCCGCAGCGCCGCGTAGATCTTGCCCGTCAGCAGCATCCCCGGCTCGTAGCCGAAGTCCTCGCCCAGCGCCACGCGCACCGCCGGCGCGATCTGCACCACGCAATGCTTCGTCGGATCCTGCACCGCCGCGTAGACCTCCTTGGCGTGGCTGTGCTCGTAGATCGCGCCCACCGGGCAGTGCGCGGCGCACTGCCCGCACTTGATGCACGGCGACTCGTTCAGCGTCACGTCCGCCGCCGGCGCGATGCGCGTGCTCTCGCCGCGCCCGATGAATTCCAGCGCCCAGACGCCCTGCATCTGCTGGCACACCGCCGCGCAGCGTCCGCACAGCACGCACTTCTCCGGGTTCAGGATCAGCGAGCCCGTCGTGTCGTCCTCCGGCAGGTCCCGCAGGCGCTTGCCGTACGGCGCTTCGCGGATGCCGAATTCGGCCGCCAGCCGCTGCAGCTCGCAGTTGTTGTTGCGGGGACACTGCAGGCAGTCGTCCGGATGCGTGGACAGGATCAGCTCGATCACCGTCCGCCGGATCGCGTAGAGCTCCGGATCGTGGGTCGTGATCTCCTGGCCCTCGGCCGCCGGCGCCGCGCAGGCGCGCACCAGCTTGTTCAGGCCCTTCACCTTCACCACGCAGATGCCGCAGGCCGCCCACGCCGGCAGGTCCGGATGGTAGCACAGGCTCGGAATCTTCACCTGCACCTGCTTGGCCGCGTTCAGGATGTTCGTGCCTTCGGGCACCTCGACCGGCAGCCCGTTGATGGTCAATCTCACCGTCTTCATCGTCGTTCCCTTCTCACTTGCGGCTGACGGCGCCGAACTTGCACGCCTTCAGGCATTCGCCGCATTTGATGCAATTCTCCTGGATGATCCGGTGCGGCTTCTGCCGCTCGCCCCGGATCGTGTTCACCGGGCACTTGCGCGCGCACAGCGTGCAGCCGATGCACTTGGTCTCGTCGATCGTGTAGGTCACCAGCTTCTTGCACTTGCCGGCCGGGCAGCGCTTCTCGTCGATGTGCGCCGCGTATTCCGCCGCGAAGTACTTCATGGTCGACAGCACCGGGTTCGGTGCCGTCTGCCCCAGCCCGCACAGCGCCGCCTTCTGCATTGCCGTGCCGACCTCGCGGATCTTGTCGAGGTCGCCCGCCGTGCCCTGGCCGGCCGCGATCTTCTCCAGCAGGTTCAGCAGCGTCCGCGTGCCGATCCGGCACGGCGCGCACTTGCCGCAGCTCTCGTCCACGCAGAATTCCTGGTAGAACCGCGCCACGTCCACCATGCAGTCGTCCTCGTCCATCACGATCATGCCGCCCGACCCCATGATCGACCCCAGCGCCTGCAGGTGCTCGTAGTCGATCGGCGTGTCCAGGTAGTCCGCCGTGATCACCCCGCCCGACGGCCCGCCCGTCTGCACCGCCTTGAACTTCTTGCCGCCGCGGATCCCGCCGCCGATGTCGTAGATGATCTCGCGCAGCGTGATGCCCATCGGCACTTCGATCAGGCCGGAGTTGTTGATCTTGCCCGTCAGCGCGAACACCTTCGTGCCCGTGCTCTTCGCCGTGCCGATCTTCGCGAACCAGTCCCCGCCCCGGAGGATGATCATCGGGATGTTCGCATAGGTCTCGACGTTGTTGATCACCGTCGGCTTCTGCCACAGGCCCGACACCGCCGGGAACGGCGGCCGCGGAATCGGCATGCCGCGCTTGCCCATCGTCGAGGCCAGCAGCGCCGTCTCCTCGCCGCACACGAACGCGCCCGCGCCCAGCCGCAGCTCGAGGTCGAAGTCGAACCCGGTGCCCAGGATGTCCTTGCCCAGCAGGCCGTACTCGTGCGCCTGCTTGATCGCCGTCTCCAGGTGCTCGATCGCCAGCGGATATTCCGCGCGGATGTAGACCACGCCCTTCTTCGCCCCGATCGTCCGCCCCGCGATGGCCATGGCTTCGATGATGGAATGCGGATCGCCTTCGATCGTCGACCGGTCCATGTAGGCGCCCGGATCGCCTTCGTCCGCGTTGCAGACCACGTAGCGCTCCTCGCTCGGCGCCTCTTTCGAAAACTTCCACTTCAGCCACGTCGGGAACCCTGCGCCGCCGCGTCCGCGCAGCCCCGACTTGCGCAGTTCCTCCACCACCTGGTCTGGCGTCATCTCCGTCAGCACCTTCGTCAGCGCCGCGTAGCCGTCGCGCGCGATGTATTCGTCGATCTTCTCCGGATCGATCACGCCGCAGTTGCGCAGCACGATGCGGAATTGCTTCTGGTAGAAGGAAATGTCCTCCAGCTTGGTGTTCAGGTGGCTCTGGCTCTTGTCGTAGAGCAGCCGCTTCACCGGCCGGCCCTTGATCACGTGCTCTGCCACGATCTCCTTCGCATCCTCCGCCTTCACGCTGACGTAGAACGTCTCGTCGGGCAGCACCTTCACGATGGGGCCCTTCTCGCAGAAGCCGAAGCAGCCCGTGCGCACCACCTGCGCGTCGGACTGGGCGCCCTGCTCGGTGATTTCCTTCTTCAGCGCCTCGTACAGTTCAGTGCCGTGGCTCGCCACGCACCCCGTGCCGCCGCACGTCAACAAATAGGTCTTGATTGCCATCGCCGTTTCCTTCCGCTATTTCCGCACGATGTCCGCCGCGGGCTTGTCGAAGATGTGGTCGTTCACCAGCAGCTTGCGGACCACGTGCTGGTTCACGATCTTGCGCGCGGTTTCGCCGTCCACGTTGCCGTAGACCACCGTCGGCATGCCCGGCACCACGACTTCCACCGTCGGCTCGCTGTGGCACAGGCCCATGCAGCCCGTCTGGCGGATCGCCACGTTCGGCAGCCCGGCCTTGCCCAGCTCGTCGACCAGCACGTCGAAGGTCTTCTTCGACTCCGCCGCGATCCCGCACGTGCCCATCCCCACGATGATCTGCACGTCCTTGTGCTCCGCGTCGCGCGGATTCATCTCCGCCTGCTTTGCTTCGCGCAGTTTCTTCAAATCAGCCAATGTCAGCTTCGCCATGTTGCACCTCGTTCTGGATCTCCGCCTCGTTGGCGGAGAAAAACTGCTTCAGCAGCGCCAGCGTCCCGGCGTGCTCCAAATCGCCCAACGCCGCGGCGAGTTCCGTCCGCCGCGCTTCATAGGTCCGGCCGTCCGCCTCGCGGCGGAGCGTCAGCTCGCCCGCGCCCGGAAAGGCCATCAGTTCCGTCAGCGTCGTCGCCAGGTCGCCCGCCGGCGGCGCGTCCACGTTCGCCAGGTCGAACGAAAATTCCACCGTCGTCCCGCGGCCCGGCGCCGAAGCGATCGCAAACCGGCCGCCGCAGCCCTCGGCCGCCTGCTTCACGAACGGCAGCCCCAGGCCGACCCGGCGCGCCGGATGCTTCCGGCCGTCGCTCCAGAACGGATCCAGCGCCCGCCGCAGCGTCGCCGCGTCCATCCCGCCGCCGTTGTCGCGCACCCGGACCTCCAGCACGTGCCCGCGCCGGACCAGGTCCAGCCGCACGTCCGTCGCGCCCGCCTCGCAGGCGTTCTGGACGATGTCCGTGACCGCGTCGCTGATCGTGGGGTGCATGCTTTCCGCCTCCGGCCCGGTCCCGCGCCTAGGGCTGGTCCTTGTATTGCGCCACGATGCCGGCGATGTCTTCCTTCTTCAGGTTGCCGTGCATCGTGCCGTTGACCGACATCACCGGCGCCAGCCCGCAGCAGCCCAGGCAGCGCACGGCTTCCACCGAGAAATTCCCGTCCGGCGTCACCGTGTTCAGGCCCACGCCGAGGATGTTCTCCAGTTCCTGGATCAGGTCGCTGCCGCCTTTCAGGTAGCACGCCGTCCCCAGGCACACCGCAATGCGGTGCTTGCCGGGCTTTTTCAGCTTGAAGAAATGATAGAACGTCAGCACGCCGTAGACCTGCGCGAGCGGAATCTTCAGCAGGTCCGCCACCTGGAACGCCACCGACCGCGGCACGTAGCCGTAATGCTCCTGCACCCGGTGCAGCACCATGATCAGGTTGCCCGGCTGCTTCTTCCAGTGCTGGATGAACTTCTCCAGTTCCGGCGTCAACCGCTCCTGGACTTCCGTGCTTTGTTCTGCGTTCATCGTCAATACCTCCAAAAAAAGTTGCGCGCCATGGTAGAAAAACCCTTTACCTTACTCAAGCAAAATCTGTCACGATTCGTCATTGACATGCGCATCAAGTCATATATATTTTGCCATTCGTCACAATAATTAACTTATTTGGAGCATTAATGTGAAAAAACAGGACTTAATCGCACAGAAAGAAATGATTCAGCGACTTGTGCGATACAAAAATATCCTTCTGAAATTCAAGTCCATGGGCCTTTCCAAGGCTTTTTCCGACAATCTCGGCGATGCCGCCGGCGTTTCCTCTTCCCTCGTTCGCAAGGATTTCTCCCTCGCCAATCTGGCCGTCGGCAACAAACGCGGCGGCTATCCCATCGATATCCTGCTTCAGCGCCTCGACGCCATCCTGGGCACCCAGATTCTCCAGCGCATCATCATTGTCGGCTGCGGCAAGATCGGCACCGCCCTCCTCAATTACAAGGGTTTCGCCAACGAAAACATCCAGGTCGTCGCCGGTTTCGACAACAATCCCTCCCGCGTCAACCCCGCCGCCACCCCCATCCCCATCCTGCCGGTCAGCCAGCTGTCCGCTTTCGTCCAGGAGCAGGAAATCCAGGTCGCCGTGCTCGCCGTTCCTGAAAACGCCGCCGCCGGCATCCTCGACCAGCTCGCCGCCGCCGGCGTGCAGGGCGTGCTGAATTTCTCCCCCGTCCAGCTCAAGGCGGGCTCGTCCCTCTTCGTCCAGAACATCAACATCGCCTTCGAAATCGAGAATCTGTTCTATTACGTCCGCTTCAACCAGCGCAAGGACCTCCCCGCCGCCCGCTAGGCGCCCCCCCCCCTGCCGCACCGCCCGGTTCACCCCATGACCCTGCAAGAACTTTTCACCGCTACCCAGGCCCAGGTCCTCTGGAGCACGCCCGCGCTCGAGGCCGCCGAGGTGCGCCACGTCATCGCCGCCGACCTCATGAGCGACGTCCTCATGATGGACCTCGAACACCCGCTCCTGCTCACCTCGCTGGTCACCGACCAGGCCCTCCGCACGGCCCATGTCATCGGCGCGGCCGGGGTCCTGCTGGCCAACGGCAAGACCCCGCCGCCCGAAATGACCGCCCTCGCGGCGCGGCTCCAGATCCCCCTCGCCCGCACCGCCCTGGCTAAATTCGATGCCGCCACCGCCCTGGGCCGCACCCTCGGCCGCTGAAAAATTCTTCCACCCCGCGCTTGACAATCCGCGCCCGGCGTGTTTCTATATGCAGAAACATCGGCGCAAAAGATCCGTGAACCAAGGAAAACACATGCTGCTGGAAACCTTCCCCGCCCGCGCGGAGTTCCGCGAACGGCTGGGTGCCGCCACCGTCGTCCCCGTCGGCGCGCGCATCCTCGCTGACACCGAAACCCCCGTCTCCGTGCTGGCCCGCTTTGCCCCCCGCCATCCCCACCTCTTCCTCCTCGAAAGCGCCGAGGGCGGCGAACGCTGGGGCCGCTATTCCTTCATGGGCGTCTCCGCCCGCGCCACCGTCACCGTTTACCGCCATGACGTCGTCATCCGCCAGGGCATCGAAGAAAAGCGCATCCCGCACGGCGGCAACCCGCTGGCCGTCCTGCGCGACCTCATGCAGCCCTATTCCCTGGCCCACCTGCCCGGCCTGCCCCGCTTCTGCGGCGGCCTCGTCGGCTATTTCGCCTATGAAATGATCCATTTCTTCGAGCCGCGCGTGCCCAACCGCCTGCCGCCCGAGCGCCCCATGGCCGAGTTCGTCATTCCCGACACCCTCCTCATCTTCGACAACGTCAACCACACCCTCACCGCCCTCGCCCTCGCTTTCAAGGAGGATGGCGAGCCCGACGCGCTCTTCGACGCCGCCACCGCCCGGGTCCAGGAACTCCTGGCGACGCTCGCCCAACCCGTTCCCGCAGGTTCGCCCACCGGCAAAACCCCCATCCGCAAGCCCACGGCCATCCACCCGCCCGAGCATTTCAAGAACATGGTGGCCAAGGTCAAGGAACATATCTACGAAGGCGATATCATCCAGTGCGTCATCTCGCAGTCGTTCGTCGGCCCCGCACCGGACGACTTGGTCAGCCTCTACCGCGCCCAGCGGCACGTGAATCCCTCGCCGTATCTCTTTTTCCTCAAGGCGCAGGGCTGCACCCTCATCGGCTCCTCCCCGGAAACCATGATCCGCCTCGACAACCGCACCGCCTGCCTCCGGCCCATCGCCGGCACCCGCCCCCGCGGCGCCACCGAGCAGGAAGACCGCAAGAACGCCGACAGCCTCCTCCAGGATGAAAAGGAGCGCGCGGAACACCTCATGCTGGTCGACCTCGGCCGCAACGAGCTCGGCCGCGTCGCCCTCCCCGGCACCGTCCAGGTCACCGACCTCATGATCGTCGAACGCTATTCGCACGTCATGCATCTCGTCTCCAACATCACCGCCGATCTCGAGCCCGGTCACGACGCGTTTGATCTGTTCGCTTCGTCCTTCCCGGCCGGCACGCTCTCCGGCGCGCCCAAGATCCGCGCCATGGAGATCATTGCCAACCTCGAGGAGGAACCCCGCGGCCCCTACGGCGGGGCCGTCGGCTACGTCTCGTTCGACGGCAACATGGATTTCTGCATCTGCATCCGCACCGCCGTCGCCGAGCACGGCCGCCTCACCATCCGCGCCGGCGCCGGCATCGTGGCCGACTCCGACCCGGACTACGAACTGCGTGAAACCCAGAACAAGGCCGGCGCCATGGCCCGCGCCATCGAACTGCTCCAAACCGCCCAGCAGGCCGAAGCCGCCGCTCGCCACCCCTGACCGGAGACCGCCATGATCCTCATGATCGACAACTACGATTCCTTCACCTACAACCTCGTACAGTACCTGCGCGAAATGGCCGCCGACGTGCAGGTCTTCCGCAACGACGCCATCACCGTCGCCGAGATCGAAAAACTCGCGCCGGCCGCCATCGTCATCTCCCCCGGCCCCGGCCGTCCCGAAGACGCCGGCGTTTCCTGCGACGCCATCCGCGCCTTCGCCGGCAAGATCCCGCTGCTCGGCGTCTGCCTCGGCCACCAGGCCATGGGACTGGTGTTCGGCGGCCAGGTCATCCACGCCAAGAAACTCATGCACGGCAAGGTATCCGAGGTCGTCTGCGACGGCCAGGGCATCTTCAAGGGCCTCGACAGCCGGCCGTTCAAGGCCATGCGCTA
>CAZMOR010000063.1:0-30265 GCA_964567795.1 uncultured Verrucomicrobiota bacterium
GAGCGGTTGGACAGCCGATGGTCGTTTGGGCGGAGCGTTGGCTTTCGACGGGGACGATGACTGGGTCCGCATCGCCCAGAATCCGCTTTTGTTGACGGGCGGGGCGTTTACGGTTAGCGCGCAGGTATGGCTGGACGGGAGTTGCACGTCGGACTGGCCGTCGGTCATCAGCGACATGGAAGAATCGTTATGGAACGGTTACGACATGGGTTTTGATGGAGCCAATAAGGCCTATGCCCAAATTGGTGCAGGCGGCTGGATCCAAGATGCCGAATCGCATACGAATGCATGGGTGCAGGAGACCTTGGAGTTCGACGGGACGAAACAACGGCTATATCTCAATGGTGTGCTGATCGGATCGGCGGTAGATGCAAGTTTCGTGGCGGCAACCAATGGATACATCGCCATTGGAGACAACCCGACTTGTGGTTCCATCCAACACTGGAAGGGCAAGATTGACGATGTGCGGATTTATCGCGGAGCATTGGGGACAAACGGCATTGCAACCATGTACGATGCGTTTGACGATCCGGATCATGACGGATTTGACAACTTTAAAGAATGTACCAATGGCACAAATCCGCACAATGAAGAACAAGCAATCACATTCCCGGTCATTGGCAATCAACTGGCAACGAATGTGGTGCATTTGGCAGCGACGGCCTCAAGCGGGCTGGCCGTGGTCTATACGGTGGCATCCGGTCCAGCGGCTATCACGAATGGAACAAACCTGGTGTTCACGGGAGCCGGAACCGTAAGTGTTGTGGTATTTCAGGGCGGGGATGCGAACTGGAACGCGGCGGCGAGCGTGACAAACAGCTTCAGTGTGACGAAAGCGCCAGCAAGTGTCAGCCTTCAAGGCCTCGCGCAGACGTATGACGGGACGGCGCGAACCGTCACGGCGACGACGGACCCGACCGGGCTGATGGTGGAAGTGACCTATGACGGGTCGGCGCCGGCGCCAATCAACGCGGGCAGTTATGTGGTGACGGGGACGGTGAACCACGCGCTTTACCAGGGATGTTCCACCGGCATGCTGGTGGTGGCAAAGGCCGGTCAGACTATCGCGTTTCCGGCGATTGGTGACCAGGTGGTGACCAATGAGGTGCAATTGTTGGCGACGGCCTCAAGCGGACTGGCCGTGGCCTACACCGTGGCATCCGGTCCGGCCGCCATGACGAATGGAACGGATCTGGTGTTCACGGGCGCGGGAACCGTAAGTGTTGTGGCGTCGCAGGCCGGGGATGCGAACTGGAACGCGGCGGCGAGCGTGACAAACAGCTTCAGTGTGACGAAAGCGCTGGCAAGTGTCAGCCTCCAAGGTCTCGCGCAGACGTATGCCGGGACGGCGCGAACCGTCACGGCAACGACCGTGCCAACCGGATTGGTTGTGGACATAACCTACAACGGTGCTGCGACCGCCCCGGTCAATGCAGGCAGCTACGCCGTGATGGGGGCCGTCATGGATGACCTGTATCAGGGCAGTACAACAGGAACACTCATCGTGGCCCAAGCCAGCCAGGCCATTGATTTCCCGGTCATCGGGGATCAGATCGTTACCAGCGGGGTGCATTTGGCGGCCACTGCTTCGAGCGGGCTTGAAGTGACATTTACTGTTACCAACGGGCCGGCCACTATTTCCAACGGGACCAATCTAACTTTCTCGGGAACGGGAGAGGTGGCAGTTGTGGCCCAACAAGCTGGCGACAGCAATTGGACGGCTGCGTCCGCGGTTCAGAGATCCTTCCTGGTTCTGGGACTGCCGCCCATCATCGAAGTATCTACGACCAATGTCTGTATCCACGAGGATGGCACCGGGCGTCTATTTGTGCGATTGAGCCAAGCGCCCACAAGCAGTGTTACGGTGTCGATAGCCAGAAGTGCTGGTGATGAAAGCATCTATGTCCAAAGCAATGCAGATCTGACCTTCACCACGGGCAATTGGGCGACACGGCAGGTTGTTACCTTGGCTCAGAATGCAGATACGAATGCAGATTATGAATATGCAGAAATCAAGATTGCAATGGCTGGCCGGCAAGACCTGAATATTGAAGCAACAGCCCTGGATGATGATATTGGCGAAAATATTGCTCTCGCGACAAGCGGGACCACGATTACGGGTACGAAGGCTTATTATATGACGCAGGCGGTTGATGCGGTGTATTGCAATCCCTCAAACTATGCCTATACCATTTGGACCAATAATCCGGCGGGCACTTTCACGATGGATTTGAAGGCGACATCCGCGGTTTCTTGCGTGCGCATGTTGAATTGGGATTGGACCTATCGGGTGCAGCGCTATCAGATGGATTCATCGATTGATGGAACCAATTGGACATCGTTGATCGATGCCAGTGGAATAGACAGAATCGGGTGGGATGATTGGGCTCTCACCAATCCTGTGTTGAGATATCTGCGCTTTACGGGTCTAACAAATTCCGCAAGCCAATGCGTTTTTGTTCCAGAACTGGAAATATATGGCGAGCGTACCATTGAGTGGCCGCAAATTGTGTTCTCAAAGACAGCCGTCAATGTGCGCGAAGGCGGCGAAGGGCGATTCTTTGTGCGCTTAAACAAGGCACCATTCAGCTCGGTGACCGTTTATATCAGCCGTAGCGATGGAGACACCAATATAACCATCCAAAGCGGATCAACGCGGACCTTTAATTCATCCACCTGGAGTACTTGGCAGGTCGTGACTTTGACGGCGCCAGAAGACGGCAACAGCGACGGAGAAACTGCAGCATTTATTGCCACTCTGGCATATGCGACAAACCAGTACATAACGGCCACGGTCTTGGATGATGAAATTGCCGAGAATCTGGCTTTGGCCTCAGGCGGGGCCACTGCAACCAAGACGCAAGGGAGTCTGCCCGGGGCGCTCATCGATGGAATCCATAATATAAGCACCAACTATGGGTGGACAGTTTGGACGAATCTCTCCGCCCCGGGTACAATCACGATTGATATGAAGGTTACAGCAACGGTCTCGCGCGTGCGAATGTTGAGTCACGATTGGACGTACCGGGTTGGCCGGTATCGGCTCGATTATTCATCCAATGGGACAAATTGGTCCACGCTTGCGGATGCCAGCGGAGAAGACTACGCGGGCTGGGACGATTGGGATGCATCCAACCAGACAATGCGCTACGTGCGATTCACGGGTTTGTCGAACTCATACAACACAGCTTGCGTTGTTTCGGAGTTGGAAGTGTATGGAACCCGCCCGATGTCACGGCGAACTCTGTTGCCGTCCCATTCCTGCTTGTCGGCCGAGAAGACGGTGACAGCACCCATGGCAGGCCCGGTTCCCATCACGGTGCTGACCAGCGATGGGCTGGCTGATGAAACCGGATGGGCCGCAGTGGATGGCGATCTACAAACGGCATGGATTGGCCAGAAACCCGGTGGAGGATATATCTTGGTCGAGTATGGTCCGTCGTTGCAACTGACTAACCTGGAGGTGGACTTGGCGGCCGGCTCCATGACCAACTTGGCCTATCTGTACAGTACAAATGCCATAGATTGGAAACCGTTACCGGCAGACATGGAGAGCCGACCCATCGATTTGAATTATCTGTGGCTCGTATTCCCGGATAATGGAACTCCGGCGGTGCCCCATGTGTTGGAGATTCGACCCAACCCATAGGATGTTGACAGAATAATATCAAGAGACCGGGCGTGCGTGCCCGGTCTCTTCTTGTAAAAAAAGGGGGGGGCTCGGGTTGAAAAAGGCTAAAAAGGGGTTCATCCGACAAGTTCCTGTCTGGAGTGGTGGAGGTTGTAGAGTTTGAGGATGAAGAAGGCCTCGTCCCGGTAGCCGTAGGCCGAGCGGGTCATAACCTTGACCTTGTTGTTGATGCCTTCCATGCGGCCCGAGTTGATCCGGTGCCGGAACCATTCCAAGATTCCCTTGCGCCGGGAGCGCAGGGTCTTGACCAAACTTTTGAACGGGGCCAAGCCCGTCTCTAGGGCCCGGCGGCACCAGCCCTTCAAGAAGCGCCGCATGTCCCCGGCCGTGGATTGCGCCCATAGCAGCAGAAGTTCCTCCTTCAGGTAGTAGGCCGCGAAAAGGGGTTGGTTGGCCCGCAACGCGACATCCAGCGCATGCATCTTTTCCTTGGTCAGGTTGTGCCGGCGGGACAGGAGCAGGAAGCGGGTGCCCTTGATGTCGGCCCGCAGGCTTTGCTCCGCTTCGCGCACTAGTTGGCGACGCACTTCGTCGAGCCGTTCGTTGACCAGCTTTATGACGTGGAACTTGTCGAACACCACGGCCGCTCGCGGCAGGTTGTCGCGTACGGCCTTCCAGTAGGCTGCGCTCATGTCCATCGCCACCGCCTTGATCTTGGCCTTGGCCAGCCGCAGGCGCCGCCAAAACCCCCGCAGGCAGGCGCCGCCGCGGCCATGTGCGACCCACACGATCCGCCCGGTGTCCAGGTCGATGACCAGCGTGTAGAACTTCCGCTTGCGTCCCACGTAGATCTCGTCGACGGCCAGATGCCTCAACCCCCGGAACCTCGCCGCCGTCACGGCCTTTCGGAGGAACGGCCGGACAATGTCCTTGACCGTGTCCCAGCCCAGCCCCGTCGCGTCAGCGACGTCCGCCAAGGTCATCATCCGGCTCAGATCATGGACGAACCGGCCTAACCATCGTGTGTGTCGCACATATGCACGGGCAAAGGGGGGGAGACCTCGAAGGCCTTCCCGCAGGCTTTGCATTGGCACTGGGGCACTTCCGTCTTCATCACCACCGACTTGAAGCCGATCGGAACGGTCCGGAGATGGCGGTAGCGCTTGCCCTTGCGAACGACCTCCTTGCTCCCGCATGCCGGACAGGCACCCAACTTCTTTACGGCCAGGGTGAACTCGATACCGTCCTTTCGGTATTCAGTGTGGACACACTCGTAGCCTCCCCGCACTCCGAAGGCATGTTTCAACAGGCTTTGATCCATCCCACCATCATAGCGGATCGGATCCCCCTAGACGGAAACTTCCCGGATGAACCTAAAAAGGGCGCTTTCGCGGCGTTTATACCCCCCCCAAAAAAACAGAAGCCCTTTTTCGCACATGGGACATGAGCCGCGAGCCCCCGCATGGGGGGCCAGGATGCTAGGCGGGGCGGAGGGCGTCGAGGGCGGCGAAGAATTTGCGCTCGATGGCGGGCCAGGCGTATTCGCGGGCGACAAAGTCGCGGCCGTTTTGGCCGAGGGCGGCGCGGGCGGCGGGGTTGTCGAGGAGGTAGAGGAGCTGGGTTTCGAAGTCGGGATAGTGGCGGAACCAGAGGCCGGCGTTGGCGGCCTGGCACTGGCTGACGAGCACGCGGCTCTTGGCGTGGACGAGGCCGGGGGTGCGGGCGAGGAAGGCTTCGAGCAGGACGATGCCGAAGCTTTCATTGACGGAGGGATGCAGGAAGGCGGTGGCGCCGGCCATGGCTTCGTGCTTTTCCTGTTCGCTGACGAAGCCGGCGTCGAGGATGTGGGGCCAGAGGTTGGCGGGGGCGTCGATGTGGCCGGAGCCGGTGAAGACGAGTTTCACGTCGCGGCCGGTGCGCTCGCGGAAGGCGTGCATATAGTCGCAGATGAGGGGCGTGCCCTTGAGCGGTTCGCGACGGCCGGAATAGAGGACATAGGGGGCGGCGAGTCCGCGGCGCTTGGCGAAGGCGGCGGGATCGGCCTCGAAGGGCTCGAGGCCCATGCCGACGATGCGGGCCTTGGCGTCGGGGAAGCGGAAGAGTTCGCCGGCGAGTTCGCGCTCGGCCTGCGAGTTGAAGAGGCAGCCGGCGGTTTCGGCGAAAAGGCGCTTCATGCAGGCGAGCTTGGCGAAAGGCTCGTCGTGCAGGCAGGGGACGAGGAGCGAACGCTTGGGATGGGCGAGCGCGGTGAACCAGGTGAGGCCGAAGAGGTAGGGGCCGAGGAGAATGGCGCGGTAGGACGCGGCGTGCTGCTCGAGGTAGCGCAGGAGGGCGGCGGAGTTGACGCCGTTGCGGAGCCAGAGGAGTTCCTCCTCTTCCGAAACCGGCCGGCCGCGGTCGATGTTCTGCTGGATGCGCAGGAAGGTGCCGACATCGCGTTCGTCGACGGGGAAGAAATGGACATCCAGGCCGTCCATGCGTTTCACGCCGGGGGGGAGGGTGTTTTCCCAGGTGAAGTGGCTCTGGGCGCAGGTGGTGAGGAAATCGACTACCAGGCCGCGGGCGGCGGCGTGGAGGGCGAGGTTCTTCAGGAGGGTTTCAGCGCCGCCCACCGCGCCCTCGCCGGCGAGGCGGGGGCAGACGAAGGCGATGCGGTCAGGAGCGGGCATGGGCGGCCTTTTCGAGTTCGACGATGCGCTTTTCGAGCGCGGCGATGCGGGCGGCGGACTGCTCCTCCATGCCTTCGAGGGCGGTAATGACGAGGCCGTTGACCTGGTTCTGCTGGGACCAGAGGCGGTAGGTGTAGAACTTGAGGAGCTTCCAGACGACGGTCTTGAAGGCGACGAGGAAGGGCCCGAGGAAGCGGCGGCGCTCGCGGATCTCGAAATCAGAGATGTCGACGAAGACGGCGTCGCGGAGGCAGGCGAGATAGAAGGTGATGAAATCGTCGGAGCCGCGGAGGTTGACGAGGTTGGTTTTCTCGGCGCGGGCGACGCGGGCGTCGGCATAGACGCCGTCGCGCGCCTTGCGTTCGACGGTGGCCTGGAGGTCGGCGACGAGGCGGGTGACGTCGAGGCCGGGGGCGCCGATGGACAGGATGGAGGTTTCGCTCATGGGGTGAATGTAATGCGGAGGGCGGGGGGGGTGTCAAGGCGGGAGGGTGGGCGGGGTGGAGCGAAGAAGCGGATTTCTTTTGGATTTGGACGGCGCAAAAACCAAGCCGTGCCATTTCCGCGCTGACGCTCCGCGGCCAACCACTCGCGGACACAAGTCCTGCTCGGGTTGACCGCAAAGCGCCATCATCGGAAAGCGCACGGCTTATTTTTGCGGCGAAAGCCCGTCCAAATCCAAAAGAAATCCGCTACGGCCACGTTCTGCGGACAACGAACCGGGCGGCTCCCATGCGCGTACTCGCGGCTCATGGATTTTTCCACACTATGGAAAAAAGTTTTCCACAGTGTGGAAAAATCGATCAAAGTTTTTCCATTGCGTGGAAAAATCGCCGAAAGTTTTTCCATTGTGTGGAAAAACGGGCTCAGGGGGATGAGCCGCGATTCCCCGCAGCGGGGGCCAGCGGGGCGGCGGGGGCATCGTGGATGAAGCGGATGATTTTGGCGGCAAGCTTGTCGTAGCCGTAGTCGAGGGGAAGGACGTGGCCGGCGGCGTGGTATTCGGCGAGGGCGGCGGGGGCGGCGTTGGTGGCGGAGAAGAAGAATTTCGTGGCGGAGGAATCGACGATTTCATCGTCGGCGGAAATGGCCATGAGGAGGGGCCCGTGCCAGTCGCCGGCGCGGGGGCGGACAGCGGCGGTGGCGTCGAAGAGGGCGCGGTAGATGTCGCGGTGGATGTATTTGTCCGTTTGGTAGGCGGCGCGGGCGGCGGGATCGTGGAGGTCGGCGGGGAGGCGCGATTCGATGGTGTCGGTGAAGAGGAGGAGGTGGTCGAGGAGGTTGAACCAGGTCTGGGGGGCGAGGACGGGGGAGCGGGCGCGGGAGACGGAGACGAGGGGGGCGAGGAGAACGAGGCCGGCGACGCGGTTTTCGGGGCGGAGGGCGGCGTCGTAGGCGAGGGCGCCGCCGAGGGAGTGGCCGACGAGCCAGACGGGGCGGGCGGGGTTTTCCGCATGCAGGGCGGCGATTTCACGGTCGAGGTCGGTGCGCCAGGTGGCGAGGGTGGTGCCTTGCATTTCGGCGGGGGGGACGCCGGAGCCGGAGAGGTGCAGGGCGCGGACGGCGAAGCCGGCATCGGCGAGGGGCGGAGCGAGTTTCGCGAAGACGGCGGGGCCGTCGGCAAAGCCGTGGATGAGGAGCAGGGCGGGGGTGCCGGCGGGATTGAGGGTGAAGGCGGCGGTGGCGGCGCGGCGGGCGCCGGGGGCGTTGGCGCGGGCGTGGATGACGTGCGCATAGATGGCGTCGGCGGCGAGCCAGAGCACGATCAGCGCAAGGAGCACGAGGGGCAGGGCGATTCCCAGGCGGAGGGGGGCGGTCACTTGCGGATCAGTTGCTGGTGAAGCGCAGGGCGTTGCCGGCGCTCTTCAGCAGTTCCTGGAAACGGGGTTCTTCGCTGCGGCGTTCCATTTCCTTCTGGATGGCGTAGTAGACGAAGAGGGAGTCGTCGGTGGCGCGG
This sequence comes from uncultured Verrucomicrobiota bacterium, assembly GCA_964567795.1. Lineage (GTDB taxonomy): Bacteria > Verrucomicrobiota > Kiritimatiellia > CAIQIC01 > Lenti-01 > Lenti-01. The sequence goes on from CAZMOR010000063.1 coordinate 8,258, forward strand.
TGCTCGTGGAGACCATCGGTGGAGATGTCGAAAAGGTTGATGAGATCCTCGACGCGATGGGAGGGCAGGTCGGGGTACCAGGTGCGGAAGAGCTTGAGGCTGTCGAGGACGGCGTTCTTGGGGGCGGGCAGGTTGTTGCGCTGGGCTTCGGCGGCGATGAAGCGGACATCGAAGGGGGCGTTGTGGGCGATGAGGACGGAGCCATCGATGAACTTGAGGAAGTCCGGATAGATGTCGGCGAAGGTGGGGCGGTCCTTGACCATTTCAGGGGTGATGTGGTGGACGTTCTGGACGTACCAGGGGATATAGCGCTGGGGATTGATGAGCCAGGTTTTTTCTTCGATCTTCTTGCCGTCGCGGACCTTGACGGCGCCGATTTCAAGGACGCGGTCCTTGGCGGGGCTGAAGCCGGTGGTTTCGGTATCGAAAATCACGAAAGTGATGTTTTCCATGCGGGTGCTGGCGGCGGGCATGCGGAAGGCGGGGGGGACGACGGGGGTGGAATCCGCGGCGCCGGCCGAAAAAATGATGAGGAACGAGCATATCCAGAGAGCGATATGCTGCGGCAAACTACGATTCATCAACGGTCTCCTTGCGGTTCCGTCCATTCGTTGCCAAATTCCGCCGTTCCTCGGAGCAACTAGCAGGCGGTTTGCAGGGGCAAACCACTTACATGTTCTTAATCTAGCGCGGGGTGGTAGAACGGTCAACAAGGAAAACGACAAAAATGTTGAACCGTTGCGGGGGAATTACTTGGGATCGGCGCTGGAACCGCGCCAGTGCAGTTTCTGGGAGAGGAGCTTGAACCAGGAGTAATCGGGGAGGTGGACGAAGCGGACGCTGGCGGCGGCCTTGCGGACCTCGAGGACGTCGCCGTATTCGAGCCAGCCGGAAGGCTGGCCGTCGACGGAAAGGAGGAGTTTCTTGCGTTTGTCGCCGACGCGGAGGGTGACGAGGCGGTCGTCGGGGAGGACGACGGAGCGGTTGCTGAGGGTATGGGGGCAGATGGGTTCGAGGACGAGGGCGGGGGTCTCGCGGTGCAGGATGGGGCCGCCGGCGGAGAGCGCGTGGCCGGTGCTGCCGACCGGCGTGGCGACGATGAGGCCGTCGCAGACAAAAGACGCGACGGGTTTGCGGTCCACCTCGACTTCGATCATGGAGGCGCGGGGGGAGGTGCCCCAGCCCATGACGACATCGTTGAGGGCGCGGGCGCAGGCGACGGGGCGGCGGCGGGGCCCGCGGAAGAGCTTGGCTTCGAGCAGGGGGTAGCGGGTGACCGCGTAGGCGCCGGCGGCGAGAGCCCGCAGGGCGGCGACGGCGTGGGTGTCGGGGACGCTGGTGAGAAAGCCGAGGTTGCCGAGATTGATGCCGAGGATGGGCGCGTTGGCGCCATCGAGGGCGCGGACGGCCTGGAGGACGGTGCCATCGCCGCCGAGGGAGAGCAGGAGGTCGACGGATTTGCCGAAGCGGGCGGGGGACACGAGCTTCGCGCCCGGCAGATGGCGGACGGTGGCGCGGTCGCAGGCCACGAGCTTGAGGCGCAGGTCGCGCGCGGCGGCGGCGAGGTCGACAAGGGTGGACTCGGCGGCCGGCTTGGCCAGATTGGCGAAAATTCCGATGTTCATGGATTCTTCCTCCAAAAACTTAAGAATTCCACATTACCAGCCGGGCCCTGGATTGGCGACTGGCAAAAATCGAGCCATTGCCAGCCGAGGGTCTGGACGCCGAACTCGCGGATGCGGTCGACGATCTGGCGGCGGAGGGCGGGATCGCGGACAACGCCGCCCTTGCCGACCTCTTCGCGGCCGGCTTCGAACTGCGGCTTGATGAGGGCGACGGTCTCGCCGCCGGGGCGCAGGAGGCGGTCGATGGCGGGCAGGATGAGGCGCAGGGAGATGAACGAGACATCGGTGACCGCGAGGTTGGGGGCTTCGGGGAGGTCGCCGGGTTGGAGGTGGCGGGCGTTGCAGCCATCGAGGACGACGACGCGGGGATCGGCGGCGAGGCGGGAATGGAGCTGCGATTTGCCGACATCGACGGCGTAGACCCGGGCGGCGCCGTGCTGGAGCAGGCAATCGGTGAAGCCGCCGGTGGAGGCGCCGATGTCGACGCAAACCTTGCCGGCGGCGGAAAGCCCGGGAAAATGTTCGAAGGCGGCCTCGAGCTTGAGGCCGCCGCGGCCGACGAAGCGTTCGGGCTGGCGGACGCGGATTTCACAATCCTCGGGATATTCATGACCGGGCTTGGCGGCGGGGGCATCCGCGACCAGAACCTCGCCGGCCAGGATGAGGCGCTGGGCTTTTTCGCGGCTTTCGGCGAGCCCGCGGGCGACCAGCAGCAGATCGAGCCGCTGGCGTTTCATCCGCGGTCTCCGGGACAAGCGGTCGCGGAGCTGGGGCGCGGGCGCCTCATGTCCGTTTGCGGCGGGCCTGGATGCCGCGGTGGATGGAGGAGCCGATGACCAGGAGGGCGACGGCGCCCATGACGGACCAGATGATGATGTTGTAGGTCTGGTTCTGGTGCGGGACCTGAGCGCCGACGGGCCCGCCTTCGGTGCGCGGATCGATGCCGACGCCGGTGTGAACGGAAACGGTGGGGATTTCGTCGAAGGGCGCGGGGATCTCCGGCTTGCCGGCGTTGACCCACGCGGTGTACCAGAGCGAGGAAAGATCGGTGATGGCGGCAGAGATCTGGTTGTTGACGGTCGCGCCGGTGAGTTCCCAAAGGCGGCGGTAATAGGTTTCGGTGTCGAAGCGGCCGTTGGCGGAGCGCTTGGCGACGAGGTCGGCCTGGAGGATGCCGGGCACCAGGGAGGCGGAATGGCCGATCCAGCCCATGATTTCGGGGAAGGGCTCGGCCAGATAGACGGCGGGCGCCGGGTCGAGATCATCCGGCTGGAAGAAGGCCTTGGTCATCTCGGATTCAAAGCGGTCGTGGAGGCCGGTCTGCCAGGTTTCCTGCCCGTTGAAATTGCGGGTGCAGTGCAGAGGCATGTGGATGTCCGCGACATAGTGGCCCATGGCGGCGGCGCACTGGGCGGCCCAGACCCAGTTGGACGTGCGCATGGCCTCGGTGGTCTTGGCCAGGAGGTCCAGGATGGTCCAGGGCGCAACGCCGATGGCTTCGCCCGGCATGCCCATCTGCTGGATGGCCACGGCGAGGTCGGGGCTGAGCTGGCGCAGGTCGGTGCCGGCGGGCAGGCGATCGGGTTCAAAATAGTGCCGGGGCGCTTCGGTATCGTCGGATTCCTTCCAGAGATCGGGGAAGATGCCGGGGAGCGCCATGGGGCGGGAGAAGGCGCGGAAGCCTTTCATTTCGCCCGGCACGTTGCGCCCGGCGGCCTTGTTGATCTGGATGTGCTGGACGCCGGACCAGGCCGGGGCGGACAACGGGAGGCCGGCGGCGAGGAGGACCGCCGCAGCGACCGCGCGCAGGCGGGCACGGCTCACGAAGCACTCCGCTTGAGGTTGCGGGGGTCGTAGGCCATGGCGACTTCGGGGCAGGTGAACGGGGAGTCGTACTTGGCGCAGTTCATGCAGCCCTTGTAGAGCTTGTACATGAGGGTTTCCTTGGACACCGGAATGAAGCCCAGCTTGGCGAAGAACGGCGGCGTGAAGGTCAGCACGATGATCTGGTCCGGCTTGAATTCGGCGACGCGGTCGAGTGCGGCCTCGACCAGCCGGCGGCCGAGGCCGGATTTCTGGAGATCCTCGCGGACGGAGACGGACTGGATTTCGATCGACGGGCTCTTGGAATTGTCGAGTTCCGGCAGGACGGCCCAGGAAGCAGTGCCGACGATTTCGCCGTCGAGTTCGGCGACGAGAAAGCGGTCGATGTTGAGCATGATGTCGCTGATGGGCCGGGGCACCAGTTCATTGGGATGCGCCTTGATGCGGCGGAAAATGGCGGGGCCGTCGCTGAAGCAGGCTTTGCGGATGAGGGGTTGGGGAGTGCTCATGGCGTTTCCAATTCGAATTGAGGTTGACGGGTCAATGTACCACAGGGGGCGGACGGGGGCAACGGGCGGTTCAAGCCAGGCGCGCGCCCAGGGCATCGGCGCGGGCGAGGGCCCGGGCGCGGCGGGAGATGTCGTCCTCGGCCGCGACGTTGCCGACCAGGATTTCGCCGCGGCGTTTCCAGCCCATGAAGTCGGCCACGAGGCGGTAGGTGGCCTGGACGCCGGCGAACGCGCGGGGGCGGTCATCGGCGGCGGTGGCGAGCAGGAGGGTGGATTTGCCCTTGAGGTTGCGCTTCTGGCCGGGCGTGAGGCAGGCCAGGCGATCGGTGAATACTTTAATAGGGGCGGACCAGGTATAGAAATGCAGCGGGGTCGCGAAGACGAGCACGTCGGCCGCGCGGACCAGCGGATAGACGGAGTCCATGTCGTCGCGGATGACGCAGGGCGCGGAAGCTTGTTCCCAGCAGCGGCGGCAGCCGTCGCAGGGGGCGATGCGGAGGGCGGAGAGGCGCAGGGACTGGACGGCATGACCGTTGCGGCTGGCGGCATCGGCGAACGCATAGGCCAGGCGGGTGGAATTGCCGTCGATGCGCGGGCTGCCGAGGAGGATGAGGATTTTCTGGGGTTTCGTACGCATGGCGGGATACCTTTCGCGGCGCATCCTAGCGCGGGGCGGGGGCGGGTGAAAGCGCAAAGAGCGGGTCGCGTTTTACTTGAAAAGCGCCGGAGGATGTGGAGAATGCGCGCGTGATGAACAAGGAAACGAAAACCAAATCCGCTCCGGCGGAATCGGGTGCCGGGGAGTGGCGGAAGCTGCTGGCGGCACCGGCGACGGGGCAAACCCTGTCCATTCTCTTCGGGCTGCTGTTCCTCTTCCAGTGCATGATCCTGCCGCTGGTGGGGAAGGCCGCGATGCACGGATCGGGCTCGCCTGGGGCGGGCCCGGCGGCGACGCTTTGGAAGAACCAGCTGTTCTTCGGCGTGATGCTGGTGTTGACGATCGCGGCGGGCGGCGCGGCCTTTTATTCCAAATGGCTGCGGCGGCAGCTGGAGGGCAGTGCGTTTCCGAAGTTCACGGCGGGCCTGCTGGGGCTGGCCCTGATCTTGCTGCTGGCGTTTGCCACGGGGCTGCTGGGGATCTAGGGGGAGGGGCGGCGGCGTGCCATTCCGGACGTTCAGCCTGGCGGAAGCCGCCGAATACCTGCACCTGGCCGAGACGCGGCTGGAGGAACTGGCGCGCCGCGGCGAAATCCCCTGCGAGAAGCAGGGCGGCCGGCTGGTGTTCCGGCACAATGCCGTGGATGAATGGGCTTCCCAGCGGCTGCTGGGCTCCAGTGCGGACAAGCTCGAGGATTTCCATCGGCGCAGCACGGCGAAATACCACGACCTGGCGGCCGAAGCCGCCATGGTGCCGACGCTGTTGAAGCCGGAATGGATCCGGCCGGCGCTGACGTGCCGGTCGAAATCCTCGGTGCTGCATGAAATGGTGGCCCTGGCGGACAGCACGGGGCTGCTGTGCTACCGCGACGAACTGCTGGAGAGCCTGGTGGAGCGCGAGAAACTGTGCTCCACGGCGCTGTCCGGCGGGCTGGCGCTGCTGCATCCGCGCAACCACGAGCCCTACATGTTCGAGGATTCCTTCGTGGTGGCGGGCAAGACCGTCGGCCAGGTGCCCTTCGGTTCGCCCGATGGCTCGACGACGGATATTTTCTTCCTGATCTGCTGCCAGGACGACCGCATCCACCTGCACGTGCTGGCGCGGTTGTGCATGATGTGCCACCAGACCAGCCTGCTGCTGGAGATGCGCGGCACGGACGATCCGCAGGAAATGCACCGGATCCTGGTCGCCAGCGAACAGCAAGTGATCCAGCAGACGGCCAAGCCTTGAGCGGCCGCGGTCCCGGATGTCCACGCGCTTGTCGCCCGGCCGCCGGCATGGTATTCCGAACCCGTGATTGAATTCCGGCAGGTGAGCAAACGGTATGGCGGGCAGATCGTGCTCGACCATGCGGATTTCCGCCTGCTGGCAGGGGAACGGGCCGGGATTGTCGGGCCCAACGGGGCGGGGAAATCCACGATTTTCGAACTGATCACGGGCGAGTGCGATGCGGATGCGGGGGGCATCGAGCGGGCGAAGGACATCCGCATCGGGCATCTCCGGCAGCAGTTGCCGGCGGGTGCGGAGCAGACGCCGCTCCAGGCGTACGTGGAGCAGGCGGCGCCCGATCTCGAAATGATCCGCGGCGAAATCCACCACATCGAAGCGCGGCTGGCGGCGGGCGAGGATGCCGAGGCCCGCATGCTGCTGCGCCGGCTGGGCGATTTGCAAACGCAGTTCGAGGCGCAGGGCGGCTACGACCTGCACGCCCGCGCCGCCGCCGCCCTGACGGGCCTCGGGTTCCGCGTGGCCGGCCTGCAGCGGCCGCTGGGCGAATTCTCGGGCGGCTGGCAGATGCGCGCGGAGCTGGCGCGGGCGCTGATCGCGGAGCCGGACCTGCTGCTGCTGGACGAGCCGAGCAACTACCTCGACCTGCCGGCGGTGGAATGGCTGCGGCGGCGGCTGGAGGGATTCCGCGGCACGCTGGCGATGATTTCGCACGACCGCTACCTGCTGGAATCGCTGTGTGAAATCACGTTCGAGGTAGCCGCCGGCCGCGTGACGCGCTACCCCGGAAAATATTCCTGGTATGCGGTCGAGCGTGAAAAGCGGCGGGAGATTTCGCTGGCGCGGCAGGCGAACGAAGACCGCAAGCGCGAGCAGATCGAGCGGTTCGTGGAGCGGTTCCGGGCGAAGAACACCCTGGCCACGCGGGTGCAGAGCAAGCTCAAGATGCTGGAGAAGATGGAGCGCACCGAAGTGGTCGAAGTGGCGCGGGGCCGCGGACGTTTCCGCCTGGCGCTGCCGTCGCACTGCGGCCAGGAAGTCCTGCGGTGCGAGAACGTGGGCTTTGCCTACGAAGCGGAAAAATGGATTTTCCGCGGCGTGGATCTCGCCGTGCAGAAGGGGGAGAAGCTCGCCGTGGTCGGGCCCAACGGGGCCGGCAAGACCACGCTGCTGCGGGTGATGGCCGGCCAGTTGGCGCCCGGCGAGGGCCGGCGGGTGGCCGGCCATCTCGTGCTGCCCGGCTACCAGAGCCAGGAGACGGCCGACACCATGGACCGGACGCGGACGTGCCTGGAAACGCTCAAGGCCATGGCGCCGGATGCCGGCGAGGCGGAGATCCGGTCGCTGCTGGGCGGTTTCGGGTTCTCGGGGGAAGCCGCGGAAAAACGCGTCGAGGTGCTGTCGGGCGGCGAACGCATCCGGCTGGCCTTCGCGCGCATCCTGATCCGTCCGCCCAATCTGCTGCTGCTCGATGAACCAACGACGCATTTGGACGTGGAAAGCCGCGAGGCCTTGCAGGACGCCATCCGGTCGTATGCCGGGACGGTGGTGCTGGTTTCGCACGACGTGGAATTCGTGCGGGCGGTGGCGGAAGGCATTGTGGCCGTCCTGCCTGACGGGGGCGGGGTGCGGCGGTTTGCGGGCGGGTACGATTACTACCGGGAAAAAACCGCCCAGGAAGAAAAGAACGTGGCCGCGGAAGTGGAACTGCCCCGGGATGAAGCCAAGGCCGCGCGGGTGGAGGCCATGCGCGACCGCAAGGCCGTAAAGGCGGATCTGCGCAAAGTGGAAAAGGAACTGGCGGTTCTGGAGCGGGAGATTGCCGATCTGGAAACCGAGCAGGGGCGGTTGCATGAGAAGCTGGCAGGTCCCGACACCCCGTTGGAGGAACGGGTGGCCGCCGGGCGCCGGCTCAAAGAGCTTGAAGATCTGTTGGGCGGGCGCATGGCGGCATGGGAGTCTGCCGGTGTTCGCCGGGATGCCTTGGCCCAGTTGCCATGACGGGGCAGCCAGATGAAACTGGCATTAAGCCAAATCCATCCAAATTGTTAAGATTGTATTTGATTTGAACCGGGGGGGTGGTACGTTTTTGTCCCGCTATGAAGAGTGCAAAAATTCTGTGTCTGCTTTTGGCGGGTTGGTGTCTTGGCGGGGTCATTCCGGCCGATGCGGTGTCCGTCCGCATTGCGACCTGGAACATCCTGCATGGCATTGATACGGACCATGACCACCTGACCAACCTGAACGACGACTATTCCGCCGTGACGGCCATCGTGGCGCGCGTGCAGCCCGACATCATCTGCTTCCAGGAAGAGACCAGCACCGACAAAGCGGACTGGCTGGCTGCCGGGGCAGCGCTGGGCTATCCCTACTATGTGATTCCGACAAACGGCGGGTTCTTTTCCGGCGGATTGTTGCCGGCCATCTGGAGCAAGTATCCCCTCACGAACGCGGTCCAGATCAAGGAAAACTACCTCGATGCCAGCGCCCAGATGTTCACCCGCTGGCCGCTGCATGTGGAAGTCCAGGTGCCGGGCGCGCTGCAGCCGTTCCATGTGTTCGTGGTGCACAACAAATCGAGCACGCTGGACACCGAAAGCCGCCTGTGGCGGGCGCTGGAAACCTACCGGACGGCCAACTACATCACCAACTGGATGGCGCAGTATCCGCTGGATTCCGAATTCGCGATCATGGGCGACTGGAATGATTCCATCGAGGGCAGCGTGGGGCTGGGCCAGACCGAAACCTTCGCCTGGAGCTACTACACCAACCACCAGGCCGGCATGGGAAACACCACCTATGATTTTATCGCTGGTTCCGACATACCCTGGACCACCAATTCGGGCTGGCTGCTGCCGTACAAGCTGTATCCCACGGAACGGTTGACCAATGCCGGGCTGACGGAAGTGTCGGCGACCCACACCGGGGGCACGAACACCTGGACGCACGACAACAATCCTCCGGCCGACACCAACGGCTACCGGCTGGACTACATCCTCTTCAGCGATGAAATCATGAACAACGCCTACGGGCCGCCGGCGGGCGAAGTGTATTCCTCGCGCGGGGATTATCTCAGCAGCGGAGCGGGCCTGGCGAAATACGGTTCGCCGCTGGCCACCAACGTCAGCCCCCTGGCTTCGGATCACCGCATGGTGTTTGCCGATTTCAACCTGATCGACGAAGTGGGCGGCATCACGCCCGTCGGCATCATCAGCGAAATCGTGGACCACCCGACATCGACCAACGGCAACTACGTCGAAATCTGCAACACCGGCATCGGCACGCTGGATTTGTCGGCCTACAAGGTGGCACTGTATTTCGACAAGAACCGCATGGCGGCCACGAACATCTCGCTTAGCGGCAGCCTGGATTCGGGCCAGGTGTACACGCTGGCGACGTCGACGAACTATTACTCGCAGATCTACACCGGCAAGGTGGCGAACAAGCAGAACGCCTGGATCGGCCAGCTCAACGGCAATGACGTGGTGGTGCTGCTGCGGTCCAACAAGACGTCGGACATCTACGGCAAGATCCGGTCGGACCCGGTGGGATGGGGCTACACCAATTCGACGGCGGTGCGCAAGCAGGGCATCAGCGATCCGCTGACGGTCTGGACCAACTCCGAGTGGACCATCACGACGGGCACGAACACGGCGACGCCGGGCGCCCACGCCTCCATGCCGGAGGCGGCGGTTTCCGTGGCCGGCGTCGGGCTGGCCCCCTTCGCGCCCAAGGCGACGAACGCCTTTGCCGTCCAGGCGAGCCTCTTCCGCAACCGGGCGGCGACGGGCCTGACCGCCCGGGCGCGGTTCCGCATTTCCGGCGGCAACTGGATCACCAACGCCATGACCAATGCCAGCGGCTATGTCTGGCAGACCGCGCCGATGGATGTCGCGAAGAACGGCGGCGACGTGATGGAGTATTGCGTCGAGGTTTCGTTCTATGACGCCAACTACGGCACGGTGAGCACGAACAGCCCGAAAGTCACGACCACCAACGTCTATACCTTCCCGGCCGGGACCGGAACCACCGTGCGCCTCGTGCCGCTCTTCAACGAAGTGCAGGCCAATCCCAACGGGACCGACACCAACGAATTCATCGAACTGATTGCGCCCGCGGGGACCAATCTGGTCGGCTATTTCATGCGCCAATACAATGGGGCCACCAACCTCGACGGCGTCCAATGGACCTACACTTTCCCGGCCTTTACAGTTCCCGACGACGGGATCCTCGACTTCGGGAGCAACCATCTGGGGTTCGTCGTGATCAGCACGAACGCTTCCCTGGTGCCGAACACCGATCTCCTCATGACCCATACCCTCAACAACGGGCCCAATGCGCTGATCCTGTACGATCCGGCCACCAACATCGTGGACGCCGTGGTCTGGCTGGCGGCCACCAACGACACGTTTGACACCGATGTGGACGATCCCGGATCGGTTTCCCGGATCGTGCCCAGCGGCAGCCCCAGTTATCTGCACAACATCGGCGTGGACCAGCCTACCGATTTCTGCCCGCAGGCGCCCAACAACATCCTGATGGCCACGGGCACGTGGTACAGCGCCCTGGCCACGCCGGGCGCGCTGAATGCCGAGCAGACCAATGCCTACCTGTTCGTCGCGCGCCTCGATCTCGACCAGGACGGCGTGCTGGACGACGAGGACAACTGCCCCGGGACCTACAACCCCACCCAGTTCGACACCGACGGCGACGGCCAGGGCGACGAGTGCGACCCGGACCTCGACGGCGACGGCGTCCTGAACGAAACGGACAACTGCCCCTATGACGCCAACGCCAGCCAGTCGGACCTGGACTACGACGACCTCGGCGACACCTGCGATGACGACATCGACGGCGACGGGATCAGCAATGAAGACGACACCGATCCCTACACGCCCACCACGCAGATGTTCAATTTCGAATATCCGACCAACCTCTCCAAGACCATCTACACCAACCTGACGCCGGAACTGGTCGCGAACCGCGACTGGGTGCTGTCCAACGCGGTCATCAGCTCGACGACGAGCGATCTGACCAATGGCCTGAAATCCCTCCGGCTGCGCGCGCCCGGCGGTTTCATCCTCCAGGGCACCTTGACCAACGGCATCGGCACCTTGTCGTTCAACTACGGGCGCTACGGCACCGATGCCGGCATCACGATCGCGGCGCAGTACAAGAAGGGCACCAACGACTGGGCAACCATCTTGTCGGTCGGCACGGCCGGCCTCACCAACCTGACGGCGGCCAACGCCACCGTGAATGTCCTGGGACCGGTGGAATTCCGCTTCTTGTCCAGCGGCACGATGGATCTCCGGGCCAACGTGGACGACATCGTCATCGCCGAATACACATTGCCAGACGAACCCACGGACGCGCTGTGCGCGCTGGTGGCGACCAATGACGTGGTGTATGACGGGTATCCGCATCCCAACGAATTCATTATTTATCCGGAAGGCCTCGATTACTCGGTGGCATACACGCTGGCGTCCGTGCCGACGAATCCGGTGGGGGTGGGTACGTATACCGCCACGGTGACGATTCCCAGCACCAACCTGGTCACGGGCGGCACGTTTGTCTTCACCGATTCCGTGGTCATCGCGCGGGGCGCGGCCACCTGCAACCTCAGCAACACGGTGGCCACTGCATTCGACGGGCTGGCCCATACCAATATTTTCGAGGTGACACCGGGCATGGCATGGTCGGTGGCGTATTCGCCGGCCAATCCGCCGGTGGAACCGGGCGTGTATGGCGCGACGGTCACAGTGGTCAGCAACGCCCATGCGACGGGCGGCACCTTTGTGTTTACGAACGCCGTGGTCATCACCCAGGCGGTGGCAACCTGTTCGCTGGGGGCCTACATCACCACCAATTACAACGGCGCGGTCCACAGCAATGTCTTCACGGTGACGACCGGCCTGGCCTGGTCGGTGAGCTATTCACCGCAGCATCCGCCGGTGAACGCGGGCATCTACAGCGCGACGGTGGCGGTCACCGGCGATGTCCACTACCTCGGCGGCACGTTCGACTTCCCCAACGCGGTGACCATTCTGTCCACCAACCAGGATGCGCGAACCGTCGCGACGAACGCCTTCATCATCAACTTCGAAAGCCCCTACATTCCGGATTACGCCTCCTACGGGCCGCACACCAACGTCCTGTGCGCGGCGAGTCCCTCCAACTGGTTCCTGCTCAATGCCACGCGGGGCAACCTGTCCAACGACGTGAAGAACGGCAGCTATTCGCTGCGCCTGGTCTATATCGGCGCCGCGGCGACCACCAACGGCGTCCTGCAAAGCCTGGGGCCGTTCGCCGGCATCCATTCCGTGGCATTCAACTATGCGATGTACGGATCCGACTCCACGGTTACCCTGGGGCTGCAAAGCAGCGTCGACGGCCGGGACTGGACCAGCCACACGAACCTGGTGGTCACCAACCAGCTGGTGTTTGCGGCCTATTCCAACACCCTGGCGCTGACAAAGGCGCGCTATCTGCGCTTCCAGCTCGTGGGCGGTTCCGCGCAGCAGCGGCTGGATCTCGACGACATCACGGTGATGCCCTATGCGGCCTTGCCGGCGACCGTCACGCTCGGCAGCCTGGCGCAGACCTACGATGCGCGGCCGAAGAGCGCGACGGCCACGACCGTGCCGGCGGGGCTGGCCGTGGCGTTCACGTACAACGGTGTGACGAATCCGCCGGTCGCCACCGGCAGCTATACCGTCGTGGGCACGGTGGTCGCGCCGGAATACGCGGGATCCGCGACCGGCACGCTGACCATCACGGCGGGCGATTTCGCGCCGTGGTTCAACGCGCTGGGGGTGCAGACCAGCCTGGTCGGCATCGCGACATCCTTCGTGGCGAGCGCCAACGGCTCTCCGGCGCCGACGCTGGCGCTGCAGGGCACGACGGCCTCGACGGGCTACAGCTTCACCGCGGCCACGGGCGTGCTGGCCTATACGCCGCCGCAGGCGGATCTGGGCAACCGGACGTTCACCTTCACGGCCAGCAACACCCTCGGGATCGCGACGCAGACGGTGACCGTCACCGTAAGCCAGGGGCCGCCCGCCGCGCCGGCTTCGATCTGGGCCGCCGCGACGAACAACACGGGCTTCACTGCCGCCTGGAGCGCGGTGGCCAACGCGACCGGCTACCGGCTCGACGTGGCCACGAGCGCGCTGTTCGACGGCAGCACCGCCGGCCAGTTTGGGCTCGCGTCCAACCCCGCCACCAACGCGACCCCGCCGGCGGACTGGTCCTACAGCATCTCCGGTTCGAGCAGCACCTACCTGATTCTGGGCTATGCCACGAATTATGTGATCTCCGAGGCCTTCTCCACGCTGGGCTTCACCAACCTGACGGTGGATTTCCGGGCGCGCACCTATGGCGGCACGACGAAGTCGAACATCACGGTTTCCCTTTCGACCAACAACGGCGCCTCCTGGACGGCGATGGCGACGGTGAATCCGCCGAGCGGTTCGACCTGGGCGGCGGTTCCGACGATCACCATCGCGACCAACCTGGGCTTTGCCCAGACCCGGATCCGCTGGCAGGCGCCGGATGCCGGTTCCAACATCGGCGTGGGCGTTTCGAACCTGGTTGTCCAGGGCTGGAGCGTGGCGGCGGAACCGGCCTACGTGCCGGGCTATTCGAACCTGACGGTGGCGGGCACGAGCCAGGATGTCGAAGGACTGGGTTCCGGCGCGCCCTACTACTTCCGCGTGCGGGCGGTTTCCGCCGGCGGCACCGGTCCGGATTCAGCCACGGCCTCCGTGACGACCAAGACCGGCACGCCGCCGCTGCTGGACCCCATCGACGCGCAGGCGGCGACCGTGGCGGTGGACTTTGTCTACACGGTCACGGCCATGCCCACGGAATCCGATCCGCTGACCTACGCCTGCACGAGTGCGGTGAGCGAGAGCGTCTGGCTGTTCGACACGAACAGCGGCTACTTCTACTTCCTGCCCGGCACCAACCAGATCGGTGCCAACGTGTTCGTCTTCACGGCGCAGGACAAGGACGGCGGCAGTTCGCCGGCCGCCATGACCGTGAACGTGACCGCGACTCCCTTCCAGCAGTGGGTGATGGGGCAAGGCGAGGATCCCGGCAGCACCAATTATTTCCTGAGTGCCGACTACGACCGTGACGGGATGACCACCTGGCAGGAGTACCTGGCGGACACGGATCCGGCGCTCTCGGGCAGCGTGCTGCGGGTGACGGGCACGTACAGCAGCGTGGATCACCAGATCCGACTGGTCTTCCCGCAGAGCACCGCCCGCTATTACCAGTTGCAATATTCGACCAACCTGCTCGGCGGCACCATCATCAGCAACCTGGGGTGGGGCGTGCCGGGGCAGGTGATCACCAATGCCCATCACACCAACGGTTATTGGTTCTGGGGCGTGAAGTCCATGCTGACGGCCCCGCAATAGGGGTTGGAACCGGGCACTCCGTGAAGGACCGCTTCCCCCCATGCGGGGGCTCGCGGCTCATGCCTTGGAAATCCCGAAAAACGCCGCGAAAGTGCCGTTTCTAGGCCTTTTTAGCCATTTCGAGGCTTGAGCCCCCCCCCCCCCCCGGGCATATGAGCCGCGAGCCCCCGCATGGGGGGGGGGGTGCGACAAATGTTAAGATTGTGTTTGTATATATGGCGGGGGGTGGTACGTTTTTTGCCGCATATGAAGACGTACATCCGTTGGGGACTATTTTGCGGCCTCATGCTGGGAATCCTGGCGCGGCCCGTGCCGGCCGTCCAGGTCCGCATCGCCGAATTCAACGTCGAGACCGGTTTGGACACGGGCAGCGACCGGGGCACCGCCAGCGACGTGGATTATGCCGCGGTGACGTCCATCGTGCAGCGCGTGCAGCCGGACATCCTGTGCTTCGAGGAATTGTACGCCGACGAAGACATGACGGCGTGGATCCAGGCCGCCGCAACGCTGGGCTATCCGTATTATGCCATGTCGGTGGGGGGCACGTTCGACAATTCCCTGCACACGGGCATCTGGAGCAAATTCCCGATCACGGGCACCGCCGACATCCGGGAGACGGTGGTGGATCCAACGGCGGCGGAAATCATGCGCTGGCCGCTGCACGCGACCATCGAGGTGCCGGGCGCGCTGTATCCCTTCCATGTGTTCGTGACCCACAACAAGTCCGGCACCACGACTAAATCCAGCCGGTTGCAGCGGGCATTCGAAGTCTACCGGGCGGTGAATTACATCACCAACATGGTGGCTCAGGACCCGTTGAACAACGTGGAATACGCGATCATGGGCGACTTCAACGACGACATCGGCCTGACCCAGAACACCAACTTCGACATCGCCTACTACCAGACAGCGCAATCCTCGCTGGGCAACACCTCCGTCGCCTTCAACGACGGGTCCGACATTCCCTGGAATTCCAACTCCGGCTGGCTGCTGCCGTACCGGTATTTCCCCACGGAACGCCTGGCCGCGGCCGGCATGGGCTGGATCAATCCGGCCCAGACGGGCACCAACGACACCTGGACGCATTACACCACGAGCACCAGCAGTTGCTACCGGCTCGATTACATCCTGTTCAGCGATGAAATCATGAACAGCGCCTACGGGGCGCCGACGGGGGAAGTGTACAATTCGGAGCATGACGGGGCGGGGGTGGGCTTGAACAAGCCGGGACCGCTGCCGGCGGGCACGGCCAGCCTGAACGCGTCGGACCACCGCATGGTGTTTGCCGATTTCAACCTGATCGATGCGGTGGCGGGCATCACGCCAGTGGGCATCGTGAGCGAAGTGGTGGATTGTCCGGCGTCGACCAACGGAAACTTCGTGGAAATCTGCAACACCGGCGGCACGAACCTGGATCTGTCGGGATATGCGCTGGGGGTGTACCTGAACGGCGCGGCCAGTCCGGCCACGATCGCCTTGAGCGGCACCCTGGCGGCCGGCGCGGTCTGCGTGGTGGCGCCGTCGACCAACGCCTTTGCTCCGATCTGGGGCGTGGCCGCGCAGCAGCAGGCCGCAGTCATTGGCCAGCTGGACGGCAACGACACCGTGGCCCTGCTCAAGCCCGGCGGCAGCATCTCCGACATCTATGGCCGGACGGGGCAGGTGGCGGGGGCCTGGGCGTTCACCAACTCGACGGCCGTGCGCAAGGTCGGGGTGAGCGATCCGCTGGCGACGTGGGCATCCAATGAATGGACGATCGTGGCGGGCACCAACTCGGCCACCCCGGGCCGCCACCAGGCGCTGGCGGGCGCCGACGCCTATGTGTCGTCCGGGCCGGCGCTGAATCCGTTCGCGCCCAAGGCCACGAATGATTTCGGCCTCACCGTGGGCCTGACGCCGAACCTGCTGGCGTCGAACATGGCGGCCACGGGCGTCTTCCGCATCCAGGGCGGCAGCTGGCTCGAGCAGGCGCTGACGAACTCGTCCGGCACCGCGTGGCAGACCCCGCTGATGAGCGTGGCGAAGAACGGCGGCGACGTGCTGGAATACTACGTGCGCTACGCGTACCAGGGGCCCGAAGGCTTCCACACGAACTACTCCGCGACCAACACCTACACCTTCCCGGTGATCGGCACGTCCGGCAGTTTCCGGCCCATGTTCAACGAAGTGCAGGCCGATGGCAACGGCACGGACACCAACGAATTCATCGAGATCATCGGTCCGGCCGGCCTGGACCTGACCGGCTACCGGATCGAGCACCGCAACGGGGCGGCCACGACCGACGGCCCGGCGTGGACCTTCACGTTCCCGGCGTTCACGCTGCCGGACGACGGCGCCGCCGAGCACGGCGGCGCCGCCCTGGGTTTGGCGGTCATCAGCCAGAATTCGAATTACGTTGCCAACACCGACTTCCTGCTGCCGGGCAGCCTGTTGAACGCGGGGGACGGCCTGATCCTGTATGACGCCTCCGGCACCATCCTGGATGCGGTGGTCTGGCTGGGGGACACCTTCGACCTCGGCGTGGACGATCCCGCGACGGTGTCCACGAACGTGCCGCCCGGCAGCAAGAACTACCTGCACCAGATCGGCACGGATTCGAGCACCGACACCTGCCCGCAGGCGCCGAACAACATCCTCATGGCCACCGGCACCTGGTACAACGCGCTGGCGACGCCCGGCACGCTCAATGCGCAGCAGCAGAGCGGCAACATCATCATGGCCCCGGGCGACGCCGACCTGGACGGCATCCTCGACGATGTGGACAACTGTCCGGACACCTACAACCCGACGCAGATCGACACCGACGGCGATGGAACGGGGGATGCATGCGATCCGGACATCGACGGCGATGCGGACCTGAACGCCGCGGACAACTGTCCGTACAACGCGAATGCCAACCAGTCCGATCTCGACAAGGACGGCATCGGCGATGTCTGCGATCCGGACGCCGACGGCGACGGCATTCCCAACGAAGACGACCCGAATCCGTACTACACGGGCAACCTGGACATGGATTTCGAGGATTCGGCGTTGAAGCCGACCTATACCGATTACACGCCCATCGAGATCGCCGGCCGGATGTGGGTGCTGTCCAACGCGCTGGTGGTGGCGACCAACGACACGAAGGACCGGATCGACGGCCAGCGCGGCGCCCGCCTCCGTGGAACGGCCGGCGGCATCTACCTGCAAGGCACGTTGACCAACGGCATCGGTGATTTCCGGTTTGCCTACGCGCGCTACGGCACGAGCCTCGGGGTGACGATCACGCCGCAGTACAATTCCGGGGCCGGCTGGGTGACCATCGCCACCGCCAATACCGCGAATGTCACGGCCCTGACCACAAACTCCACCACGGTGGATGTCGTCGGACCGTTGAGTTTCCGCATCCTCTGGACCGCATCCAAGAACACGTACTACGCCAACCTGGACAATATTTTCCTGAATGAGTTCACGCCCGCGGCCGTGGCGGACTGTACGCTGCCCGTGCCCGGAACGGCCGCCTTCGACGGCACGGCCCACACCGCCGGCTTTGTGACGGCCCCGGCCGGGCTGGCCTATTCCGTGGCCTGGTCGCCGTCTCCACCGGTGGACATCGGCACGTACAATGCCACGGTGACCATTCCCGACACGGAGACCGTCATCGGCGGAACTTTCGGGTTCACCAACGCGCTGACCATCACCCAAGGTGTCGCCACCTGTGAACTGGTTGCGCCGGTCGAAACGGCCTTCGACGGCCTGGCGCACTCGAATTCCTTTGCCGTGACGACCGGCCTGGCTTGGACGGTCACCTACGCCCCGGCCAATCCGGTGGAACCGGGCACGTACCACGCCACCGTCCACGTCACGGGCGACAGCCATTATCTGGGCGGGACCTTCGTATTCAGCAACGCCGTGGTCATCACGCAGGCGCAGGCCACTTGCGCGCTGGTGGCGCCGGTCGTGGCGCCTTACAACGGCCAGCCGCACACCAATTCGTTCCTGGTGACGACCGGCTTGGCCTGGTCGGTTGCCTATGCGCCGTCCACGCCGGTGGAGATCGGCGTTTACGACGCGACGGTCCGCGTGCCCGGCGATGCCCGCTACCTGGGCGTGACCAATGTCTACGCGAGCGCGGTGACGATCCAGTCGACCAGCGTCGTGACGCGGACGCTTGGAACGCCCCTGACGATCGATTTTGAAACGCCGTACCGGCCGAGCGGCGACTATGGACCGCACACCAACGTGCTGTCGGCCAGCAGTCCGAGCAACTGGTTCATCGACAACGGCTATGTCGGCACGCTGAGCAACGATGTCAAAACCGGTTCTGTTTCGCTGCGCCTGCGCTATCTCAGCGCGGAGGCCACAAGCAATGGCGTGCTGCAAAGCACGGTGCCGTTCCCGGGGATCCATTCCGTGGCGTTCCACTATGCGATGTACGGAACCGACGCCAAGGCCACGCTGGCCCTGCAAACCAGCGCCAACGGCTCGGACTGGACCACGCACACCAATCTTGTGGCGGACGGCATCCAGACGAATTTCGCGGCCTTCTCCAACACGCTGGCCCTGACCCAGGCGGCCTATTTGCGCTTCCAGCTGACGGCCGGCAACCCGCAGAACAAACTCAACCTTGATGATCTCGTGATCCTGCCCTACGCCGCGATTCCGGCGACGGTTGCCTTGTCCAGCCTGGCTCAAACCTACGACGGCACGGCCAAAGTCCCGGCCGCGACGACCGATCCCGCCGGCCTGGCCGTCGACCTGTCCTACAACGGCTCGGCCACGCCGCCCGCCAACGCGGGCAGCTACACCGTCGTGGCGGCCATCACCACGCCGGAATACGCCGGTGCCTGCACGGGCACGCTGGTGATTGCGCGCGCCGTGGACACCATCAACTTCAGCAATACCAGCCAGCCGTACAACGGCACCGCCCGCGCCGTGACGGCCACCGCCGGGTCCGGTTCGTCCGTGGCCCTGACCTACAACGGGTCGACCGCGGCCCCGACCAACATCGGAACCTACGCCGTCACCGGTATCGTGGATGCCGCGAACTGGATGGCGACAAACACGGCCACGCTGACCATTTCGGCGGCGGATCTGGCGCCGCAGTTCAACGCGCTGGGCGTGCAGACGGCGTATGTCGGCGCCGCGATGTCCTTTGGCCTCGGCGCGGCGGGATATCCGGCACCGGTCTTGGCCTTGCAGGGCACGACGGCTTCCGCGGGCTTCGGTTTCACGCCCGCGACGGGCCAACTGGCCTACACGCCGCCGCAGGCGGATGTGGGGACGCAGACGTTCACCTTCACCGCCAGCAACAGCGTGGGCGTAGCGACGCAGGCCGTCAGCGTGGTGGTCTACAACGGCATTCCGGCCGCGCCGGGGGCCATCTGGGCAAGCGCGACCAACGCGGTGGATTTCACGGCGGTCTGGAGCGCCGTGGAGGGGGCGGCCGAATACCGGCTCGATGTCGGCACCACGGCCAGCTTTGCCTCCGGCGGGGGCGGGGGCAGTGTGTATGTCGCCGATTTCGAAGGCGTCAGCAAGACGTCCTATACCGCGGGCGACGTTACCCTGGGCGGGCTTTCCTGGAACCTAAACGAGGCCTTGATCGGCACGACTGCGGGCAGCGACCGGTTCAATGGCGCCCGCGCGGCGCGCGTCCGGTCCAACGAGACCGCCAACGGCACCGGCATGCTGACGATGAACGCCGATACCAACATGGGGCTCAGCGCGATCACGCTGCTGTATGCCAAGTACGGCACGGATGCGAATACCGCCGGCCGGGTCGACTACAGCACGAACAGCGGAGCGTCCTGGAACAGTGCCGGAACCTTTACCGCCGATTCCACGAACCTGACCCTGTTCACGGCGACCAATCTCAACCTGACCGGCAATGTCCGGATCCGGGTGGTCAAGACCTCGGGCACCACCACGCGCTACAACATCGACGACATCACGCTCTATCCTTATGGCGCCGGCACCGCCGCGTATCTGGCCGGTTATTCCAACCGCACGGTGGCGGGCACCAGCCAGGCGGTGACGGGGCTGACGGCGGGCGTGACCTATTATTTCCGCGTCCTGGCGGTTTCTCCGGGCGGCACGGGAACCTATTCCAGCGTCACCAGCGTGACGACCAAGGCCGCGCAAACGATCACGTTCCCGGCGCTCGCCGGCCAGGTGGCGACCAACACGGTCGGTCTGGCGGCCACGGCCTCCAGCGGATTGTCCGTGACGTTTGCCGTGGCCGGCGGACCGGCGGTGATCGCGGGCGGCACGAACCTGACCTTCACCGGCGCGGGCGCGGTGGCGATCGTGGCCGCCCAGGCCGGCAATGCCGCCTATGCGGCCGCGCCCGGGGTCACCAACACCTTCACCGTGACGAAGGCGGCGGCCGGCGTGACGTTGAACGGCCTGGCCCAGGCCTATAACGGCGCCGCGCGGGTGGTGACGGCCACGACCGTACCGCCGGGTTTGGCCGTTGATCTTACCTACGATGGTTCCGCGACGGCCCCGACGGAGGCCGGCAGCTATGCCGTGGCGGCCACGGTCAACGACGCGATGTACCTGGGTTCCACATCGGGCACGCTCGTGGTTTCGGCACCGTCCGCGACCGTGACGTTGGGCAGCCTGGCGCAGGTTTATGACGGCACGCCCAAGAGCGCCACCGCGACGACCGAACCCGCCGGCCTGGCCGTGGATTTCACCTACAACGGCTCCGCCACGGTGCCGGCGGCCGCAGGCAACTATGCCGTGACGGGCACCATCAACGACGTGAACTACACCGGTTTCGCCACCGGCACATTGGTGATTGCCAAGGCCGAGGCCACGGTCCTGTTTGACAGCCTCGGCGCGGCCTATGATGGCACCGGCAAGGCGGCGACGGTGCTGACGGAGCCCGAAGGCCTGGCGGTGGAGCTGACCTACAACGGTTCCGCCACGCTGCCGGTGACGGTGGGTTCCTATGCGGTCGCGGCCACCGTGGCCGATGCCAATTACGAAGGCACCAACACCGCGATCTTCGTGATCAGCAAGGGAGCGGCCACCGTCGTCCTGTCCGGGCTGGCGCCAACCTACGACGGCACGCCGAAGAGCGCCGGCGCCGCGACCACGCCGGCCGGACTGACCGTCGATGTGACGTACAACGGCGCCGCCGCCGCGCCGACCGCGGCGGGCAGCTACGTCGTGACCGGCGCGGTCAACGATGCGAATTACGCGGGTGTTGCGACCGGCACCCTGGTCATCGCGAAGGCGGTTGCCGCGGTCAGCCTGGGCAGCCTTTCGCAGGTTTATGACGGCGCGGCCAAGGGCGCGACCGTTTCCACGACGCCGACCGGCCTGGCCGTGACCGTGACCTACGACGGGTCCGGCGCCGCGCCGGTCGAAACGGGACAATACGTGGTGGTGGCCGCCGTTCTCGATGCGAACTACGAGGGTGCGGCCACGGGCACGCTGTTCATCACCGCGACCGCGGCCGATCCTTTCACGGAGTGGTTGCAGCACCGCAGCCTGGATCCGGAGGATGCGCGCTACGCCACCAACGCCGATGATGACCACGACGGCATGACGACCTACGAAGAATACCTGGCGGACACGGATCCGGCGGTGTCGGGCAGCGTGCTCAAAGTGACCGGCACGTACAGCAGCGTGGACCATCAGATCCGGATGGCCTTCCCGCAGAGCACGGGCCGCTACTACCAGTTGCAATACTCCACCAATCTGGCGCGCGCCACCATCATCACCAACCTGGGGTGGGGCGTGCCGGG